>NZ_JBBMFE010000014.1:0-92838 GCF_040096155.1 Laedolimicola intestinihominis | reverse complement strand
CCTGCTTGAAGAAGCCGGAAACGGTAAGGACGGAGTTGCCCATGCGGATTTCCGTTACACAGTCCGGGCGGCGGTCTGTTTTGGTGGTGCTTGTCTGTTTGGTTTCTGTCATAGGCTCTCCTTTCGCTGCTTCATCAGTTGCTTTAAGCGTTCCAGCTTTTCCTGTGCGGTTTCCTTTCGGAAGTTGCTGCCCGTGAAGCGGACAGGGGCGCACATGGAAGTCAGCCTGTCATAGATACGGGCATGGGGCGTGTCCTGCGGGTGCTGCAATTCCTCCAGCGTGAGGTTGGTCGTGGCGATCAGCGGCTTGCCGCTTCGGTAACGGCTGTCAATCACGCTGTAAACCTGTTCCAGCCCGTATTCTGTCCCTCGCTCCATACCAAAATCATCAAGTATCAGCAGGGGGTAGCTGCAAAGGCGGGAAATATATTCGTTCCTGCCCTCAAAGCTGGCGGCAAGGTCATTGAGTATCGTTGCAAAGTTTGTCATGCAGACGGCAACCTCTTTTTCCATAAGGGCGTTGGCGATACAGGCAGCAAGGTAGCTTTTTCCTGTCCCCACGCCGCCCCAAAACAGGTAGCCGATATTTTCAGCCTGCATGGTTTCCCAGCTCTCCACATAAAAGCGGGCGGTTTCGGTCTGTGGGTTTCTGCCGTTGTCATGCTCAAATGTCCAGTTCCGCATAGCGGGGTCGGTAAAGCCCCGGCGTTTCAAGTCCTCCACTTTTTCAAGGTGCTTCTGTCGGCTTTCGGCGGCTTGCTGCTTTTCACGGGCTGCCCGGTGGCAGTCGCACTCTGCCGGGTGTCGGTCATGCCCTAACCATTGGGCGGTTTCTTTTGAAAAGTATGCTTCTTTTGGCGTATGGCACTTGCCGCAGTATAAAAGCCCGTCCTCGCCTGTGTAGTCCTCCGCTTCGGCGGTAGTGGTTGTAATGTCCGTAATCATAGCTTCAATCTCGTTTTTCATAAGCTCTCGCCCTCCTTGCATGAATAATCGGGTATGCCCTGTTTCGGGGCAGCCTTGCCTTTGGCAGCGTCCTCCTGCGCCCACTTGTAAATGGTGGCTGCATGGCTGTGGTACTGCTTCCCGGTGGAAGCGATATGGCAGGAAAGCCGGTCAATATAATACTCCCACTTGTCGGGCAGCTCTGTTTTCAGCCCGGAAAGCTCTGTATCGGTCAGTATCACATTGTTGTATCTGCCATAAGCAGCGGGGACGGGGTGTCCCGTTTCTCCCTCTCTCTCTTTTTCTATCTCTATCTCTTTCTCTAACTCTATCTCTATCTCTGGTGGACGAATGTCGGACAAATGTCCGCCTTTTGTCCGGGGCGGTAAAAGTGCCTTGTTTTCCAGTCTTGCAGCCCGTTTCCGCTCGGCTTCGGTAGAGGACTGTCCTATCATCAGCTCAATGTCGGTCATATAAAAAACCCCGCTGTCAAGCTGCTCCACAAGCCCCAACTGCCGGAAAATCTCTAAAGCCCTTTCAACCGTCCCTATCTGGTGGCGGGTCAGTGTCGCTATCATCTGCGCTGTGTAGGGGATATGCTCGTCAAGCTGCAACTTCCCGCCGTTTTTCAGCGATTTTAAGTACAGCTTCAAGAGGATATTGGAATATAAAATCCCGTCTTTCATATCTTCCAGCAGCACAATGGAGTCGCTGTCAAAAAAGTTCTCTTTCAGCTTGAGGTAGTAATACTTGCGGTTATCTGCCATTGTCCCTGTCCTCCTTTTTCCGGCGTTTGGAGTAGTAGCGGGGGCAGAGTATGATAACCGCCCGGAAGCTCTGCTTGCAGCTATGTGTACAGCCCCGGCAGAGGTCGTTGTATGTGATACGGTCGCAGGTGGTATTCCCGACTTTTACTTGCCGCAGGAAAAAAGACCATTCCAGCCGCCGTTTCTTGCTCATTCTTGGCATGGGTGCGCTCCTTTCTGCCGTTTCCGCTGGTGTGGCGGTATCGGCGGTAATTCTGTATCATCTCGGTATCATTTTCGGGGTTTTTCTGCCCTGTAAGCCCGTTAAAAAATCCTTTGGTATTGCGGATAGGGTACGGGGCAGCCCCCTTGTTCTGTATGGGTTCGGGTACATTTTGGGGTGGTTTTTATCGCTCCTGTTCCTGCCTTTTCACAGGCTTGCGCTCCCGGCGTAAAATCTGGTCGATATTGCCCTTGACAGTCTGTAAGCGGCGGTATTCCTCCCGTTTTGCCCGGTAATCGTTGTAGCCGCTGTTTTTCTCTTTGATAAGGGTTTCAATCTCTGCTTGCAGGGCTTTATAGCTCGGCAGCTTGGAAATGCCGTTCTCCCTGAAATAGCGGGCGGCTGCGTCTGCTATAATAAAGTCGCTTTCGTGCTTCTGTCGGTAGGCTGCTTTTGCTTTGGCGTTTTTCTGCTGTTTCAGCCCGTCCCGGACAGGGCGGGTCTTGGAATAGGCAAGCACCTGCCGTTGCAGCTCCTTTTTCCCGTCCAGCGTCTTTTCCACCTGCTTCAGCTCCGTAAGGCTTTCCTGCATGGCGGCATAAGCGGCAGAACAGGCTTCGTCCAGTTCCTCCGGGGAAGAAAAGCCATACTGCTGATAGGCGGTAACGGTAGCCGCCATCTGCTTTAGGTTGTGCTTTGCCGCCCAGCGGTCATAGCCCACGCCCTTGCCCTCGGCTCGCTTGGCTTCCCGGTCAACCATGCGCTGCAAGGTGTTGTCTGCCGGGGTGGTTTTTGCGGCTTTTTCCTCCCGCAAGCGTTCCTTTTGGGTGTAGGGGTATTCGGGTATGGCTGTGGTCTGTTCGGCGGCTCTGCGGGCGTTCTGCGTGAGCAGGGTAAGGACAGCAGCCTTGTCAAAATCGTCCCCCAGCTTCCGGGCTGTGATAGGCTTCGTCCTGTCCGGCGTGAGGTAGGAAAGTCGCCCCCGGCTCTCCTTGACGGTCACGCCCTCCCGCAGCAAAAGGGAAGAAAACTCGTCAAAGCTGCCAGCTTGGGAAAGTGCCTGCCGTATCGTCCGGCGCAGCTTCGCCTTGTCCGTTTCAAACTTGGTGGGCTTGGTCGGCTGTCCTGCGGCTTCTCTGACAGCGTTCTCTTTATCAAGGGCAAGCTGCCCTTTCTTTGCCGCCCAGTATTCCCGTTCCGTTATCCGTTCCTTGCTGCCGTTCAAGAGGTCGATTTGGTAAAGCCCCTCCCGGTGGCACATTTCCATGACTTCACTCTTGAAATATTCCATAGCGGCGTTGGTGCAGCGGTGCTTGCAGCCCTCCCTTGTGTCGGCTGGTCTGTCCATGTAGGGCAGAAGCGGGACTTCGTAAATCCGCAGGGAGTTGATGACGATATGCACATGGATATTGCCGCTGTGGTTATGGCCGTCCGGGTGGGTGCATACAAGGGCTTGGTGGCCGGGGAAATGCTCGGCGCAAAACTTCTCACCCAACGCCTGCGCCTGGTCTACGGTCAGGCCGTTGTCCGCTGCGTCCCGTGGGTCAAAGCTGATGATGTAGTGGTGGCTTTTCACATCTTCCCGCCGCTGGTTCTTTCCATAGCGGAGATTTGCCCGCATACAGGCAATGGCAAAATCCTCCCCGCCGCAGTTCAGCGTGGACAGCCGGTAGTCCTCGCGGGGGATAAGCCTGCCGGATTCATCAAGGACGGGCTTCATGGTAAACTCGTCATGCTCAAAAAGCAGGTATTGTTCGGCGGCTCCGTAGTCGGCGTTTTTAGAGTTGATATGCTTGAGTGTTGCCAACCGCGTCACCTACTTTCTTGAGGACTTCATACTTGAGGGCGGCAAGGTCGGCTATGGCGGCGTGTACCTCGCCGGACAGCGCATTGTAAGGTGCGCCGTACTCGTTCAGATACCGGGCTATCTGGTTGAGGTTGCCGCCGATCCTGCCGTACTCGGCGGCCAACTTCCCGACAGCGGAAAGCAGTTCATCATTGACCGCCGACACATGGATTACGGGGCGTATGGTCGCCCGCCGTATCGCCTGCCGGAGAAATTCGGACTGGCTGATACCATAGGGCGCAAGCCGCGCTGTGAAGTCGGCGTATTCATCTTCGGACAGCCGGGTTTTCACAACGCGGCTGCGGTGGGGCGTGTTGTATTTCTTTCGCATGGTCGTGACCTCCTTTCTTGCCGCATGAGCGCGGCGGGGATAAGCGGCGTAAGCCGCAAAGCAGGGTTTGGGGAAGGCACTCCCCAACAAGTTTCCCGCGAGGGGCAAAAACCGCAGAATTGCGGATTTTGGCACCGTGGTAGAAACTTGCTCTCCGTAACTGCAAACCCCGGCGCATATGGGGGCTTCTCATTTTCCGCTAATATAACGCTCGAAAAGGGCTTTGCTGCCCGCTGTAGGCGGTCTTTTTTCCTTTCCGCTAAAGATACATTTCAAAGACCGTCATCTACCCGCTGGACGGGGATTTTCTCAAATTTCCTTTTGCTCCTGTAATCCGGGCAACAGCTTTTTGGCAACTGGCGGGGTAGAGAATTTTTCTTTTCACTCACTACTGCAACCGGCAAGGGGCAAAATGGCCGGAAATAGAATAGAAAAAAGCAGTAAATCTTTTTCAAGACTTACTGCTTTCGATGGCCGCCGGTGGGCGGCAAGTATTCAGTTTTTATGGCTCGTCCGGCGGGTAGTCAAATTGGAATTTGAGCAGACAGGCAATCAACCGTTCTTTCACATAGTCCTCAACTTCGGCATTGACTTGCCCGTTCATTTTGGAAAAGTATCGGATATATCCGGCATAGTGGGAAAGAACTGCGTCCACGGCTTCCGGGTCGCCTTCATGGGCTTTGACAATGGTTTCATAGGGAAGTAGCCTACTCATGGCGGCTCACCTCCATTTCCTCCCGTAACCGCTGCAAGGCAAGTTGGATATGCCGCCCCGCTGTGCTGCGTGTTTGACCAAAGTACGCACCGATCACGCGCTGCGGCTGGTGCAGGAAATAGTAGCGGAAGATTTCTTCCTGCGCTTGTTCCGGCAAAGTCGAGAGTGCAGCGGCAAGGGTGACGTTGCAGAGCAGGACGGTCTGGCCGCAGACGATAAAGGGGTGTTCTTCGTCCGGCTCCGGCTCGGCAAACTGGACAAACTTCTCATTTGTCAGATAGTCAAGGGAAATTTCCCGTTCCCATTTCTGCCGCAGCCGTATGATTTTCCCGATGGCGGCATACCGAATAACGGCTTTACAAAAGGCGTTGTGCTTGCACCGGATATACTCTTGATAGGCTTCAATCTCGGTCATGGAAATTCCCCCTCTCTGAATAATAGTACGGGGCGGGCAGCACTCCTTGCTGTCCACCCCTTGATTGCCTGCCAGCAAAGGCGGGCGGGGCTGTCAACGGCGGCGCGTATGCGCCGTTCATCTTAACCGTTGACTGGCTCGACTGGCTTTGCTATTTCGTTATGTTCATTCAGTTGTTGACAAAAGAAATGTAGATACCGAAACTGTCTGGAACATAGCTGATGCTTATCCACTTTTCTTCATTTGACAAAAGTGTTCCGATAGAAACATAGTTTTCTCCCTCGATTTCCTCTGACACATTTTCAATTACGGAAAAGCCTTCTTGGTTCAAAATCTCCATGTACTCGTTATAGTCGTTTTCGCTAACGCCGGTAAGGTTGATACTGCAATTCCCATGTTCTGTATCAAGTGTAGCCCATGCAACCGTACCAGGCGGAACAGGAAGCCCCTCCGTGTACTCATTCGCAGGCCAAACGCCCTCTTCCAATTTTGTAACACTGTTAGATTGTGTATTGCTCTCATTGCTGGTTGGTGCAGATGAGATATTTTGATTAGAACACGCAGCCAAAAAAATCATAAGCATGATTGCGAATACAGAAATATACTTCTTCATTGGTTACCTCCTGTTTTTGTGTATGGTTCTAATAATTAACAAAACAGCAATAGCCGTTGCTACAAACCCAATAGTCAAAAGGATTTGTGAAACATCAAAGGCAAATGCGCCCTCAATCTGTATATTTGTTGTCGCGTCTGCCTGTCCGATTGCTCCTTCTGGTACTTTTCCTGATTGTGCAACAGCATATACCGAAAAGGCAGCAACCGCGATAACAAGCGCAACAAGAGTAGAAATGATACCGTTCCTTTTTTTCAATGTGGTGTTATCAATGCCAAACTGTTCTGCGGTGCTGTCTGCAAATTCTTTTGGTGTGCCCAAACGTTGGATAACCTGTTGCTCTGTTTCTCCATGCTCCATAGCAGACGCAAAAACTTCATTCAAGTCACGCACAACCTCTTTTTTCATTTTGCGTGGTAAAGATAGTTCCTTTTCAACCTGTTTGATATATTGTTCTTTCATTTGGACACCCTCGCTTGTTGATAACTTTCTATAAAGCCGTTTACGCAGTTTTCATAGCTTGACCAAAATAAGATTAGTTCATCAAGTACATTCCTGCCTTTATCAGTTAAAGAATAATACTTTTTTGAGCCGCCATTTGCCGCAGCCGGAGCCAATCGGCATTTGATTAGTTCTGCTTCCTGTAAACGATACAGAATAGGGTAAATGGTTCCCTCTTTCGCATATCCCAAAACAGACGCACTATTGTTCAATTCGGTTATAATTTCATATCCATAAGTTTCCTTGCGTCCGATTAGGCATAAGAGTATCATTTCCAGAGAGCCTTTTTTGAATTGCTGGACATATTTGTTATTCATATCGTCGCCTCTCTTTAGTTTCGCTACTTAGGCTTGCTAAGTAGCAACTATATTATATCTCTTTCGAGGTATCAGAGTCAATAGTCTTAACGAAAAAGTTACAAGATGCGTGCGTAAGGCAATATCGGAATAATGGGCTGCTGTCTATCAAATTCTTGTGTGTTACTTTATGGCACATGAGCATTGGCACCCGGATTATCATTTCCGTAACCCTCCAGAAGATTGATAACGCCCCATACTGCCACGCCTGCTCCGATTGCTGTCACAACGGTCTTTAATCCTGTTACTGCTGTTGTAAAAAATGCCATATTGATTTACCTCATTCTTTCTTAAGACTTGTTTTTAAGTAAAAAATAAGGAGCATTGCTTTCATCTGCAAAACTCCTGTACCTCTGGACATCGTGTCCAAAACATTATTCAGTTGTATCCGGGGAAATCTCCCCACATTCAAAGGCTTCGTCTACCTTTGTCTTTTCTGTGAGCTTCATGTGGTGCAGATGTTTCACATACTGTTCCATATCAAAGGCGTTTTTCTTGTCATAATCGGACAGCTCTTTGTACCTCTTGTGCTTCGTTATATCGAATTTATCCGAGAAAAATGGTCTGACACCTCTAAGCTGCATGATACATTTTCCACCGTCCATGACCGCAATCTCGTCCTGTGACATCAAAGCCTTTCCTGTCTTTTGATAATTCAGACCGTAGGACTGGCTTGTACCTCTTGTGTCTGAGGTATTGTATAAATCAATCGTTTCTTTCCCCAGTACATCTTCCAATTCCTTTAGTGTGGTCTTTTCCTTCCCTCCGAGAAACAGGGTGGTATCACAGTTACCCTCTATGGTATCTGCATTGTCCTTATAAATTGCTTTGAGCTGTGACTTTGACTGCAAAATAATAGAAGCTGATATTTCACGGCTACGAATGGTAGCAATCAGCTTCTCAAACTGTGGAATCTGCCCGATGTTCGCAAACTCATCAAGGAGCATACGCACATGAACCGGGAGCCTTCCGTTATAAACATCGTCTGCCTTATCACAAAGCAGATTAAAGAGCTGGGAATACATGATTGATACCACGAAATTGAATGTGGAATCCGTATCAGAAATAATAACGAACAACGCTGTTTTCTGCTCTCCCAGAGTGTCAAGCTCCAGTTCATCATATTCCATCAGGTCACGCAGCTCTTTTATATCAAATGGTGCTAACCTTGCACCGCAGCTAATCAGAATCGACTTTGCTGTTTTTCCTGCCGCAAGTTTATATTTCTTATACTGCCTTACGGCAAAATGGTTCGGGTCTTTTTCCTCCAGCTCCTCAAAGAGCAAATCTACGGCATTTTTGAAATTCTCATCGTCCTCTCTCGCTTCGCTTGCATCAATCAAATCAATCAACATAGCGAAATTCTGTTCCTCCTCCGGTGCTTCGTACCAGATGTAGGCGATAAGTGCCGTATAGTAGAGTTTTTCAGCCTTAACCCAGAAGTCCTCACCGGATTGCTGTCCCTCTCCTTTGGTGTTGACTATAATCGTGTTGACGAGTTTCAAAATATCCTTTTCGCTCCGAAGATAGGCGAAAGGATTGTAGTGCATGGATTTTGCAAAGTTTATGGTATTTAGAACTTTGATTTTGTACTTTCCCCGTTTCAGCATCTTTCCGCACTCCACCAGCACCGTCCCTTTCGGGTTTTGTCAATAAGGAACAAGAAAATAGTATCTTGCTTTTAAGCGGTTTCATCGCCGCTGTCGTTCTGGATAAGGCGCACAACCTTGTCCGTAAAGGTTTCCCGGCTGGTTTCGCTGAAATGGATATGAATGTCAAAGGTCGTGCCGCCGATGTTCTTCACAAGGTCGGGTTTGGCGGTCAGAGGGGAAACGGCTGCGGGGGTGCTGGTCTTGCTGGTTTCATTGTTCATAGGCTCTCCTTTCAAAGATAAAGCCCCATGTGGTCGGCACATGAGGCGGTCATATCGGGTAAGGGTGCAAGGGTGCAACAATGCAAAGGTATCTACGGATTGCATTCTTACTTTGCACTCTTGGCTTCGTTCCTGCGATAGTACCATTGATTTCCCCGGCGTATGACTTCTATCCGGGTATCAAGATTGCGGCGGGCATTTTTAACCGTCCTCTCGGATATTCCAGCTTCGGCTGCGGCCTTTACAATGTCCTCGCTGGCAAGCTCTTTCCCGTCTGCGAGTAAGTCAAGTATCAGCTTCTCGGCCTGTTCGGTCTTGGTGGTGGTGTTCCCGCCCGCGCCGGATAGCAGTTCGTCGGCGGTTATGTCGTATTCGCCTATCCATGAAAAGCCTGTTTCCGGGTCAAGGCAAAAGGCAACGGGCTTGCCCTCCGGCGCAAGGGAAGATTTGTCATGGACGATAACACGCACATTCGGCTCCCGCTTCACGCGCCCGATCAGCAGGACGCTCCTTGCTGCGGCGCGGAAGTCGATAGAACCTAAGCCCCGGTATGCGCTCTGCCCTCCGGCAGCTTTGTTCAAGTGTCCGATAAGGATAACGGCGCACCCGGTACGCTCGGCAACATCGGCAAGGCGGCGGAACATGGGGCGCACTTCGTTTGCCCTGTTCATGTCGGTTTTCTCGCCCATGTACGCCTGTATGGGGTCAAGGATAATCAACCGCGCCTCGTTCTGCGTGATTGCCTTTTCTATGCGCTCGTCGGAGAGAGTAAGCTCCCGCTTGGCTTCATCAATCACAAGCACGCGGTCAAGGTCGGCTTCGGCTTCTATCAAGCGGGGCTTGACGGTATCGCCCAGCCCGTCCTCGGCGGTCTGGTAAATCACTTGGAATGGCGGCAAGGGCTTCATTCCCGGCAGCGTTCCCCCGGTGGTGCAGGCGGCGGCAAGGCGTAGGGCAAAGGTGGTCTTGCCCTCGCCGGGATTGCCTTGCACAATGGTTACTTTTCCAAACGGGATATACGGCTCCCATAGCCATTCAACGGTCTGTGTGTCAACCTCGCTCATGCGAATAATCTCGACGGTTTCTTCCTGCGGCGGCTCTTTCAAGCCGTAAACCGCTTCCCGGATATACTTCCCGTCTGTGATTTCTGCCCGGTGCTGCAATACCTCGTTCCAGTCCTTAAACAGCGGCACAAGGCGGTGGACGGTATATCCCTCCGGCACAAGCTCCGCAAGGCGGCTGCAAGCGTCGTTTCCCGCTTGGTCGCTGTCAAGGCAGAGGTAAACGGTCTTGATGTTTGGGCGGTCAGAGAGGAAACGCAACAGGGCTTTTTCTCCCACGCCGCCCAATGACAAATAGCTCTGTTTCTGCCATGCCTTTTTGAACAGGCAGAGGAAAGAGAGCAGGTCAACGGGGGCTTCAAAGACAAAAAGCCTGTCGCTCTCGCCCCGGTAGCAGAAATTAAAGGCTTTGTCGCTGCCTTTCACATCAAGCCGGAAGTTTCCCGCCGTCCCCTTGCTGTGGGCGTAACGCGGTATTCCGTCCTCGTCCCGCCCCACAAATACGGCGTTGTGGTGGGCTGCGTCCTCGTAAATATCGCCGCGGGCAAAGAAAAAGCCCGTCACATCTTCATCAATGCGGCGGGCTGCTGTGAGGTAGTTCCTCGCTGTTCGATTGTCGCTGTTTGGGGGCGGTAGCCGGAAGTCGGATAGGGACGCGGGGCAAGGTCTGTCCGGCGGCGGTACGGCTCCCTTTTCTCCTGTGAGAAGTTCCACGGCTTCGGTGAAGCTCTTGCCGAAAAACTCCATGACAAAATCGACGGGGCCGCCGCCCTTGCTCTGGCTGTGCCTGTACCATTTGTTTCCCCGGACGGTCAAGCTGTCGTGCCGTTTCCAGCGGTATTCATTTCCGGCGCGGGTAAGCTGCTCGCCCTGTGATTGTAGGAAAGAAACAAGGTCGGCTTGGTTCGCCCGGTCTATCTGTTCTTGGGTGTAATACATGGTTGATACCTCTCTTTCTGTGGTTGAATTGTTCACAGATTTCAAATATAATGGGGTTAGCAAGTTGGATTTAAGAGGTGATCTTATGATTGATTTAATAGTTGATTTCCTTGCAACCATAGGTGATATAATTGTAGATATATGGGTAAATAAGATTGTAACAAAATTCAAAAAGAAATGAGTCGCCTTTTATCCATCCAATAGTACAGAGGGCGGACAAGCCGAACAGCTTGCCCGTCCTTTCCTTTATCGCTCCTGTTCCTGCCGCTTGGTGCGGCTCTGCGTCTGTGCCGGTTGGTCGGCGCGGAGTGCAATATCCACGCATTTGCGGATTTTTTGAAGCTCGGCAACTTCGGCGCGGGTATCTTTCAGCGTTTCATATTCCGCTTCCCGCTGTGCTTTGAGGGCGGTATATTCTTTCTCCCACGCGGAGATCGGCAGGGTTTTCACGCCCTCCGGCAAATGGGCATGGAGATAGCGGTTTGCCGCGTCCCATAGGGTAAGCTCGGCGCGGCGGGCTTCCGCAAACTTCTCCTGTTTTCCTTTCCAGCGGATTTGCCGATACTCGTCCTGTATGGGCTTGTAGGTTTGATAATTTCTGCCGTACTCCATGAGTTTTTGCAGCTCTTTCATGCGCTGCTCGGCGGTTTTCATTCCCTCCCGGATTGAATAGGCTTTATCGCTGACAGAGGAAAGAGCAGCGTCCAGCTCGTCAAGGGTGGAAATGCCATGCTCGGAAAGATAGTTGACCGCCTTTGCAACGGTTTTCAGTTCATCGGCGGCGTGCTGCCTTTGCCAACTCTGCGAATACTTCCGGCTCTTTTCTCTCTGAACGCTTAAATATTTCATCAGCAGATTTGCAAGGCCGGGGGATTGCGGGGGCTGCTCCGGGGCAGTTTCCCGCGCCTTGAACAGTTCGCCAATCCATTCTTTGAGCTTTCCAATCTGCGCCCGGATTTCCCGGATAAGGCGGTTTGCCTTTTGGATATTCCGGTTCAGCTCGCCTTTCTCGGTGGCTATGCCTTTCTTCTCCATTTGACAAGCCGCTACGCCCATGTGGACGGTAGGCAGCTCGTCAATGCCGCGCTCGGCGTTGCTGCGGTGGTCGATACGCTCCGGGTGTCCGGCGCGTTCAAGGTAGGCGTTTGAAATATCCGCCCATGCCTTGCGCCACAAAAGCGCGTTGCCCTTGTCGTTCCAGCCTGTGAGGTCAACTTTGTGTGTCTTATATCTGCCGCTTGGCAAGCGTATGCGCTCGCCGTTTTCGTCAAGGTCATATTCCTTTTTGGACTTCGCCGCCCATGCGCCGCGCTCGTCAAGGGGGCGCATGGTAAGCATGATATGACAATGGGGGTTGCCGCTGTCAGTGTCGTGAATGGCAAAGTCAACGCACATTCCTCTGGAAACAAATTGAGAGGAACAGTATTCCCGGACAAGCCGGATCTGTTCCTCTCTGGATAATTCTATGGGGAGTGCTGCGTCAATCTCTCTGGCAAGCTGGGCGTTCCCGGCTTTCTCGTAAAGCTCCACACTGTTCCATAGGGTAGCGCGGTCAGAGAAAGAGGGCGGGGCATGGGGCGGCAATAGGATTTCCGTATGGACAACGCCGCGCTTGCGGGTGTAGTCATGGGTCATTCCGTCCCACTCGTTTGTGATTTTCTCGCCGCTTCGGTAGGCGGCTGCGGCAACGGCTGATTTGCCCTTGCCCCGGCTGACAATGCTGATATTACAATGATAGATGGCTATGGGTATCACCTCCCGGATAGGATAACAAGACCCGCAAAAATGGTACAGACACCAACGGCGGGTGTACTGTTTTTGTGGGTGTGCAGGGATAGCCGCGTAAGCGGCGCAAGGGGTGCAGCCCCTTGTTGCGGCAAAGTCGCCATATCGGAGCGCGGGGAAAGTTCCCTGTGCGGAGATGAGCCCTCGGCAGAGCGCACACGCCCGCAAGGGTGTATAAGTGCGCCCTTTGTTCCAAAGGGATTACTCCGCATTCCCGTCCCCGGCTCGTTTTTTCAAAAACTCCTGTGCTGGCTCGCTCATCAAGGCAAGCCGTAAAAAGGCTTTCGCGTCCTCGTCCGGCATGGCAATCAGCTCCGGCACAAGGCTCTCCATGAAGCCGCCGCGCTTACAAAGCCTGTGGTTTCTCGCCTTGCGTTCCTCGACGGATAGCTTCTGCTTGATGATTTTCTCCCGGTTTTCAAACTGCCGGATTTTCTTCTTGCCTTCCTCAATCTCGGCGGTCAATTCCTCACGGGTTTTCTCCCTCGGTTTCGTCATAGCTGGTCGCTCCTTTCTGCCCGTAGGCATGGAAAAAGGGCAGTCGATTTTCTCGGCTGCCCTTGTGGATAATATATTTAGTTTTAATAAGCAGAACTTATAATTTCAAAGCTTAAATTCATATCAGCATTTGCGGCTTTTTCTTCATTTTCTATTGGTTGTATCACAAATTCAAATGTAGGCTCATAGTCCCCGTCCTGCAAGGTTTCTCCACCCAAAATCTCGATATGATACCAGCCATTTGCAAGTTCGACAATTGGCTTTTTATTCTGTCTGTAATAAGAAATTAGAGTTTTCACTTTTTCGGGAGTAAACTGTTTTAATATGTGCCATGTAAAAAGCATAAGCATATTATTATCCACTTTGAGGGAATAACCACTCCTTCTAAACTGCAATCGGCTTTCCCCTTTGCACAACTCCGGTTTATCACCAGAGAGATTAAACAATACGGTATAAGGATAGTTTTCAATGCCACTCATGGGGATAACAATACCTTCACTAAAAGCCCTATCCCCACTTTCATTTGTGGTAAATTCCGTTGCCAAATCGTCTGAAAGATTATTGGCTCTTTTCCAACTTTCCAGTAGTAAAATGTCACCAAGAATAAAATAATTAACAAGATCGTTTAATACTTCCGTAAACTTATATATCATAGTAAACCTCCTCAAAATTTCGATTTGTTGTTCTTTTTTCAAGAGAAGTATAGCACAGGATTATGAACAAATCCACCTCATTTCAGTCTGCTGGCGGCATTGTTTTCCTTGGCAAACTGCCGCGCTGCTTCCCGCCGTTCCTCACTGTATGGGGCGGTCAGACGGAAAGAGAAGCGGCCTTTCTCAATATCAAACTCCATGCAGCCCGTTTCCGGGTCTGCGTCGGTCTGCTGGCAGATCGCCGGATAACGGCGGCTGTATGCAAGCAGACGCTTCTTCAAGGCGGTGTTGTGGGTGCGGATATGGATAAGGGGGTCTTTCTCGTCAAACCAAATGTCGGTGGTCTTTTCCCGCTTGGTAAGCCCTGTTCTCATAAGCTCTCCTTTCTGCGCCCCTGTTATGCAATAGGGGCATTTTTCGGGTGTTTTCTCCGGCTCTTGACTTGGAGAAAACGGCGTTTTTGACGATAAAAACCGCCCGGACGGGGAATGGTTCGTCAGGGCGGCTGTTATCGCAAGATTTCCGATTTTTCCGGCTCTTGACCGTTAAACATAGATTAACTCATGCATTACGATTTCCTCGGCTATCGCCTTGCAGTTGTTCATCAAACCTACCCATTTCATCGGGTCGGCGGCTTTGAGGGCTTCGGTGGCTCCCGCTTCTCTGGCAAGGCGGGGCATGAGGTAGTCCAGCATATCCCGCGCCGCCCGGTCTGTTTCCGCAAGGTGGGGGTATAGCTTCTCGCTGGCTACAAGGGCGGTATAAAGGCGGTGGCGGTATTGTTCCAGATAGGCTTTCCGCAGCCGCCCGTAGTGGCCGATATGGGGCTTTGGGGTAATGGGGCGGTTCCCGTTATCAATCAATCTTCTCATGCGATTTGTTCTCCTTTCTCGTCGTGCTTCTTCCTGTGGTAGTTCTCCCGCCTTGCAGCAAGGAAGTTCTCATACCGGGCTTGGGCTGCGGGGTTTCCGGCTGCGGCTTCCTCGTACATCTTCTGGCGGGATTTCTTGGTGGCTTCCGAGTGGTAAGCCCGCCGCCTTGCAAGCTCGGCGGCTGCGGCGGGGTCGGTTTCCGCTTGGGCTTTCAGTTCTTGGTAGGCGTTCTTCTTCCGGCTCCGGCTGGCTTCAAGGCGTTCTGTTTCCTCTGGCGTGAGGGGCTGTCCCGCGACTTGCGCGGCGGCAAGCTCTTTGAGCGTCCGGGGCTTGGGCGGCTGCGCTGCTTTCTGCCGTTCATACCATGCCTTGTGCTGGCGGTTTTTCCTCTCGCGGTAAGCGGCAAGGCGTTCTGCTTCCTCCGGCGTGAGGTCGGCTCCGGCCTTTTGCAGCGCGGCAAGCTCCTTTAAGGATTTCGGCTTCGGGGGCTTGGGCGGCTCGGCGGCTTTCCGTTTCTTCCGCCATTCCTTTTGCCATGCCCGGTTATGGGCTAACCGCGCTTCGTCTGCCGCCTGTTCCTCCGGGGTCAGCAAGCCCGCTTTCTTCCTCGCGGTAAACTCCCGCTTCTCTGCCTTGCGCTTTTCCTCCCGCGCTTTGGCAAGCTCCTGTGAACGGGCTTCCTTTGCCGCCTGTTCCTCCTGCTGGCGGCGTTGTTCCTCGGCTTCCATTGGGGTAACGATATGGGCGGGGACTTCAAACGCGCCGATGAAGTTGAGGTAAATATCTATCCGCTGGCGGCGGCTGTTCCCGCGCCCCTCGCCCTCATGGACAACCACTTTCTCGATAAACTCGTTGAGCATGGGCGTTGTCAATTCGGAAAAGTCGGTGTAGCGGCTCACAAGCTCGATAAACTTATCTGTTTTCAGCCTGTCGGCGTTCCAGCTCTCGATTGCTTCCTGCCATTGTGCGATAGCGGCTTCCAGCCCGGTCTGTTCCACGTCATATTCGGCAAGCAGACGGGTAAAGTGCTTATCGGGTATCTTGCCTGTGGCGTTTCCCTCGTACAGCTTTTTTACAAGCCCGTCCAGCTCCTTATACCGCCGCTGCGCCTTGCTCACTTTCTGCCGGTACTCCTTGACGGCATTTTCTTGGTGCTGGTCGGTGGCTTTCCGCACACGCTCGATAAACTCCGCTTCATTGTGCCGTACATACCAGCTCACGCGCTGGATTGCGGCAAGAATGGCGGCTTCCATTTTCGCGGTGGGGATATAGTGCATGGTGCAGTCGCGGGTAAGCTGGCGGTAGCTGGAACACACAAAAGCGTCGTCCAGATACTTGCCTTGCACAAGGCTGCTGCGGTGGGTCAGCTTCGCGCCGCAGTCGGCGCAGTAGAGAAGCCCGGTCAAGCGGTTTGGGGTGTTCTGCCGCTTGGGGGCGCGGCGTTTTGTTCCCATAAGCCGCTGGACGGTGTTCCATGTTTCCTCGTCCACAATGGCGGGGATTTCCCCGTCAAAAATATACTGTTCCTCCGGCGCGGTCTTGCGGGTGCTTTTGGTCTTGTAGTTCTCGCAGACGGTTTTCCCTAAAACCTTGCGCCCTGTGTACTCCGGGCGTTTGAGGATATAGCTGATAGTTGTTGTTGACCATGCGTAGGGGTCTGTGTACTTCGCCGACCGGACGGGTGCGCCTATCCGCTTCCAATGCTCGGACGGGATAGGGATTTTCTCGGCGCGGAGTGCCCTTGCTATGCTGGCGATACTCTCCCCGGCAACAACGCTGTGGAAGATACGGCGCACAACGGCGGCGGCTTCCTCGTCGATTACCCATTCGCCCTTGTTCTCCTTGGACGCAAGGTAGCCATAGCTGACGCTGCCGGAGCAGCGCAAGCCCTTTTCCATTCTCGACTTGAAAACGGTCTTGATTTTCCGGCTGGTGTCGGCAACATACCACTCGTTTATCACATCTCGGAAAATGGACATTATATCAAAGCCGTTGGCGGTATCAAGGTTGTCATTTGCCGCAATAAAGCGTACATGGTACTCGTCAAAGGTGCGCTTCAAAAGCCCCACTTCGACAACATCACGGCCAATCCTGCTTTGGTCTTTGATAATGACCGTAGCCACATTTCCCGCCCGGATTTCTTCCAGCATAGCGTCCAGCCCCGGACGCTTGAAAGTCGTTCCCCGCACTCCGTCATCGGTGAAGTGCCGGATATTCGTAAAGCCGTTCTTTTGGGCGTAGTCCTCCAAAATGCGCTTTTGGTTTTCTATCGACACGCTTTCCCCGGCTCGCTCATCGTCATGGGAAAGACGCTCGTACAGGGCTGTGATTTTTCCCTTGTCCGGCTGTTTCTTCATGGGGTGTAACCTCCTTTCTTGAGGGTGCGCGCTCCCTTTATCCTTATTGTAAATTACCATTCGGGTCAGTGACTACATACGAGGAGTGCATCTGCATCAGGTTCGGCTTTACAAAAAACCGGGTTTTACCAGAACCGGAACCGCCGATCACAAGGATATTTTTATTGCGGGCATATTTCGGCTCTTTCGGTCTGCCCGACATCATCAGACGTTCCGTAGCGGTCAAAAGGATATTATTTTCAAATACAGAATCCATATATGGCTCTATATCTTTGGCATTTCCCCACCTTGCAGAGCCGTACTCCACTCCATGCCGGAAATTTTTTGCATTCTTTGCCTTGTAGTATACAACGAGTTTTAAGAGAACGCCACCCACTATTCCAATCAGCAAATCTTTCATAAAAAAACTGGGCAGGGGATTGGAAAACATTTTGTCCATACCACTCATCACTGCCATCATCTTGTCGGAAGCATTACTCCCCTCCGCCATTCTCCATAAATATGCTGTCTTATTGCAGAAATATCCGGCAAGCACATACGGAAGATTCAGCAGCACCAGCTTTTTGGTATCTGCTCCCTCTGCCTTTGTTTTCAGCCTTTTGGGGAGAGTTTTCAGGTCTTTGGTCATTCCCTCTATGATACTGCTCATAGGCTCTGCCCCCTGTCCTTGTTCTTCTGTCGGCTTCTCTCTTTGTTCTGATCCTGTGACGCCGCTTCTCTGAAATACTTTAACTTCTGTCTTACGGAAGTCCGGTTTTTCTTTTTCTCATTACCATAAACAAATTCTTTGAATGCCTGTGCGATTGCATCGGCATCTCTGCCCTTGAAAAATACCAGATACTTCGGCGGCTCGGTGGTCTTATCTTTTTTTACGGCAAAATCAACATTGTATTTACGGGCTGTCCGTTCAAAAGATTTAATGTTGCTGTCCGTAATTTCAATCGAGGACGCACCAGCCCCCTCTCCCACCAGTTCCTTAACCGACACTTTTCCATGCTTCTTCTGTGCCTGCTTTCTGTGATGATTCAGATACATTCTCATCGCAGCTTTTAGGATACTGGCGTCCAGTTTTGCAGATTTAATCACAAGGGCGATTGTTTTCTGCGTTACTTCTTCCTGCATCTGTACCTCCTTCTTTCGTTTTTACTGCTGTTCCTTTAAGGCGGAACAAACAGCCGATGTAGTAAATATCTCATGCCTCTCCTTTCCGCTTCTTGACATCGTGCCAGAAGCACTAAAAAAGGGCAGCTACAAATCTTTCGACTTATAACTGCCCTAACGCTGTTTCATATATGCTATTTACCTCTTGGATGTTCTTTACTAATTTTCTTTTCTTCCTCTAACCATTCTTTTTCACATAATTCCTTATACTCATACTTTCCACCACTTGCATATTTTCTCATTAATCCCACTTCAAACAAACCATCCCATTTAACATGAATATGGTCAAATCTATGGTAATTTAATTCATCGGTACATACAGGAAGTATTGCTTGCTTTTCGCCCTTTTTTAATAAATGGTACGGATATTGACATTCCAAAACAATATTATTTTGTTCAATACTTGTCGATTCTTTATCCCAACAGAATAACAATAATTGTACACTATTAAATCTGAAAGCATACGATAATCTTAAATCTGGAAACTCCTCTTTTTTTATATCCTCATTCAGAAATACTTCTCCTGTATTGTAATCAATATGTCTAATTGTACTATTAGAATACAAAAATGGGGATTTGCACCAACGCAATTTCATATTTCCAAACATTGAATCTGGAACTGGAGACACATTAACTGCTAATCCACACATTACCGTAATATTATCTTTCGGTACATTATTGTTTATGTCCATAAGGTACTCTAGTATTTCTTCATCAAAAAAAGAACAATCCTCTTTTCTTGATCTCATGTCATTGTATGCGTATTTCAACAACATTTTTTGAATCAATGTATAATCATACTCAATTTCAACAACATCATCTTCCTTATACTTTTTGACAAAGTACTTACTTATAAATTCTTTTGCATAACTGTCAATATAGGATATTCTATTATTATTGCACTCAGCACAAACATCCTTTACCATCGGGTCTGCTTCATGTATTGCATTTCTCGCATCATCAAAAGTTATATAACATTCTGGAAACAAGTCTAATATTGCAGATGAAATGATATGTTCTCTTGTACCTCTTGCTTCCTTACCACAATATGCACATTTCATTTATCTTATCAACTCCTAATTCTTATTTTTACCTCCCCATTATACATCTTATTTACAACTTTTTCTACTTTAACAGCATGACCGTACACATCTGTGCATGGAACAGGCCATTCTCCACTGCAACATTATCAAGCAACAATGTCTGAAACAGCACATTCCGCACATTTTCAAGCCTGACGATCTTCTGTTCTTCCTCCGGCAGATGCACAAACTCCACACCGTCCTCCACAGCAGATTTCCTCGCAGCTTCACAATGGGTAAAAAGTCCCAGGATATACTTATTTGACATGGCAAAAGCATAGGTTTCCTGTCCATCATACACTATTCTGCACTTCTCCGCTGCATTTTCCGGCAGACTGAAAATGCACTGCACCATTTCTAAACAAACCTTACCTGCATAGTCTGGCTTCAGCTTATTTTTATAGCGTTGTATTTTCCAATGGATTTCACTACGCTCCACCGGGGAATGGGTACGCTTAAACTGGATTTTCCGGCACAACATATCCAAATCCATATACACGTTATTTCCTACAAGATGCTCCGTATATCCTCTATATTCCCCCAACCGCAACAAATACGAAAGCACCTCATTCAGCTTTTTCTCTGATTCTATGAACTGAAACGGTTTTTCTCCAAATTCCAGATATTCAAACTGTAATGGGCAGCTCCCTTTCTCTATCTCTCGTTCCATAACTCTTTTTACATCTCGTAATGATTCCATTTTGCTCCTTTCCGCTTCTGGACATCGTGTCCAAAAGCAATAAAAAAAGGGCAGCTACAAATCTTTCAATTCATAACTGCCCTGACGCTGTTTTATTTCAGTTCTATTTCTGCCATTTTTGCAAATACTGCTTTTTGCTCTAAAAGCTCTTTCTGTTTTTCCTCCGGCAGACATTTGAAGATTTCCTCATATCCCATTTCCAGCATCGGCGTTCCCTTTGCGAAGAGATAGAGCCGGGTATCAAGCCATTCCTGCCATAAGTCCTCAAACATACTCTCACTGTCTGTATAGGTTATAACATCATTAAATCCATACTCCGGTGTGTAATATTGCAGCTTCACAAAACCGTACCGTCCTACATCCAATACCAAAATGTTTTCCAGCTCATACAGTTCTGCATAGGCTGCGGCAACCTTTTTGCACCGTTCCCGTTCTATGTCTGTAATGTAACTTTTCTCCACAGTTGCAAACCTCCTGTTTCGAGGCATCGTGCTGCCTCTTATTCAATCTTCCGTGTTTCTATTTCAAAAACACTTCCGTCCCTTGTTTTTATTGTAAAAATATTTGCGGCATCAGAGGTATCTATATCCTCAATCCCTAAAGCCACATCATTTTCATCTAATACTTCGTATAGCTGATCCTTAAACTCATTATGTTCCATAACTTTTTTACTCTCCTTGTATGTTTTATGGTGCGTACACGCACCATATTATTATATGTTTCATGCACTTAGAATACAAGTGTGGAAAGGAGCTTTCAGTATGATTAAATACGACCCGCTTTGGCGTACGCTAAAGGAAAAAGGAATCAGCCAGTACCAGCTTATCAAAGATTATGGCATTGATAAAGCACAGCTTCAGCGGCTTCGGCAGAACCTTGTTGTAAAAACGCTTATCTTAAACAGGCTTTGCCAGATACTCGACTGCCGGATTGAGGATATAATGGAATACGTTCCGGATACGGATTAAAGGTGTTGTTAGACTCGATGAACAACGCCTTTTTTATTATCCGTCATCTCATGTACTTTTGGACATCGTGTCCAGAAGTAATCCCTGATTACCTTTATTATCTCCGCAAGTACCGTAACCATTCTCCAGATTGCTACTACCCCGCCGATCAGACCTCCAACAACACAGTTTAATGCCAGTATTCCCATACTTCCTGCAATCCCGAAATTCTTTGGCACATGAATCATGCACATTTTCCGCAATCCATAGGGACAGCCGACCAAAATCCAGTAAAGGAATACATCGAACCCGTCTGCTTTGTTACATACAGGATAACAGGTCAGCATCCATGCCGCAAGCAGTCCTGCCGGAAGTATAATCTTAAACAATACCCTTTTCACTCCAGCCACCTCCATACATATCGTGCTGCACCTCCTGCTGATAATAATGATTCATCGTTGAGGGTGCATTATAAAGAGCTGTTACCATATATGCCTTGATATTTGCAATTTTCGTAGTTGTTTCCTGCATACATCCTATCACATATTCCAAATGGGAGCTATTCAGTTTGAGGAACTTTGATTTTACAAGCTCATATGGATAATCATTTCCACCGATTTTAACAGTCTTATGCTTCACACATACAATCTCGCAGATTACCTCACACAATTCCTCATACAGCCCTTTGTCCTGCCATCTGCCATATTTCATGTGATGTTCGTACTCAATATTCTCTTTGATGATTTCCATGTAAGCATTGACATCTTCCATCACATCAATCTCCCCTTCCAACTCACTGCCGGATTGATTGATAGGATTGATATAATTCCTATCAATATTACTCTGGTTAGTATGATTATAGTTAGTATAATTAGGGTCTGCTTTTTGAACTTCCGCAAGTTCAGATATTGTACTTCTTGAAGTAAAATTTTTAGACTTCTGGAAGTCTGCTTTTTGAACCTCTTGAAGTTCAGTTTCTGAACTTCTGGAAGTATAACTTTTAGAACTCTTGAGGTTCAAATCCTGAACTTCTGTGGAAACATCAGCATTTGCAGGCGTTTCTTCCTCTGCTTCTCCTATTGTGGCAAAATTCTTTACATAAATAATATCCGGTTTTCCAAGTCCCCTGCGTTTCTTTTCGATCAATCCTATCCCATTATCGCTGTCCAACTCTTTCATAATCTTAACACAGGTTGCTTTTGCACATCCCAAATCCTCCATGACATTATCAAGAGTATAAATGATATAGGCTCTGTTTTCTTCATCCAACCAGCCATTTTTCATAGACAGTGACATACGATCAAGCATCAGACCGTACAGGAGCTTGGCATCGCTGCTAAGCCCCTTGAAACGCTCGTCTTTAATCAGCAACCGAGGAACACGATAAAAGGAAAACTGTTCTGCTTCAATCCCATAGTAATAATCAAACTGCATCTGTTTACCCATTTTACCGCACCCCCTTTACTGTTTCTTCTGCCATTCCTCCAATAATTGCAGGATAATCCCCTCAATCTCTTCGCTGGAGTATTCCTCTGAAAAAAACTGGCTGATTTTTTCAGACTTGATTGTAACTTTCCTCTCTTTCGGCTTTTCCTCGGTCAGTATCAGACGCACCATCGGCAGCGTCAGTTCGCCGCTTTTCCCATATTCCTTCAACTTGGCAGACTGTACTGTGGAAATATTTGCTCCGCTTTCCTCAAGGATTACCAGCACCCACTGTTGTGCATCTTCCGACAGAAAGGAAATGTCAACACCCTGTACCAGACCGATTTTCTTTCTGTCAACCAACTCTAGCAGCTCATCGGACAGCCTTGCAAGCCAGATATACCGTTGCACCGTCTTTCCGCTTTCTCCGGCAGCTTCTCCTACCTCGTCAAGCGTATTTCCGTTTCCTTTTCTGCCCTGATGCTTCATAGCCTCGTATTTCATGGCATAAGCTTTCGCCTTCTCACTTGGCAGAATGTCCTCACGCTGAATGTTGGAATCCACCATGATAATCGTAGCTTCATCGTCTGTATAATTGCGGACTATCACAGGCATATCCTCTTTTCCTGCCCGTTCTGAACCTCGTTTTCTGCGGTGTCCGGCTATGATTTCATAGCCACCCTCTGCCCTCGGTCTTGCAATTCCCGGTACAAGCACCCCATACTTACTGATGCTTTCCGTTGTTTCTTCCATTTTTTCATCGTCCAGTACACGGAACGGATGATTTCTAAACTCATGCAAATCCGTGAGCTTGGCTCTGATAATCTGCTCTTCGCTCCCTGTCTTTTCTTCTGCATTTCCAAATAAATCATCATAACTGCTTAATTTTACCTTTGCGGCACTTCCTGCTTTACTCATTCCCAAGCACCTCCTCCGTCAAAGACTGATAAGCAGCGGCTACTTTGCCTTTCGGATCATGTTCGTAGATACTGACACCCTCTGCGGAAATCTCTGCCGCACGGACGGAAATGGGAATACTGTTTTCAAATATCCGCACCTTGCTACCGTAATTCTCCACCAGTAATGCAGTAATGTCCTTTGCATAATTGGTTCTGGCATCCACCATTGTCAGCAGAATCCCCTCAATCGTCAGCTTTGGGTTAATCTGCCTCCTGACCTTTCCAATCGTCTTAATAAGCTGCTGTAACCCTTTTGCCGGAAGATATGCCGCCTGTACCGGAATCAGGATACTGTCCGCACAGGCAAAGGCGTTTATGGTAATCATGCCGAGGGAGGGCATACAGTCAATCAAAATATAATCATAATTATCCTTTACCAGCTCTATGTAGGAACGCATCACAAGCTCTCTACTCATCACATTGACAAGTGATACTTCCAGACCGGAAATCTCGATGTTCCCCGGCATCAGGTCAATTCCCTCTTTGTGTTTCAGGATACCATAATCCGTTTCCATATCTTCATCATTGATGATATTGCCGAGTGCTGTTGCAAGCGTTTCCTCCAGCTTATCCGGCTCTGTAAAGCCAAGACTGTCCGTCAGACTGCCCTGTGCATCGGCATCAATCAGCAGGACTTTCTTGCCATGTTTTGCCAGTCCTATACCTAAATTACTGGTTGTGGTGGTCTTGCCCACACCACCTTTTTGGTTTGCGATTGCGATTATTTTACACATGATAGATTCTCCTTTGTTTTCTGCTATTTTTCTGCTACGTTTCTTTTCTTTACTTCTACATACGCCCTGTAAAATTTCTTCGTTCCCTTATTCGGATACATCTCGGAAAACTCCGTTACTTCCACTTTCGGATTCCTCTGCAAAATCTTTCCGAACCACTTAATATCATTCTTTGTTCCCATCAATCTGACTTTTAACATTAGTCTGTTCCTCCCAATAAGGCATACAGCTTATGGTTGTATGTGGCATATTCCGGATACCGAATCTGAATTGCCTGCCAGAAATATGGTGCATAAGCACAGCAGAATATTTCCTCCACCGTGTACTGCCTACACTCGTCCACCTGTTCTTCTGCATCTTCATAATCGGAAATACTTGGTGTTCCATTGCAATACAGATTGAATGCCATTCTGACCACTCTCACACTTCCACTGGTCTGCCAGCCTTCGTGTAAACACTCTGTTATTACGCATCCTGTTTTGAAATCATAAATTCTGTAAACATTTCTTCTGGTATCATCGCTGATCCCAAGACAATAGCAGAGTGCCTTGTGGTAAACATCCTGATACCGGACTTCCTTTAACTTCTCGTAGTAGAATTTCTCATGTGCATCGCTGATAAAAATAATCTTTTCTTCCTTTTTGGTTTCTGCTCCTAACGCTGTACTTGTCATAATAGAACCCTCCTTGTGTTATTTTGATTTTGTTTTGACCATAACAACAGAAAAAGGACACTCTCCGTTTTATTGGAAAATGTCCTTTTAATAGCATTCAACTATTAAGTTTTGAAAGGTTCTGATTTCTAAAACATCCCTTTTCAGTCCATATTAGTCCACCGAATGACACAAATTTGATGTCAATTTGATGTCAAACACTCGATAAACTCATAAAAGTCTATGGATTTTCTGATTCTTAGTACAGCTTCGCACCTGCCGGAATCCGGTCATTCACCATGAGAAGATTTAATCCCTCATGTCCATCTTCCTCGTGTACTGCTGAAATCAGCATACCCTCGGAATCAATGCCCATCATCTTTCTCGGAGGCAAATTTACGATTGCAATCGCTGTCTTGCCAATCAGATCTTCTGGCTCGTAATACTCGTGAATACCGCTTAAAATCGTGCGTTTCCGGTCTGTTCCGTCATCCAGAGTGAACTTTAAAAGCTTCTTTGACTTCGGTACTGCTTCACATTCCAGAATCTTTACTGCACGGTAATCAGCCTTTGCAAAGGTATCGAAATCAATCATTTCTTCAAACAATGGTTCGATTTTTACGTTGGAGAAATCAACCTTCTCAGCAACTTTTTCTGCAGCTGCAGGAGCTGCTTCGGAAGTCTTGGAAGCCTTCTTGTCAGCATCCAGGGACTTCATTGTCGGGAATAAAATTTTGCTCTCTCCATCCCGCCCCATGCCGCTCCGTAGTGCGCAAAATCCGCATAATTGCTGGGTTTTTGAAACTATTTATCATTCGTCCTGTGTCCTATTTGACCGTCCGCTTCACTCGAAAAGTTGTATAAAAATTGTAGTTGTTTGTAGGCATATTTTTTTGTGAAAAAGTGTGTCAGCTCCAAAATGTCAAAAATTGGATAAATTTTCCATGAAAAGGACTGGCACATTGTAGAGCCATGAAGAACATCCCTGATACTGTTTCTTTATCGCTTTTAGCCTATATTATAAGGTATCAATGCTAAAACTGCGGAAACCAGCAATGCACAAACTGCTTATTTGCAGCTCATATAAATATGAGTATACCCCCATCAGTTATTCAAGTCAACATTTTTCAGCGAACTACTTGTCTGCATAAAAAACTAGGAGGTTCACTATGCCAGAATACCAACTTCAAATCAAACAAGTGGTAGATTACCCACGATGCCGGATTTATCGTGAGTTCATCCACAAACTGATCAACGACCGGAGCATCCGCATAAACGGAGGCTCCGGCCTTTTTCATTTTACTGTACTTTGCAGCTATGCAAACTTCCGCACCTCATATCGCCGTATTGACGGGATCAGTTACACAGTCTCCCCCGGCGAATGGGTCTGCACCGTCAAGGAACTGTCTTGCTGGTTCCGCACCCGCTTTCATCGGCAGGCGCTGTCCATGCTGGATACCCTTCAGAAGCAGCACTTGATTTCCTATACACTGCTGGGCCGTGGCAATGTAGTCAAATATAAAATCCTCCACTGGGCCCGCCACAATTCCGCACTGGAGTACAATGCCCCTTGCCAAAAGGATACCGGTTTTTTCTTCCTGCCAGTCTCTGTTGCCCTGGAACTGGTCAGCTCTGCCCGCTGCTCTGAAATGGACATCGTTCTGGATCTGTGGGTATCCGCTGTCTACAACGATACGCAGGTGCAGGGGTCAGAGGTCGGTCCGGTAGCCTACTTTCGCAATGGTACAGGAAACCCGTTGGTCAGTTATACCGAACTCTCCTGCCGCTGGGGGCTGTCACGCGCTACCGTATGCCGGATACTGAAAAAGTTGGACGGTCTTGGGTATATCTCTATCATGTCGTTTCCCGGCCGGCATGGAAGCGTGATCTACCTGCAGAACTACCTGTCCACCATGTTTGAGATTTCCGATGTTTTAATCGACAAGGAGGAAGTTGCCATGACCTTAAACATTCATCTGGAGCTTCCGGAAACTGCTGAAACCGAAGAGAGCCATTCTATCTCTGAGCATGAGGTCATTGTTTCGGATGCACTTTCCAGCGTTTCAAAATCGCACATTGAAACGATACTCCGCAAGATGGCTGACATCCTATCTACGCAAGGGATTTCCTGCTTTTCTTGCCCACTCTCCTGCTATAAGTTATATCCCTTATCGGACGACTGCTGGGAAGAGTTGATTCCGCGTGCGCGAGGGAAATCTACAGTCCACTTTGGTCTGACCATCCTCTGCGGCACAAACACTTCAATCGCCACTTTTGAACTTACACTCACTCCCTCTGAGGAGCACGAAAATAGGAGGAACCTGAAATGAGAAAATTTGTTGAACCTGATGTTGCTGATAATCCCCTGTACCATGATACCTGGAAACTGCTGAAAAAATACCGGGATGTTGTGTGGAGCCTGGAGCTTTCTGTCCAGCATGTCCGCACCAAGTTTGAGATTGAGTATGGTACCTCCATTGAGGATTTTCTGGATTCAGTCTATCTGGCTGGCGCTGATTTGGCCGGAAGCGACATCGAGCATCATGCCAAATGCATTGAACGCAGCCACAAAATGCTCAAGCTGCTGGATTCCGCAATCGAATTGCTGCGTACCAAGCACAAAAACGGTGAGGCATATTACTGGTTGCTGTACTACTCCTTCCTCTCGCCGCAGCAGCTCAAAAATGTTGAGGAAATTATCGAGACCCTGCGACCGCATATCCGCGACATCAGTTTCAGAACTTACTACCGCAAACGCCGGGAAGCCATTGAAGCCCTCAGTTCCGTTCTTTGGGGCTATACCTCCAAGGACAGTTTAGACATGCTGGAGCAGTTCTTCCCAGAGCCAAAATCATCTTCCGGACAATCGGGCAAATAATTGGCACAATTCGGGAACAAAATTGGCATGGTTCTGCTCTTTCAGTGTAAATACCGATGTGTTAAACTGAATATGCTCAAACTTGCACCCAAAACCGAACAGGACAGTAACGGCACCTTTCATCAGGGTGCTTTTTTGCTGCCCAGATGGCCGCCCGGCCATTTGAAAGCCCACATTTGTTTTGACAGGTGTGGGTTTTTCTGTTCCCTATTGAGCATCAAAAAATCATTCAGAATTGGAGGATCGCAAATTGAAGAAAACGAAAACCCCTCAAACTCCGCAGCTTCAGGAGCCGGATACCCAGTCCAAGCGCAGGCTTTCGCTGCCCAAAGTGGCTTACAGCGCCTTCCTGTGTGTGATGATGTCCATGATATTCTGCCAGCCGGCTTATGCGGCAACAGATGTATGGACCAAGGCCAAAGAGATCATGCAGGATGTATACACCCAAATCCTTGCCATCTCCACTATCGCCGCCATCGTCACTGCTTCGGTAGCCTTGCTGCTCATGAACTTCTCCCGTTCCGGACGGACGGTGGATGAAAGCCGCGCCTGGCTCAAACGAATCTGTATCACCTGGGCTATCCTCAATGGCTTGGGCTTTATCATGGCGTATGTGACGCCGCTCTTTAGTGGCGGACAATGGACAGGCTGATTGACCGTCTGACTGCTCGCCGGAAAGGAGGCTTGCATTTATGGGCATTTTAGACGGCATAGTGGAATGGATCGCAGAACAGGTAATGGCCGGTCTTGATCTGGTGACCACATCGGTTTTGGGTGCGCTGGGCTGTGATATGGCTGTATTTCTGCGTTATTTTCCCGCAGCAGAGACTATGTACTCTGTTTTCGTGGCTCTGGCAATCGGGATCATCCTGCTCAACTGGGTCTGGCAGTTATTCAAAAACTTCGGTCTTGGCGCAGGTGTGGAAGCAGAAGACCCGGTAAAGCTGAGTATCCGTTCCGTTATTTTTATCCTGCTGACGCTCTTTTCAGATGAAATCGTCAATATTGTTCTTACCATCGGCGGCACCCCCTACCACTGGATCATGGACTCTGACCTTCCTGCATTAAGCTTTGCAGACTTCAATTCCGTAATGCTGGTCATCATCGGTGTGTGTGCCAATGGGGCTGTGGCGCTGATTACCTTGATTTTGGTTCTCATCCTGGCCTGGAATTACCTAAAACTTCTGTTCGAGGCAGCTGAACGGTATGTGCTGCTCGGTGTACTGGTCTACACGGCTCCTGTGGCTTTTTCTATGGGCGCCAGTCAGACCACAGCAAACATCTGGAAATCCTGGTGCCGGATGCTTGGCGGTCAAATTTTCCTATTGGTCATGAACGCCTGGTGCCTGCGCCTGTTCACAAGCATGGTGGGGTCCTTCCTTGCGAACCCGCTTTCGTTGTAAGGAGGTCTTATCCTTGAAGAAACTCAAAAAAATTTTGTTTGCGGCCTTTACAGTCGCAATTCTCTCCTGCCTGCTCTGCCAGCCGGCTTTTGCCGCTATCTCCGAAAGCGATGTGCAGGCTCAGGTAGACGCTGTGGGAAAAGAAGCCGTTTCCGGCAATGTGTTTATCTGGTTTCTCTGTGCTATCGGCTTTCTCAAAGTCGGCCAGAAAATCGATTCCTTCCTCTCCAGTCTTGGTGTCAATGTAGGACATACCGGCGGCAGCATGCTGGCTGAGGCTATGATTGCTGCCAGAGGCATCGGCGGCATCAAGAACTTTTCCAGTCACCACTTTGGCGGCGGGAGAAACAGCAGTTCCACCAATGTCAACTCAAACGGTGGTAAAGGCAGCGGCGGCTTTGGAGCAGGGTTTGCCAGCGGCGGTCTTTCTGGAGTGGTGAGCCGAAAAGTCACAAACAGTGCCATCAAAACAGCCACCACAACTCCCGGCTCCAAGCCTTCCGGTCTTGGCAGTCTTTTAGGCGATGCTGCAGCCGGAGGAATCGGCGGCCATATGTACGCTTCTTCCGTTAGTAAGGGCGGCAATTTTGCCAACAATGTAATCGGCAGCGTAGCCACGGGCAGTATCAGCCAGATGGGGGCCATTTCCGGTGAAAAAGCCGCCGAAGCCCTGCACTCTTACATGGGATATGCGGCACTGGAATCCGGAGCTGAAAATGTTCCGACCTTCCAAAATGTCGAAATTGGCGGCGGCCGCATCACCGGCACAGAAGTGACTGCGGAACATCCCGAAGGCATCTCCTTTGGTATGTACCACGCAGACCAATATGTTGCCCCGGAAGGCCAGTACACCACCGTTCATGCCGTGGATGGCACAGCATGGTATAAGCAGTACGCTGTGGATGCTGTTGACAAATCGCCCTATATGGCTCCTGACGGTTCTATCGCCTTCAACGAGTCCATTGTCAAAAAGCTGCCTCCAGCCCCGAGGAGAAAGGACAAGATATAAATGCCAGAAGATCAAAAAAGCAGTTTTTCCGAAGCTGTGGAGACCGGTGCCTCCGCAGCGCATACCATCCGCGGCGCAATCAAAACCGGAAAAGCTATTTCCTCCGCTGCCAAAGGCGCTGCCGCAGGCGGTCCTTACGGTGCAGTTGCAGGCGCAGTGTGGGCAGGCCGGAAGCATATCGGAAAAATCATTGTGGCAGTCATTGCCCTGCTTATGCTGCCGGTATTATTTGTTCTCATGCTCCCCGGTCTTATTTTCGGCGGACTGACCAATGCCTTTTCGCCATCTGACCCCGAAATTCCGATTTTGAATAGCAAAACAGCGATTATTGAGAACGCCAACGAGATCACCTTTACCCTCAACGGCATCTTGGGCGAGGCACTGGATGATGTACTTGCCCGGATCGAAGCTGACTTTGCGGCATCGGGAGCCGACCATATGGAGGTCAAAAACGCCTATTCCAGCGGTCCCATTTATAACGCCAACCTATTTATCTCTCAGTATTGTGCGGCCAAAGACAAGGATTTTGAAAGCATTTCTCTGAATGACCTTGCCGCCACCCTGCGGGAAAACAAACAGCATCTATATTCCTACACCAGCAAGCAAGAGATTCGTGAGAGCACCGTGACTGATCCGGAGACTGGGGAAGAAACAACGGTGTCCGAAACATGGATGGTCTATACTGTCCGTTACAACGGTGAGTCCTATTTTTCTGATGTTGTATTCCAGCTTACCGATGACCAAAAGGAGCTTGCATCTGATTACGCTTCCAACCTAAGCCTGTTCTTGGGCGATGGTCTGCTGCAAAATCTGGAAGCGTGGACCGGAAACAGCATCACCGCTCTGGGCGATGTTACTTTCACCGACGGGATCACACCTGTTGTTTACTACAATCAGCTGGATGAACGCTATGCCGGTAAAGCATATGGTACGGACAATATTGGCGGTTATGGCTGCGGCCCTACCGCTATGGCAATCGTGGTGTCCTCTCTGACGGACGATATGGTTGACCCTGTGGAGATGGCCGAGTGGTCTTACAACAACGGCTACTGGTGTAAAAGCAGTGGTTCTTACCATGCGCTGATACCTGCCGCCGCTGGGGAATGGGGGCTTCCGGTTTCCGGCTGTACCACTGCGGAACCACAGCGCATCACAGACGCACTGGCTAATGGTAAACTGGTAGTAGCAATCATGTCTGAAGGCCACTTTACCTCTTCCGGTCACTTCATTGTCCTGCGTGGCGTAAAAGACGGCAAGATCATGGTGGCTGACCCTGCCAGTTACACACGGAGCGAACAGCTCTGGGATCTGTCCATTATCTTAAATGAGGCCAGCCGGCGCGCTGGAGCTGGCGGTCCGTTCTGGATTATCGGCTGATGTGCCCGCCCGGCTTCGGAAACGAGGTTAATCATGAATCATAAAATCGACCGAGATACCTACATAATACCACCGAATTTCATCGAGTCAGGCACCTTCTTCGGTGGTATGTTCAAAGCCCGCAATGTGATTGAAGCCGGTATCCTGGCATTTGCCATTGGTGTGCCGGTTTTTTCATTGCTCCCTCTTGGCCTGACTGCCCGTATCATCGCTTTGTGCCTGACCGCACTGCCAGCAGCATTGGTGGCGCTTATCGGAGTTTCCGGTGAGAGCCTTTCCTCTTTTCTGCTGATTTTCATAAAGTACCTGCGAAACCGCCGCATTGTAGGCGGTAACAGCGCAGAAGATGCGGTTCCTGCGGCAGAGCATGGCGGCAAGCATATTAAAAAGAAGGTACACAAGCCCGACAAGGCTCCCAGACGGTCACGGCGCTCCGGCAGAGAGGATTTCCCAGCGGAGTTTGATGAAGTTCGTAGCTACGAGATCCGCCAAAAACTCCGTCCTGTGAAAAAGCAGAAGCCTGCCAAGGAGAAGAAAGCCGCCAAGCAAAAAAAGAAGGTCTCCAAGGAGCGCAAAGTAAAACGCCCTATCCGCACTCAGGAGCCGAAGCCCGCCTGCCTTAACCCGGTAGCAGATTATCTGCCGATTTCCAAAATTGAAAACGGCATCATCTACACGAAGGACCACCGCTATGTCAAGGTCGTCGAGGTAGTACCCATCAATTTTATGCTGCGCAGCGCCCAGGAACAGCGGAACATCATCTATTCCTTTGTATCCTACTTGAAAATCAGCCCCATCAAGCTGCAAATCAAGGTACTGACACGTCGGGCAGAGATCAACCGCCATCTGGATACCGTTCGGAAGGAGATGGAACAGGAGACCAATGAACAGTGTCTGCTCATGCAGGAAGACTACCTCCAGTTCGTTCAGCAGATCGGTTCCCGTGAGGCAATTACCCGACGTTTCTTCCTGATTTTTGAATATGAGCCGTGGAGCAACACCAAGCGCTCTGATGAAGAAGGCGAGGCAATCAATGCCCTGCAAAGTGCAGTCCATACTGCTACCAACTACCTCCGTCAGTGCGGTAACGAGGTCATCGTTCCGGAAAACTGGGATGAGTTTACCGTAGATGTCCTCTATAACCTGCTCTGCAGAAATGAAAGTGCTGTAAAGCCGCTCTCCGTCCGGGCACAGGAGGTTGTGGCTGAGTACCTTGCCAAAGGGCGCGACAGTGAGATCGACCATATCCCTGCCACCGAATTCTGTGCGCCAAAAAGCATTGACTTCACGCATGGTCACCATATCTGCATTGACGGTCTGTATTATGCTTATTTGCTGGTGCCCTCTGATGGCTACAAAACGCAGGTTCCAGCCGGCTGGCTCAGTCTTATCGTCAATGCCGGTGACGGGATCGATATGGATATGTTCCTCTCCCGTCAGCCCAAAGAAACCATCATCCAGAAAGTCGGACAGCAGCTGCGTATCAACCGTTCCAAAATCAAGGACGCCAGCGACACCAACACCGACTTTGATGACATTGATGGCGCTATCCGAAGCGGGTACTTTCTCAAAGAGGGCCTTGCCAACAACGAGGACTTCTACTACTTGAATCTGCTGATTACCATTACTGCCTCCAACGAGGAAGACTTGGAATGGAAGGTCAGCGAGATGAAAAAGCTCCTGCTCTCACAAGACATGAACGCCTGCACCTGCCATTTTCGGGAGGAACAGGCGTTTTTATCTGCCCTTCCATTGGTGGCAATGGAAAAGAAACTGTATGAGCGCGGTAAACGCAACCTGCTGACAGGCGGTGCGGCAAGCTGTTATCCCTTTACCTCCTATGAGATGTGTGATGATAACGGTATCCTGCTGGGCGTCAACAAGTACAACAGCTCCCTTATTATCGTGGACATCTTCAATTCTGCGGTCTATAAGAACGCCAATATGTCGATCCTTGGCACGAGCGGAGCCGGCAAAACTTTTACCATGCAGTTGATGGCGCTGCGAATGAGGCGGAAAAATATCCCCATTTTCATTGTTGCGCCCCTAAAAGGCCATGAATTCCATCGCGCCTGCTCCAATGTGGGCGGCTCCTTTATCCAGATTTCACCGGCCAGTCCCCACTGCATCAATGTTATGGAGATTCGGCGGGTAGACCGCTCGGTGAATGAACTTCTGGACGGTCCAGGCATCCAGTTATCTGAACTTGCAGCAAAGATCCAGCAGCTCCACATATTTTTCAGTCTGCTGATCCCCGATATGTCTCACGAGGAACGACAGCTTTTGGACGAAGCCCTTGTTCGTACCTATAACACAAAAGGCATCACTCATGATAATGCCTCTTTGGAAGACCCTGCAAAGCCCGGCCAGTACCGTGAGATGCCGGTGCTTGGTGACCTGTACGAAATTTTGAAAACCTCCAAGGAAACGATGCGCATGGCCCACATCCTAAACCGTCTGGTAAACGGAAGCGCCAGCACCTTCAATAAGCAGACCAATGTTCGGCTCGACAACAAGTACACTGTTTTGGATATTTCCTCCCTCACGGGAGATCTGCTCACCGTAGGTATGTTTGTGGCGCTGGACTTTGTTTGGGACAGAGCCAAAGCCGACCGTACAGAAGAAAAAGCCATCTTCATCGATGAGTGCTGGCAGCTTCTATCCGGCGCCGGTGCTGCTGGTGTAAGATTGGCTGGCGATTTCCTTTTGGAAATTGCCAAAACCATACGCGGTTACGGCGGCGCCTCGATTTTTGCAAGCCAGGATCTTGCCGATTTCTTTGACCTTGACGGCGGCAGATTTGGTAAGGGCATCATCAACAACTCCAAGACCAAGATCATTCTGAATCTGGAGGACGACGAAGCCCAGCGGGTACAGGAAGCCCTGCACCTGTCCGATGCTGAAACAATGGAGATCACTCACTTTGAAAGAGGTCACGGTCTGATTTCTACCAATAACAACAATATTATGGTGGAATTCAAAGCCAGCCCTCTGGAAAAGGATCTGATTACTACCGACCGCCGCGAGCTGCGTGAAATCGTAGAGCGAAAACGCCGTGAACAATCCACATCTGCCGAACAGCAGATATAACAATTTGAAGAGCGAGGTGATTCCCATGTGCAACTTTCCTGCCAGACGCCGCTATGCGTCTGCTTTGCGTCTGCATTACGCCTAAAAGCCAGTTTTGCCAACCAGATCATCTTTTGGCTTACACTGACTGGCTTTCCTTCCTATTTTAATGCGTCTTGAATACGCCTATATTACGCCATTGGAGGTGATACCCATGAAGACCAGGGCTGAAATCTATGGAAATGAAGCTGCGGCTCTGCTGCGGATCGTCACGATGTATCCCGGTCTCAATATGCAGCAGCTTCTTTGCTTTCACCCTGGCAAAGAAGAAATCATCAAGACCCTGCTCTCCCATCTACAAAAGCAGGGCCGTATTTTTCAAACTGATACAGGCGGTTACTTTCCGTCTGGTTGGGCAGCAAAATCAGACAACTCCCTGATACGGGCTGCCTGGGTACTCTTGGATTTTATCGGGCAGGTGGAATACCATGCTCCCGGTGATTTTCCGGTCAAGCTTATCTTCTTTGCAAACGGTGAACTATACGAAATCGTCTACGCAGCTTCCGGCCAGGAGGCCCTGATCAACCATGCGCTTCGGGATGACCGCAGCGGTGGACGCCGCATCATTTTGGTCGATAATCCGGAAGACATTCGCCGCATTGACTGCCCTGGCATTTCCGGTTTCTGCACCGTGGATGCAGCGGGCCAGGTGCATTACTTTAAGAAAACAGGAGGAACTTGATTGGAACGAAAAATCATCTCACACCGAATCGGAAGCATTCTTGATGATATATCCCGTTTGAGCAATGCTCTTTACGCGATGGATACCACGGATATTCAGCGCTATCCGGACAACTATGAAGTCTTATCCACTGATGCCGCCCTGCGGGCAGAGAAAATTGCCTGCAGGCTGCGGCATTTGATATATTCCAGCACCACCATCCGCAAAGGCGATTACCTGACATCCGCCGGTATTGTACACGGAATTGAGGTTGTCTATGAGGACGGTGTACTGGAGGTCACCCTGCCTGGTCTGCTCCCAAAACGCAAGCAGAGGCAAAACACTGAGTTTCTGCTCGACCCGTTCTACTTCTCATTGGAGCAATACGCCAAAGAGCATCCCATGCCCCGCTTCAGCGATTGTGTGGTGTGCTTTACGCAGGTTTATGACCAGTGCCTTCCCACCCGGCGTATCCGTGACTACGACAATCTGGAAGAAAAGCAGCTTCTGGATGTCCTCTCCACCTTCGTCATGGCTGACGATACCGGCCTGCTCTGCGATGCCTACAACACCGCTGCGCTGGGCGAAAAGGACTGTACCAGAATCAGTGTCATGGAAAAAAAGCGGTTTCCCGCCTGGCTTGCTGAGCATGAAAACACCCTAAAATCCATCTCGGATTTTTGAGCATTTTCAGCCATTGCTTGTCCGACCTGCCGCAACATCGTATTTAGCCCCGGATTTCGGGGCTTTTTTCTGTCGTTACACCACGGATTTTTACCGAAGTTCCTTGCAGTCTCGGTAAAAGCCACACACCACAAGGAGGTGATCACTTGGGAAATTCCCACAGCCAGACACGATGGCGTACAGGCTTCTCTCTCTGACTGCCATCTCCGGCGAGTTCCCCACAGACCAGCTTAACAGACTTCCCGGCAGTCCATATTATCTGGAGTCTGTTGTCACTGCACTGAAAAAAGACGGGCTGCTGCGTACCTATTACCGGGATAAACTGCGCGGCTACCGTCTGGGGCCGCGAGCCAAAGCCACTCTGCTGGAAAGCCGGCCGGACAGGTTTGCCAGCTACCTGACAGGAGATACCGACACCAACCGTTTGAAATGCGAAATTGACCGAAGACTCCGGCTACACCGCCTGGCAGAAACCTATGTGACCATGGATAATGCGGGTGTATGTGTGTATCGGGATGAAAAACCGGCAATTTTTGCGCCGGATGGTTACGCTGGCGGCAGGATTGTCTATCCTGCTTTTTTCAGTTCCAGAGAAGTGAAAGAAATGGGGATCGACACCACGAAGATCCGCAGTTCCCGCTCCACCGGAATACTCCTTGCGCCCTCCGGCATCTTCGTGACCTACAACAGCAGCAGCGCCCTGATGAAGTGGCGCTACAAATCGGAAATGCGGGTCAAGGCATTGATTTGGAGCGTAATCTGCCAACAGCGCCTGGCCCCACAGTTTCGCCATGAGGATGTTCATGGACTGATTCTGGGCAACAGCATGGATCTGGCTTACCAGATTTTGACCAGCACCGGAGGACGCAAACATGATTTCTTCATGCTGGATGGCAGCTATGAGCATTTTCTTTATCTTACCAACAACCATCAGGGGGAGGTGATACTTGCACTGCTGTGCGACCCTGTGAAAACTGCGGAGCTGGACCGCATTCTGCTCCAAGGTCTTACTGCGAGGCAGCCCGGACTGGCTATTGAGCATGACGGTGTTTCACCGGATGGCTCACCAGTCCTGTTTGGCTATTTCTGCGATCTGCCCCGTATCGCACGCTTCAACACCTCCCTCGAACTATCCGAGCGCCCAGGCACACTGATCTGTTTTGACTTCCAGGCAGAGGTACTTCGCAGCTACTGTGGTTCCCGGGTGCGCTTCCAGACCATTGATTTCACAAAATTCGAGGGGAGGTTGTTCCCATAAACAAGAAAAAACTGATCGTAAGCCTGATTGCAGCGCCCTTTGCCATTCTTGCGATTCTATACGCAGGCGGCTTTCTGGCACAGCTTTTGGGTAACTATGCAACCTGGAAACAGGGCGGCGGTATTCCCGGCGACGGTACTTCACCGCTGGCCGCTTCGCCCGACTTCCTTCTCTGCCTTTCCTCTGTGCTCAGACCGCCTTATGGCGTGTATGGCATTTTGATCTGCATTGGCTTGTTAGCAGTGCTGCTCATCATGGTCATGCGCATGGGATATGGTGATGCCGGTGAGTATGATGAAGACCGCAATTTCTCCTACTCCGCCAAAGGCACTTATGGCACCTCCGGCTGGATGTCCCGCAAAGAAATGTCCGGCGTACTGGATCTGGTGCCCGATCTGCGCAAACACAAGGGTGTTGTACTGGGTATGCTGGATGGCAAAGCAGTCTGCATACCGGAAGATACCAGAATCAACAGTAATCTGGCAGTCTACGGCGCCAGTGGTTCCATGAAAACCCGTTCGTTTTGTATGAACCGTATCCTTCAGGCCACTGTCCGAGGTGAAAATGGCGCCGGAGAATCGTTGATCATCTGCGATCCCAAATCGGAATTGTACGAGAAGTCAAGCGAATTTCTCCGCAGCCGGGGCTATTGTGTCAAGCTATTCAACCTCGTTTCGCCTGAAAACTCAGATTCCTGGTGTTGCCTTGCCGAAGTTGAGGGACAGGAACTAATGGCCCAGCTTTTTGTAGATGTCATCATCAAGAACACCACGAACAACGGCAAGAGCGACCATTTCTGGGATGCCTGTGAGATGAATCTGCTCAAGGCCTTGGTACTGTATGTGGATCAAGGCTATGCGGAAGAAAACCGCAACATTGGCGAAGTCTACCGGCTGCTGACTCTCAATGGGGAATCCCAACTTGACACATTGTTCGAGGCGCTTCCTTCCACGCACCCTGCCAAAGCACCCTACAGCCTGTTCAAGCAGGCCAGCGACACAGTGCGAAGCGGCGTGATTATCGGTCTGGGCAGCCGCCTGCAGGTATTCCAGTCTGAGCTGATCAAAAAAATTACCGCTAAGAATAAGATCGATCTGGAGCTTCCGGGTCAGCAGCCCTGTGCCTACTTCCTCGTTACCAGCGACCAGGACAGCACCTTTGATTTTCTGGCCTCGCTGTTTCTATCTTTCTGCTTCATCAAACTGGTGCGATATGCAGACCACAACTGCGAGGGCGGCAAACTGCCTGTGCCTGTCCATATCCTTGGGGAAGAACTGACAGCGTGCGGCACGATCCCCGACCTCTCCCGCCGGCTCAGCGTAATACGCTCCCGGAATATCTCCATGTCCTGTGTGTTCCAAAATCTCGCAGGATTGCAGAACCGATACCCGCAGAATTTGTGGCAGGAGATCATTGGAAACTGTGACGCGCAGTTGTTTTTAGGCTGTACAGACCAGCTTACTGCCGAATTTATTTCTGCCAGGACAGGGCTTGCCTCCGTAGCAGTATCCAGTAAGTCCAAACAGCTGGGCACCTGGCGTATCTCCAACTATACACCGGAGTTTCGTGAGACCTCCGGTGTTGGAAAACGCCCTGTACTTACTCCTGATGAAGTCCTGCGGCTCCCGCTGGATCAGGCGCTCATCATCATCCGTGGCAAGAAGGTTCTGCAGGTAGACAAAATGGATTACTCCAAACACCCGGAAGCCAAGTACCTGCGTTCCTGCAAAGCATCTGCCCATGTACCGGAATGGCGCCGCTTGGAAGAAGAAGCCGCCAAAACACCGCAGCCCGCGCCGAAACCGGCTCCTGCAGCAAAGAAGCCGGCAAAGCGCAAAGCCACCAAACCGGCATCCCCCACGGATAAATCACCCAAAGAGGCTCCGGCCCCCAAATCTGCCGGTACGCCGGAAGGCATTATCACCACAGACAAGGATTCCATCCTGTCTTAAACAAAACTATCAAATTCATAGGAGGTTTTAATCTATGGCAACCAAGAAAAAAGAACTTCTGGAACAGGAGGCTCCTGTTACCGAAACCGTTATGTCGGAAGGCGAAACTCTGCCGGCCGATACTGCTCAACCTGAATCCCTTCCTGCTGATACTGGCAATAGTCTGGATTTGAACGAACTGCTGGGGCAGATGGATCAGCCCCTGGAGGACACCTCTGCCGAAGATATGGCTGAAGATCCCCTTCCTGAACTCACCGAGGAGGAAATGTTCGGAGATACGCCTGCTGAAACAGACGATCAAAGCGCTGCTCCCACTGATATGCCGGAAGACTTTGATGTGCAGCCGCCTGATGTTTACGAAGATAACGCCGACGCTGTGCAGGAACCCCCTGCATCTCCCAAGCCCAAGCGTACCAGCCGAAAGAAGAAAGAAGCTGCTGCTCCTGAAGAAACTGTCACAGAGGAAGTCCCTGCCGAAACAACAGAGTCGGCGGATACAGCCGACTCTATTCTTGATACGGAGGAACCTGCTGTGGAGCCTGATGTTCCTGTCGTGGAAGAAGCTGCCGCTCCTGCCCCTACTCCTTCTCCTCCCCAGCGCCAGCCCCGCCCCCAGCGCGGCGAGGCCCCCGTCCTTACCATCCGCAGCCGGGATGATGTCGAGACTGCCGAAGACCGTGATGATGTAATCTGGCATGAGATCCATAATGCCTACCGCACCCGCAAGATCATCACCGGCAAGCTGGGCGGCATTGAACAGCTGGACAACCGCAAGACGGTGGCAGTTGTGGATTACAAGGGGTTCCGTGTCATTATCCCTATCAAGGAAATGATGATCAATCTGGGCCGCAGTCCTTCCGGTCAGGAATACGCCGACCTTATGCTGCGCCAAAATAAGATCCTTGGCAACATGCTCGGTGCTGACATTGACTTCATCGTGCGTGGTATCGACTCCAAGACCCGCAGCGTAGTTGCCAGCCGCAAGGAGGCCATGCTGCGCAAACGCCAGATTTTCTATCTGGATACGGATGCTGCCGGTATGTACCGTGTCTATGAGGGCCGCATCGTCCAGGCGCGTGTGATTGCAGTGGCTGAAAAGGTTGTGCGCGTGGAAGTTTTCGGCGTTGAAACCTCCATCCTTGCCCGTGACCTTGCCTGGGATTGGATCGGTGATGCCCATGAGCGTTTTTCCGTAGGCGATGAGGTTCTGGTCCGTATTCTCAGCGTGCGGCGCAACAGTCTGGAGGACTTGGGCATCAAGGCTGACATCAAGAGTATTTCCGAGAACACCGACAGGGACAACCTGCAGAAGTGCCGTATCCAAGGCAAGTATGCCGGCCGTGTCACAGATGTCCACAAGGGCGTTGTCTATGTGCGCCTCTCCAATGGCGTCAATGCGGTAGCCCACTCCTGCTATGACTACCGGATGCCCGGCAAAAAGGACGATGTATCTTTTGCCGTCACCCGTCTGGATATGGAGCGGGGTGTGGCCGTAGGTATTATCACCCGGATCATCCGTCAGAACCTGTAAGCAAAGCGCCTGGGAAGCAGCGGCGAACTGTTTCCCAGGCTTGCTTTTTATCATTACCGAAACTCCCACCGCATATCCTCTCCACACGACTGTTCTCTTAAATCCTCTATATAGATTTTTATTTTTCATTTGCGTTGATTTTTCACAAAAATGCGGATATAATATATTATAGCAAGGATTTAGGAGGTTGTTTTATGCTGATTCAATTTAGTGTAGAGAACTTTCTCTCTATCAAAGATAATGTCGTGTTATCCCTGCTTGCCAGTAAGGATAACGAACATCCGGAACACCTGATTGTGGACGGAAACAAAAAGCATTTGAAGTCTGCCGTGATTTACGGTGCCAATGCTTCCGGAAAGTCCAATGTCTTGAATGCATTTTGGTTCATGGTAAATTATGTGCTGACTTCGCATAACCAGCAGCTCCACAAAACCATTGAGCGTTCGCCGTTCAAGTTTGACCGGGAAACACCCTCTCGCCCCAGCAGCTTTGAGGTCATCTTCACCACAAATGGCATCCGATATGCGTATGGCTTTTCTGTAACAGACAAAGCTGTTATTGAAGAATATCTGTATTACTATCCCAATGGCAGGCAGGCACTCATTTTTGAGCGAAAAGACACAAAAGATTTTCGCTTTACCGTTGATGTCGATGAACAAAATACTCTCAAGGATCGCACTTCGGCCAACAAGCTCTATCTGTCTGTCGCATCAAACTGGAGCTATTCCAAAGTGATTCCGGTTCTGGAATGGTTTGCTTCCTGCCAGATCATCACGAAAAATTCTGTTGCAGACGCCTACGGCCTTGAAGCAGAACAACTCAAAGATGATGACTACCGGCATGTGATCGCCTCTATGCTGCGTGTTGCAGATTTTGGCATACAGTCCCTTCAGATGCGTGATACAGAACCCGCTCCTTCTCAGCGTAATGATATCTTTACCAATATCGAGGCCATTCACACGGTACAGGATACAGAGGGAAATACTTCTTCCTACGCGCTGAACATGGCAGAGGAATCTGATGGCACCAACAGTTATTTCAAACTGATCGGTGTTGTAAAAAAGGTGCTGGATGAAGGAACGCTTCTTGTCGCTGACGAGATGGACGCTCATCTGCATCCTCTTCTGACAAAGCATCTGGTCTCGCTTTTTAACAGCGTGGAGTTCAATCCAAATGGAGCCCAGTTGATTTTCACATCACACAACACCAATCTTCTTGACCTGGATGTACTGAGGAGAGATCAGATTTGGTTTACCGAAAAAGACGAGCAAACAGCGGCTACCGATCTGTTCTCCCTTTACGATTTTTCCATCCGCAAGGATGCCAAGGTGGAGAAAGGCTATCTGATTGGCCGTTATGGTGCAATCCCCTTTATCAAGGGAGGGCTGTAAAATGGCACGTGGAAAAATTGAAAAGCGTGGACAGCGACGCAGAAAAATAAAGCCTGTCATTCTGATTGTAACGGAGGGTTCTCAAACTGAGCCTAAGTATTTTGAACACTACCGCAACCGTCAGACAAACATTGATATTCGTGTGGTCGGCAGCCGCACCAGCGGAGGTGAAACAGATTATCTCAGCCTGATCCGGAAAGCCGTGGAATATCAGAACAAAAATCAGATTTCCGTATCAGAGGGAGACTCTGTATGGGTAGTTGCAGATGGAGATGTGAACTACAACAACCCTGACCCCATCACTGCAAAGGACAGTCTGCTCTCCAAGGCAAGGAAAATGGCAGATGCGAAGGGGATTCAGATTGCACTCTCCAATCCCTGCTTTGAATTTTGGTATCTGTTGCATTTCCAGTACACCACCAAATTTTTCAAAGACTACCCCGCAGTGAAAAACGCATTGACCACTTATCTCCCTGATTATGAGAAAGCTGGCGATGTATATAACCAGTTAGCAGAGCATACAGCCATTGCGATTCAGAACGCCAAACGTGTAGAGCAATACCATCTTCAAAATGACAGCAGCAAACCGTTTGGAATTGCTGTCAATCCATTTACCGACATCTATCAGCTGGTGGAATCACTGCTGTAATGTTGCAAAGAAACATGGTTGGCACAAAATTGTCTCTACATTGGCACAGTCCTGCCCTTTCGCCGTAAATCCATATCTGTTATACTTGGTACAGTCAAAACTTTGCATAGCAGCCGCTCCGGTTTGGAGCGGCTGTTTTCAATTTCAGTAAAGGTGGTGGTTTCTATTCTCTTTCAAAAAGCCCGGAAGGTGCTGAACAACGAGCGGGGCGAGGCCAACTATTTCAGTACGGTGGTCTTCATCTTCATCGCTGTCCTGCTGCTGGCCTTCATTATTGACCTGTTCAGCATCATTTCCACCAAGCAGGAACTTGACCATGCCGCCGATCAGATGGTCAAACAGATCCAGCTTTCCGGCGGCGTCAACGGCGAGACCGATGAGCTGTTTGAATTTTTGAGTTCTCAGATCGAAGGAGCCGAAAATATTTCCTACTCCATTGACGCTACCTACACATCACCCAGGCCATCCGGTATGACAAATGCCATCCAGTTGGGCACCCCCTTCTTCATTACTATCGAGGGAGATGCTAAACTGGGCGGGTTCTGGAATTTTGACCTGGTAAACATCACAGTTGTTGCCCGCGGCAGCGGCGTCAGTGAGCACTACTGGAAGTGAGGTGACCTATGAAACGTATATTCCTGCAGCTGAAACAGCTGCTGCGAAACGAACGGGGCGAGATCACCTTTTTCGCCTGCTTTTTTGTGGTAGGCATCGTGATGCTGATTTCCTTCCTGCTCCTGTACGCTTCCATCCGGATCACCTGCATCAACATCCGCAACGGCGCTAAAATGGAGTTAAATAACCTTAGCGGCACGATTTATGCAGATACCTACCGTTCCCAGCGTGAAACTAACTTTGAAGAGTACCTAAATACCCTTTACTCCAGCAGTGACTATACCGACATGCTGGAGGCTACAGTGGCAGGTGGCCTGGACTCCAAGATTCCGCTTTCAACGGAGGATTACAAGGTTTCCGACATCAGCCTGGAGTTCAATGTAGAGGATGGACGGGTTGAGTACATCTTTTACTGTGACGTGGAGTTCTATGTGCGGATGTTCGGCCACAGTTATCCGGCTATCACCCAACGGGTGGAGCTGACAGGCTACCACAACACAAAATTCTAACCCTACTGTTGAAAGCCCGGCACATTCTACCGTATAGGCTTTATATAACAGCAAAAAAGGAGTGTATGTAAAATATGAAGAAGTTTTTCCAATCCAAAGGCTTTATTGTTTCCTCGCTGGCTCTCCTCTGCGTCACTATTCTGGGTGTCTGCTGGTTCGTAAGCCGCGACCGTACCGGAGATTTTAGGCCGGATGAATCCCCACCCAGCAGCGTCACCGGCGATTGGTCAGATGGCGGCACACAGACAGATGGTGATAATGGAGCAGATGCTTATGCCCCCGGCCAGTCCACAGATGCCGAAGAAGAATATCCCAAAGTAACCTCCCAAACGGAGGATGAGGTTGTGATCGACTTCACCGATACTGAAAAGCTTGAAGAAACGCCTCCTCCGGTGCCGGAAGGTAAGACCGAAATCAAAGATCCTGGTCAGGAGCATACCGTCAATCCCGACCCGTCAGTTCCGGAGGTTACTGCCCCGCCCGCCGAGCAAGCGCCGCCCAGCAATGAGCCGGTTCCAGGCTCCAGCAACGGAAATGGAGCTGTATATGATCCGGTGTTTGGCTGGGTTGTTCCCGGCAATGTACAGCAGTCCACCGGTGACAGCGATGGAGATCTGAACAAACAGGTCGGCAATATGGGCTGATTTACTACAACTGAATATGGCACTACTTGGCCGTCACAGGATTGTGGCGGCCTTCCTATTTTCAAAAGGAATGGAGCGTGATGTATTTGAAACGACTTCTCGCCTTCCTATGCTGCTTTACCCTTGTTTTCTGTCTATTCCCCTCCTCTGCCTTTGCAACGGGCGGAAATGGAAACATAGATGGCGGCGGTGGCAGCATGGGTCATGGCACAAGCAGCAACTTCTGGAACTCAGGCAACGATGGCGTCCGCATTACTGTTGTTGACGCATCCAGCGGAACTGCCGTATCTTCTCCGCTGGACTTTTCAAACCGGACGCAGAAGACCAGTCTTCTCCATTTTGGGAAAGTCAACAAACTGCAATACCTGGGCGGCGCCGGCCTCTCCCTCCAGTCCGGCGTTGCCTATTCCTGCATTAGACCTACGCAATCTATGCCCACAATCGTCAGCAGCAAGGGGCAGAGCAACATCGAAGCCATCAAACGGTATTTCTGTTCTGAATATGCGTGCATGATGGTCGCTCAGGCAGCCGGAGTCGATTATGAGCGGATGATTGCCGGCGAGTACAAGCTGCTGATCGAGCCCATTGCCTATTTCACGCACAACGGCCAGTATTACTGTATGACAGCTACTGCCGCCGGCCTGTATGATCAGATGTCCGGCGGCAATCTGCGGAAAACCATGACCTCGCTTACCCATAAAAATCTGCCGCTGTCAATGTTCCTGGAATTCAGCGACCTTGGCATCTCCGCCTGGACAGGCAGCACCACTGGAAAGCAGAACAATTCCGACATCATCAGCACCCTTGGCGTTGGTATCGTCTGGTTTGATGAAGCTCCGCCGGAAGGAGAAATTGAGGCCCCTGATGTCGAATACCGAGTAGATACGGATGTGATCACCGCCGTCACACTGCGGACAGATCAGGATCTGACGCCGGATAATCCGGCATCGGTTACCTTCCATATTCTCGGCACCACCTACCGGGTCAATGATATAGTGATCCCAGCCGGTGACAGTCAGGTAGTCTGGGTCAAATGGCATACCCCCTCCACCCCACAAACCGTGACCATTACAGTATCTGTCAGCGGTGCCTATACCGCTCAGGATACCTTTGTCGCAAAAATCGTGGATCTGAATGAGCACATTCCACCTGACCCTGTGGCAACCGACACGAATCCCGGCTACTCTGTGCCGCCCCTACCCAGTGAAACGCAGAAGCTCACTGCCAACTGGGGCGTCTGGAGCTGCTACTGGGTGCCTGTATGGGTATGGTGCGACCACGGTGAAGATGGCGGGCACTGGGTGGATGAAGGATATTGGGAATACGAATATACGGGCTACTCCGCTTCCATCAGCGGCGAGATGTCCCTAATGCCAGATGATATTGTACCCACAGCATCCGGCAAGACGATGAAAAGCGGGTACGGCGTTAAAACCGAAGTGCGGGCAACGCTGTCCACAGATGCCCCGACCAGCCACATTACTTATCCCCAAACTGCTTTTTCCGTATTTCCTGAGTTCCAGTATCAGACCTATCTGCGGCTTCTGCAGCGTTCCGGCGGCCAAAGTGCAAAATTCATCTTCAAGCCCAACGAGTTTTCCACCTATGACCGGACAGTGCATTTCACACCGCTGTGGTTCCCAGATGCCACCGACTACACCATCTATACACAGGTGTGGGATACCTGGACTCCTGACGGCATGTTATCCATCAACCTAAATGACTATGTTTCGATCCAAGGGAGCCTTTATGATGACTGGTATACCAATCGAGAATAACCTCTGGACAGCTTACCTGCTTACCATATTTTTTGTGGTGGCCGGCTTTGCTGTCTACGATGTGCTTTACAGACGGGTGCCTGACCGGGCACTCGTCTTTTTTATCCCCTTAGCTGCCCTGGCGCCGGTCCTGCAGGGGTATTTCCTGTTAAACCATGGGCTCCCGCCGCTCTTCCTCTGGCCGGTCGCTACCCATGCCCTGGTAGGCGCCCTGCTCGGCTTTTGTATTCCATTGGCAGCTGCACTGGCAACAAACGGCACCGGTCTGGGCGGCGGGGATATCAAGTTCTGCGGGATATTAGGGCTGGTCTATGGCCCTTCCGGCATGGCGCTGGTCTTTCTGACTGCCGCTGTTACCGCAATGCCTGTGATCTTTCTTCTCAGGCGGCTTTATCGAACTGGGCAGCCCCTTGCTATCCCGTTCCTGCCATTTCTCGCCTGTGGCTGCTGTACAGCGACCCTGGCCCAACTATTTTTAAGATAGGAGACAACGCTTATGAAACTGAATAACCGATTCATCTTCGGGATCCTCTCTCTGCTGTTGGCGGCAGTTATCGCCTTTGTGGCACTTCCAACCATCGCCCGTCAGACCAATGGAAAAGAGGAAATCGTCCGTATCACCCAGCCGGTATTGAAAGGCGAGCAAATCTCGTCAGAAAATGCCGAGGTGGTTGAGGTAGGCGGCTATAACCTCCCCTCCAACATCGCCCATCAGCTCTCCGATGTAAATGGTCTTTACGCTACCGCCGACTTGGCTGTGGGTGACTATATCCTTACCAGCAAGATCAGCTCTGTACCGGTTTCGTCCGATGTGGCGCTCAACAGCATCCCTTCCGGTAAGGTCGCTATCTCGCTGACCGTTAAAACACTTGCTTCCGGCCTCTCTGACAAGCTTCAGCCCGGTGACATCATCCGTATTTACCACTTTCTTGATACGGCGGCCGAAGTACCGGAACTGCGTTTTGTCAAAGTATTGTCCGTCACAGACTCAGACGGCATCAATGTGGATAATGCCAAGGAGCCCACGGAGGATGAAGAAAAGCAGCAGTCAGCCACCATCACTGTGCTGGCAAGCCCTGAACAGGCGAAGATCATTACCGGTCTTGAAAATGACGGCGTAGCTCATGTGGCTCTTATCTCCCGCAACAATGACAAACTGGCAGATGAGCTGCTTGCCGAGCAGGATAAGACTCTGCAGGAAATCTACTTCCCCGAAACTTTGATTGAGGAAGAAGCTGCAGATGCGGAAAATTCTGATGTTGAAAGTGAACCCCAGGAAACGGAAACTGCAGAGTCTGCACAATCCACTAATGAAACTGCACCCTCGGCAGAATAATCAAATCAAGGAAGGAGGATCTTCGTTATGGGTAAAGTTATCACCGTCTGGGGAAGCCCCGGCAGCGGCAAATCCATGTTCTGCTGTATTCTGGCCAAAGCCCTGACCCGGGACAAGCGGAAAGCCATCATTATCAATGCCGATATGAATGTCCCTATGCTGCCGGTCTGGCTACCGGAGCAGATCATCCAGACCAATACCTCTATCGGCCAGGTTTTGAGCAGTGTGGAGATTGATACATCTCTGGTCGCCAGTCATGTGACAGTGCTGAAAAACTATCCCTTCATTGGGATGATGGGCTATGCGGCAGGAGAAAACCCGCTGAGCTACCCAGAGGTCAAATATACCATGGTACTGCAGCTCATTCATGCTGCCGCCAAACTGGTAGATTTCGTCATTCTGGACTGCAGCACCAGCATGACCAATGTGTTCACTCCCGCCGCCATTGAAGCCGGCGATGTGGTCATCCGTATCCTCACCCCGGACCTAAAGGGCATCAACTACCTGAAAGCCCATCAACCTCTGCTTGTGGACGAGCGCTTCCGGTTTTCTGAGCATATGACATTCGCCGGTCTGGCCCGTCCCTTCCACGCCTTGGATGAAATGGGCTATATCATTGGCGGGTTTGACGGCCTGCTTCCCTACAGTAAGGAGATCGACCGCTGTGCTACCGAAGGCGGTATGTTCAAGGCTATCACCTACTGTAACCCCAAATACACTGCTTCACTGAACAAGGTACTGGAAATTCTGGAGCAAATGGAACTGGCCGAACAGTCAGAGGATGATGCAGCGTATGAATGTGAGGAGGATGCCGATGAGTAATTTGAATGATATATTCTTCACACCGGCCGCCAATCAGGAGCTGACCTATGACCAGGTACTGGAGGATGTACAGCGGTATTTTGCCGAAAACCATGCCTCCACCATTGCTGAAGCTGGGGAAGGCAATGCAGAGCGTGCCACAAGCCTGCTGAAAGAACTGATGGAACACTACATTGTCAAACGCAAATATGCCCTTGACGGGCTCTCTACAAAAGAACTGTGTTCCAAGCTCTATGAAGACATGGCCGGCTACTCCTTTTTGAAGAAATGGATCTATAAGCCTGGTGTTGAGGAGGTCAACATCAACGCCTACAACGACATTGAAGTGATCGAATCCAGTGGGCGCAGTATCAAGATCTCTGATAAATTCAGTTCGCCCCAGCACGCCATCGATGTGATCCGCCGAATGCTCAACGCCTGCGGCATGGTCATTGATGATACTATGCCCAGCATTGTGGGATTTCTGGACAAAAACATCCGTATTTCAGTGGACAAAACTCCCATTGTGGATGCAGATGTAGGCGTCAATGCCTCCATCCGTATTGTCAACCAGCAGACCGTCAGTGAAGAAAAACTGCTGAACTCCGGCAGTGCCACCGCTGAAATGCTTCACTTTCTGACTGCCTGTATACGATATGGGGTGTCCGTCTGCATTGCCGGCTCCACCGGCTCCGGCAAGACCACGATCATGGCCTGGCTGCTGTCCAATGTGCCCAATAACCGGCGCCTTATTACCATTGAAGAAGGCAGCCGCGAATTTGATCTGGTCAAGCGGGATGCACAGGGCAATATCCTCAATTCCGTGGTACATCTGCTGACCCGCCCCAGCGAGAACCCTGCGCTGAACATCAATCAGGATTTTCTTCTGGAGCGGGTGCTGCGTAAGCATCCGGATGTCATCGGTGTAGGTGAAATGCGGTCAGCGGCAGAAAGCCTGTCCGCAGCCGAAAGTTCCCGCACCGGCCATACCGTATGTACCACCATCCACTCCAATTCCTGCAACAGTACTTACCGCAGGATGATGACCCTTGCCAAACGCAAGTACAACATGGATGACTCCATCCTCATGCAGATCATGGTAGAGGCGTATCCCATCATCGTCTTTACCAAGCAGCTGGAGGACCGTTCCCGTAAGATCATGGAAATCATCGAGGGCGAGGACTACCAGGACGGGCGGTTGATCGCCCATTCCCTATACAAATATGAAGTGGAGGACAATGTAACTGATGACCGTGGTGAAACCCGTGTGGTGGGGCACCATAAAAAAATCGGCTTGATCTCCGATTCCTTGAAGAAAAGGCTGTTGGACAATGGCATTTCCAACAAGGAATTGGAAGAATTCATGCAGCCGCCAAAGGAGGTGGGTTAATTGCAATGGATCTATCTTATCTGTTTTATCCTGCTCAGTGCTGGGCTTTTGGCTCTGTTTGGTGTGAAGCCGGGTGATTTTATTGACGCCCTCTTCCGCTCCCAGCGAAAATCCGCCACCTTGTCTGATGAACTGAATGTTCTTCTGGGCACACCAGCCAAGGGTTTTTTTAATCAGGATTACGAACTGAAACAGATCTTGAAGGGTACCGGACGGGCGGACCGCTATGAGGCAATAAAACGACTGTCCCTGATTCTGTTCGCTGTGGGGGCTGTGCTGGCTCTTTTGATTGGGAATGTGTACATGGTGCCCATTCTGGGTATCGGTTTTTCCCTTATACCGATCTGGTATCTGCGCAGCACTGCCGCCAGCTATAAAAAGCATCTGAATGAAGAACTGGAAACCGCTATTTCCATCATCACGACTTCCTACCTGCGCACCGAGGATCTGATCCGTTCTGTCAAGGAAAACCTGCCCTATATCAATGAGCCGGTAAAAGCCAACTTTGAAGCCTTCGTTTATGAAGCGGAATTGATCAATGCCAACATCACCAGTGCTATCAACAGCCTGAAGATGAAGATTCCCAACCGGGTCTTCCATGAATGGTGCGGTACCCTCATCCAATGCCAGTCCGACCGCAGTATGAAGAATACCCTGCCTACCATCAACCAGAAATTCTCCGATGTGCGTGTGGTGCAGTCGGAACTGGAGGCAATGATGCAAGGACCGCGGCGTGAAGCCATCACCATGATATTTCTGGTTATCGCCAATGTGCCGATGCTCTATTTCTTGAATGAGGATTGGTTCCACACCCTTATCTTCACCACACCGGGCAAAATTGCACTGGCAATCTGTGCAGCCATCATCCTGTTTGCGCTGACCCAGATTATGAAACTGAGCAAGCCCATCGAATATGGAGGTGATAGCGTATGACCTTTCTGGCGCTCATCGCCATCATCTTCTTCGGTTTTGCTGTCTACAACCTGACCTGTGCCTTTGTGGACATCCCGACCAAGAAGACCTCACAAATGATGATGCTCTCCCGCAAACAGCAGGGCACCAAAAATGAAAAGCTGCTTGATGTCTATGTGACAAAAATCGCCGGTTGGATCGCCCCTTATTTGCGGCTGGACCGGCTCAAGCGCAATAAGGTGCAACGCGCTCTGGACATTGCAGGTCTGCAGCTTACCCCGGAGGTCTATACAGCCAGAGCCTGGGTAACTGCAGGGGCAGTTGGCCTGTGTGCCATCCCCATGGCATTTCTTATTCCGCTGCTGGTACCTATTTTGATTGGCCTTGCGGTAGCGCTGTGGTTTTCAACCTACTATGCAGCCTTTGATTTTGTTAAAAAGCGCCGCAAACTGATCGAGGGAGAGATCCCCCGATTTGCTTTGACCGTCGGCCAGAGCCTTGAAAATGACAGGGATGTACTTAAAATTCTGACTTCCTACCGCCGTGTGGCTGGGAAAGACTTCGGCGCCGAGCTGGATCAGACCATTGCTGATATGAAGACCGGCAACTATGAAAATGCCCTCATTCGATTTGAAACCCGCATTGGCAGCCCCATGCTGTCCGATGTGATCCGTGGCCTGATTGGTGTCCTGCGCGGCGATGATCAGCGGATGTACTTCAAAATGATTACTTTCGATATGCGCCAGATCGAGCAGAACAATCTGAAGAAGGAAGCTGCCAAACGTCCCAAAAAGATTCAGCGTTACTCTATGATGATGCTGATTTGCATTATGATTATCTATCTGGTGGTGCTCTGTACCGAGGTTATGAGTTCGCTCGGGGCGTTCTTTGGCTAATTGGTATCCGACCCGGTACTTCCGGGCGTTTTCATACCTGCTCCTCATATGGAAGACAAATACACAGGGAGGTGAGCGTTTGTACCCAAGCGATTTTCCATAGCGACAGGCACATTATTTCCATTGGTCCTAACTGAGCCGGTCTGTTTCATCAGCCCGGCTTCATTTTTTACAGGAGAATGCCTATGCCCAAAAAGAAATTTTATCCGCCGAATGATACCGGCACCAAAAAACGCCGATTTCGTTGCTTGCTGTTCCAGCGGCCTAAAGCATATCCGAACCGGCCCCGTTCCAACAAAAACAATCTGATCAAGCCTATCCGCCGCGCTTAACAGACGGTGGACTTGATATACCTACCCAACCACAAATCAAACACATAACAGGAGGTTAACCATGAGAAAATTCACGACCCGTATCTATACCAAAGCCAACTATCTGCTCAACCGCGGCCGTATGGCATTGTCCAATCAGCGCGGCGATTTTTACATTTCGGATGCCGTCAAGATCATTATCGCCGTAGTTTTGGGTGCGCTGCTCCTGGCGGCTCTGACCCTCATCTTCAACGATACGGTCATCCCCCGCATCACTGAAGAGATTGAAAGTCTGTTCTCCTAAGCACCAAATCAGGGGCCAGTTTGCAGAACTTCTGCAGCTGGCCCCTTTTTTATTTGCAGATAACGACTAATGGAGGTGAAAGCATGAATCAAAAACCGTGTCAGTTCTATTCCTTTCTGCAGGCAGTCCGGGGTAACTGGCGCAACGCCCTGTTCATCCGCTGCAGCGGTTCACTTTGTCCAATGATCCGGCAGGCATCCTGTGAGGGGTTCCTGATGGCAGCAGACGCAGGCTGTCAGCCGATCTTTCTGTCCGTCCAGACAGTGCGGAAGCTGAGTGGAGAAGCAGTGGACCCCGAAGAATGCTCTGCAATTCTGGAGTGCCGCTCGTTCCGGACTGCTTATACCAAGTTTCTGGAATGGCATACCTCTTCGGACCATGTATGTCCGTTTTTACAGCTATGCCCAGACCGGGATACCTACTTCGGATGATTCTGCCTGTTAAGACGCAATGCCGCCGTCATCGGCGCGTAATGGAGGTGATTTTATTGAAACAAAAGCAAATCAAATGTCCTTATTGTCATGCTCACGCTTCTCTTCGGCCTGCAAGCCTTGTGTATGGATCTACTCCACAGACCAGAGGAAAATTCCTGTATGTCTGCGACAGATGGCCGGCCTGCAATGCCTATGTCAGTGCTCATGAGCGCACATTGCTCCCCATGGGGACACTGGCGAATGGCGATCTGCGCCACAAACGCATTCTGGCCCATCGTGCCCTAAAAAAACTGCAGCAGGACTGCCATATGGAAAAATGGGAGGTCTATATCTGGCTGCAAGCCAAACTGGGGCTTGATGCACACCAGACCCACATCGGCCAGTTTTCCGAATATATGTGTGAGCAAGTCATTTCCCTCTGTCAGCAGGCTCCGGCGTACACATCCGGGCGTGCTGCCTGAACGGAGGTGAAGCCTGATGAAGCAAAACTTTAAGCTTACCAAAGACCAGCAGACACTGGTAGAAAAAAACCTATCCATCGTTCACTGGGTCATTGTCAACAACATCCATGTAAATCCCGGCATCTGTGGTCTGGAGTACGGAGATCTGTTTCAGGAAGGATGCCTGTGGCTCTGCAAGGCCGCTTTTACCTACAATGCCGGACAGGCGCAGTTTTCAACCTACGCCAAAAAGGTTGTGAAAAATGGACTCCTCTCCTACTGCCGAAAAATCTGTAGTCAGGGGCGGCACATCAGTCGGCTGATCATCGGAGAACAGGGCGAGCTGGCCGCAGATGGAGAGCAGGTAGACCAGCCGGATGACCATTTTGACTCCCACCTTTCTCGTCTGGAGACCCTTGATCTGCTGGAAGCCAGCAAACAGAACTATCAGGGCGTTGCCAGACTTGGCATCGAAGCACTGGCGCTGAAGGTTCAGGGAATGCGCATTACAGACATCGCCGCCCTCTATCAAGTCCCTCCTTCCCATGTGGGCGCCTGGATCTCCCGCTCCCTGGAAAAACTTCGCAATGACCCTGACTTTTTAACCTGCCTGCTTTGATCTGTTGAAAATCAGCATCAATAACAGTAAGGGATATGTATAAAAAGGAGGTATCGAAATATGGCAATCAAAACCCTATACACTGCGGTCGGCCGGTTTGAACGAAGGACAAACGGCTGCAACCGCAGTTGTCCAATCATCCTGTTAGGCGGTCAGGAGTACATGGCCGATATGCAGGAAATGGTGATTTGGAGCATGCTCAACTGGAGAATCCTGCGCTGGGATGACATCGCACAAGAATACGAAAAGCTAGCCACCGCATCCGGTTACTGTACCGAGCGTTCTTGGGAAGACTGTACAAACCGACTGCTTACCCGCGGTCTTCTGGTATCCGGCAGCGGTGAAACAGAATACGATGCTCTGTATGACCTGCTTGGTTCGCTCAGCATTATCCCAACCAGCGGACCGTTCTTCCTCCGGCTCGCCTCTTTTGTCAAGCTGACGCTGCTGGCACATGTTCCGGTATCCGCTGCGCGGAAACTGTTCCAGAAAGATAAACGCACCAAATACGAAGTTCTGGTCATGCGCCTTGCCGGCCAAGCCCTGCTCTCCACTGCAGAGATCATCAAGTGCATAGATAAAAATATTTCCCGCCTCCCCAATGAATGTGCGCTTTTGGATTCCCTCTACGGAGATGAAACGACCACCAGTGACAACATTGCCAGCATGGTCAAAATCAGCCAGAGCAGCAAGCCAGTGACATTAGCCGTTGCCAATCTTTATCTGCGGCAGCAGATTATCTTTGAGAGGGTATGAGCATGATGAAACAATGGACTCTTTTTCCCACCGTATTGCAGCGAAAGTTTCTGCTCACTCTGCTGGCCGGAATCGCCAGTGCGGGAATCAGCGTCATCATCTGCGTGGCGACTAAAGATCATATCCTGCTGGCATTGGGGATTGTCGTACTCTGCGCCTGTCTTATATCCTGTCGATGGATCTGGGCGACTGCAGCACATAAGAACTACGAGGTAGTGGAAGGCATCTGCGCCGGTATCAGTACACCTATGCTCCGCCACTACCGCAAAGTACATCTGATAGACAGCCATGGTATAGAGATCACACTGCTTCTCAGTAAATCGGCCCGGCTTAAAATAGGCGCACCCTACCGATTTTACTTTCAGAAAGGGGCGCGGCCTGCCGTGGGAAATGACTATCTGGACGCAGCCCTTTCAACGAACAGCTTTTTGGGCTATGAAGCAATCAGCGAGCCGGAGTAACATCCCGATCCGTCCTCTGAATCCTAAAAATGCGAGGTGGTTTTGAGCCACCTCGCTTTCTTAAAGGGCATTTTGCAAATCACAATGACCAACGCCTGATTTCCTTATATTTTGCAGAATACATTCCTTCTGTCCCTATTTATTGGGTAGATCAAGGAAAGGAGGGTTTCCTATGTATAAGCCCCATACCATCGAACAATATAAAGTCTATCGCTTTCTGGAAGAAAACTTTGCGCTGGAGCATTTCCTGCTCGCTCCTTTGTCGCGCTTCGGACTGATGCTGGAGGACAAAACCGGTGAAAAAATCGCGTTTGCCTTTCTCAATGACTGTGTACAGGAAATACCTATACCAGCTCCAGCTGCTCCAGAAACAGTAATCGCTTTTCTAAAGCAATTCCGCAGCCTTACGCCCCGCCCAGTCGTCCATGACTTTGAAGCGCTGACCCGCTGGTGGCTGGACAATCCCAACCCGCTTACCTACCAGCAGGCACTTGGTATGTCCGATGATCTCTACCACCATTTTCTGTCCCATCCTTTGATCAGTGAAGATGACGCCCTTCGGCTGGCACGCAAAGGACTCGTTACCGAATCGGAATATAATGACCTGCAGCTATGGTATTTCAACGGCCATACAATGTCCTGCTGGTTTGGTCCTCTGGGAGTAGATGGCACCGGAAGCCTATACGGCCTGACCTTTGACTATCAAACGGCATCCCCAACAAAGACTCAGTTCTACCTATTGGATGACTACTACCGCGTTATGAACCATCTTACAGAGTAAAACCTTTTCAACTACTACATATCGTACTTGTCGCTGGCTATAAATCTATATATAGTGTTTTACATCTTGACAGGCACAAGATGCAGTGCTATACTGTATCTGTAATTGATTTTTGTGCGTATCCCATTTGGGAATACAGGTCTTTTTGATCTGTACCGTAGGCCAAAAGCCTGCATTGCACACGCTGTTAAGTTTGTATGCAAGTGTCAGTGATTTTTTGCGCCCTTTTAGGGTCGAAAAACTGCTGGCACTTTTTTATATAGATAATAATGCCAATGGCAGAAAGGAGTGTTATGGCACAGATTTTTGTGTTCGGGCGCGTCATGAACGACCTCGTACCCAAAGAAAGCCAGTCCAAACAAAGCTATGTATGCTTTGATCTGATGGAACGCACCAAAAACTGGACGCAGTTCTATCAGGTGTGGGCCTGGGATGCAGATGTCACCCGGCTCATGCAATTCAAGGTCAAAAAAGGCAGTATGATCTGGCTTGCCGGCTCACAGCGGCTGGTAGATGTTCGCATGAAGGACGGCAAATTGGAAAAGAAACTGAAGGTCAGTCTAAATGACTTCGGTTTTCTCCCCAAACAGCCCGCCGCGGCGAACAGACAAGAGAATGACCCGGACATTACGGCGGAACCCGCACTGCCTCCCGCGGAGGTATTGGACGGTGACCGTGAATCCCTGCCGGAGTAGTTTACTTCGGCTCCTAAGAGGGACCGTATCAAGTTTTTCAGAATGAAACTGAAAGCTTGGTGCGGTCCCTCTTTTTTTGTTTTCCAACAAATTCAGAAAAAAGGATGGTATCAAACATGAATAATGACAGAGGACTTTTGAGTGGCAGCATCACGATCCTGATTGGTGCGGTCATCGCAATTATGGCTCTCGTGCGCAGGCCCTGGCAGATCTGGCTGCTGCTGGGCGTTTTCACTCTCTGGGGACTGTGGGTAGTTTTGATCCTGCTTCTCCCCTATATGCAGCAGGCCCAACGGCGTCGCCAGCGTCAACAGCGCACCAGACAGCTCCATGCAGAAGGCATCCAAACACGAAGTTTTGAGATTCCTGACTTGGGCGGCACCAACTCCGATGACCTTCTGGTGCGCCACACCAACCATCGTATTCTGGCATATCTGCGCTCCGCTTATCCGCAAGCCACCTTCGAGTGGTGTGAAAAGCAGCCGGAGCAGCTGATCCGCAATGGCGGTACCGGCCGAATCCGTGTGTTTGGCATTGACGAGTTTGATCACGCCGATGTGACACTGGATCAGAACGCCAATATCAAATGCGATATGGTCAAAATCGTTCCGCTGTCCAAGGTCGGCGGAGAAACTAACGAGGATGATGCAACACCTCCGAACAGGCAGCCTGTTGATCCCCGTATCTGGTATGAAACGCAAGGACGCTCTGTACTGGAAGCACTGATCTCCGACCTTAATTCCCGTGGGCACAGTAAACTGACGCTTCGGGAAGACGGTGATATCTGCATTGAGCAGGGCGAAGATGCTGTTTCTCAGGAGCATCTGAACAACTTTCCCCAGAAGGTCTACTGGCCCCGTCTGGCAGAGGTTCTGGAAAGCAATGGTCTGGCCGCTGAAGTCACTGCCCAGGGCATTCAGGTGTCCTGGTAATGCTTCTGCTGCCAAGGAACACAGAGAAAGGAGTGAACTTGACGAATGAAATCAGGACTTACCATCGTGGAAATGGCACAGCAGATTGAACGCCAATCCAAACTCAAGCAAGACTATTTGCTTGATACCCGTCGGCTTCAAGTAGAACCTTTTGGTTCTCAACTTTATCTCCACACCTTTGATGACCACGATGACCCACTGGTGGAGCCACTGGAGATCAACCAGATCGCCCATCGGCAGATCGGCACACATCTGAAGATTCCGGCTGCTTACTATGACCGTATGCTTTCCGATTATCCGGAACTGCTGGCGGAGAATGTGAATTCCTGGTTCCAGCGGGAACCGACCCAGCGTATGGTCCGCACCCTGGATGGCACTGTACGGGCGTTTTTGAGCAACCGCTATCGCCGCATTGACAACCTGGACATTGCAGAAATCGTCCTTCCTGTCATTCAGCAAATGGAGGACGCCTATTTTGAAAGCTGCCAGATCACGGACAGCCGTATGTACATCAAGGTAGTCAACAAGCGGCTTGAAGCCGAAGTTGTACCCGGTGACATCGTGCAGTCCGGCGTTATCATCAGCAATAGTGAGGTTGGACTGGGTTCCGTCAACATCCAGCCTTTGGTCTATCGGCTGGTATGCAGTAACGGCATGGTTGTCAACGATGCCCAGACTCGCCGTACTCACATCGGACGGGTCAATGAGGCAGACGAAAACTTCCAACTGTTCTCACAGGAGACATTGGCCGCTGATGACCACGCATTTGCCATGAAGATCAAGGATACCGTGATGGCCGCCGTGGATGAAACACGGTTTACACGGGTAGTCGGCATGATGCGTGAAGCCACAACCGTCCAGATGAATACCACTGATATTCCCAGTGTTGTCCGTCTGGCAAGCAAGGATTTCAATATCACCGAGGAAGAAAGCACCGGCGTTCTGCAGCGTCTGATTGAAGGCAAGGATCTGACCCTCTATGGGCTATCCAATGCCGTAACACGCTTTAGTCAGGATGTGGACAGCTATGACCGCGCCACTGCCCTGGAGGGGATCGGATACAATATCCTGTCCATGCCCCGGCAGCAGTGGAACCGTATCAATCAGATGGCCGCCTGACCATCTGCAACCATCACATTTTTAAGGAGGAACCACTATGTATAATCAGAACAGCGATTTGATGAAACAGGAAAAATTCATGCTCCCCACTATGATCGAAAGCGATTTCAGCGCCGAGGAACTGGCCGAGGACGCCGATGGTCTGCAGATGAGCTTTCCGCGTGTCAAGATTCCCGCCGGCGGCACACTCCAGTTCGAGATGCCGTCCGATGATCCGGACAATCCTGACTATGAAAAGACTCTGGTAGGCGTCATTCTGCATAGCCACGCCACCTGCGCCTACTGGCCGGCCGGCAGCGAGTACGATGACGATACCACGCCGCTTTGTTCTTCTGCGGATGGCAAGATCGGCATCGGTACACCCGGCGGTGCCTGCGCCACCTGCGCAATGAACCGCTTTGGTTCTGCACCTGATGGCAGCAAGGGAAAAGCCTGCAAAAATATGCGTATACTCTACCTGCTCCGCAGTGGAGAGTACATGCCTCTGCAGATAAATCTGCCCCCCACCAGCATCAAACCTTTCAAAGACTTTTTGAATCGAGCTTTTATGTTCCGCTGCCGCGCCACCTGCGGAAGCATCGTGCAGATTGGTCTCAAGCGTGAGAACAACGGCACCAATGACTACAGTGTTGCTACCTTCAAACTGCTGCAGGATTTCCAGGGCGAGGAACTGGCTCAGATCCGGGCTTACGCCAACAGTTTTAAGGAGCAGATCAAACTCCTGCTCCAACAGCGTACCGAAATCACTGAGGAGCAGCGCGACACCGGCTGCGATTATGTAATCGAGCCTGGCGCCATGACCAACGAGCCGGCAGACGGTCACTATACTGTCAGCCAGATCAATGGTGACTGCGAGCAGCTGCCCGCATAAGTATCTTGATGTGACCTGCGCCACATGACACATGAACAAAGGGATGCCTTCGGTTGAACACACCGGAGGTATCCCTCTTTTTTTATTTAAGGAGGAAAATACAATGTTATGTGAAGTACCATTAACCAAAGAACAACAGGCATTTGCCACCGCCCATCATAGCCTGGTCTATAAGTTTCTGAACGAAAACCGGTTGCCAGAAGATGAATTTTACGATGTAGTCATTTTCGGCTATCTGAAAGCCGTTCGGGATTACTTTTCTGATCTCACCGCACAACAGTTCACTTTTTCCACCATCGCTAATCGGAGAATGAAATTCTGCTTATTCGATTACTTCCGTACCCAGGAGCGCCGCAAGCGCAATATGGAGGTTCTCAGTATTCATGTCGGATTATATCCTGATGGTGCACCTTTAGAAGATACCATTCCTGCCCATGACCCAATCATGCAGCAGTTGGAAATGGATCTTCTGCTCCACGAACTGGCCGGCAGAGTATCCAAGCAGCAAATGGATATTGTGCATCTGAAACAGGGCGGCTATGGTATCCGTGAGATTGCCCGCACCCAGAAGGTTCCTATGCGGCGCATTAAAGAGCTTCTGGCCGAAGTCCATGATGTGCTGTTGGACATTTGCTATGGGTAAACCCATTACAGATACGAAATACCCTTACATCCACATTTTCAAAAAGATTGGAGGTCAAACCGAATGAAGAAAGAAAAGAAACAGATCGTTTTGAATGGTTCTCTGCTACGTCCACTGTCTGTTGGGCGGGGTGCGCTTCTGCACGCCGGAGGAAACATCTACCACACTTCGCGTGTGGTGGCGATTCTGGAGGAGTCGGAGGATTGCGTCCGTTTTGAAACGCAGAACTCCCACTACCATCTGTCCATGTCCCCTTTTCCGCTGGCGGCTGTCAGTCCGCTCCCTGTGAGATTGGCCGCATGTGCGTGAAGGGACTGTAAATGGATTGGAACAGCCGGCTCCCGCTGACTATTCCACAAGTTCTGGCCGTGGCGGATACCATTCCGTCACGGCTCTTTTTATGGAGGAACAAAATGAACGAAGAAATCATGAATGAAATTCAACCAGTCCGCCCCAAAGACCAGTTTACCTTTTCCTGCCGTCAATGCGGGGCGTGCTGCCGCAATATCGAAGGCTGTGTAATGGTGGAGAGTCTGGACGCCTACCGCCTGGCTCGCTATCTCCGAACAAAAGGTGAGCCCATTGAAGGAATAGAGGATTTCCTGTTCCGCTACTGCGAACCGGAACCACTGACCGAAGAAGGCTTCCCTATCTATATGCTCAAGACAAAAGCCCCAAACGGCCCCTGTATCTTCCTTATGGATGGGCGCTGTTCCGTCTACCCTGCCCGTACCCGTACCTGCCGTATCTATCCTCTTACCGTAGGTCCAGGGGAGCGTGGCCGTGATTTTGAATACTGCCTGTGTCTGGACCGGCACCGGAGCCACTTTACCGGCAGCCGGGTATCCGTCAAGGACTGGTTGTATCAGAATTTTAAGAGGGAAGACAAAGAATATGTAAAGCGGGAATATGAGATCGCCACCGAACTGGGCAAACTGATGCGCGCCATTGACCCTGACATGCGGCAGGGCATTGTATTCAAGGTGATCTACTACCGCTATTACAATTTTGATTTAGACCAGCCTTTTCAGCCTCAGTATGAGCAGAATAACCGGCACCTGTTAGCAGACCTGCACCGGATTGCCAGGGAACAGTAAAAGGCAAATGGCTTTTAGAAAGGGGGCCTCATTTTATGAATTTACACGAAACAGCAATGGGGCAAAGATTTTTTAATGTTCAGCTCCCTGCACTGATCAACACACTCAAAGATATTGCGGCGGCGCTTTCCCGCCCTGCACCATCTGCTATATCCTTTCCGGCAGACCCACGCTTTCTCACTTCGCTCTATTATGGCGAATATGAAGCAGATGTGTTCAAGCTTGATAAACGCCTCACACCTTTTAATCAGGCAGTACAACAGAAAGAAAAAGCTCTGCTCCCGCTGCTCTCCAACGAGGCATCCATCGCTTTTGAACAGTATCAGACTGCGGTACAATGCCGCAATTCTGCTGTATTGGAGCAGGCATACGCCTCTGGTTACCGTACCGCTGTGCAGATGTTTGCGGCAGGCTTAGGCCCACAGCCGCCAATACCGGAACATGAGGAGGATAGCAATGGATGAGAACAGACTGCCCGAACTGCCCCAGGAAGCTTTTCGGCCAATGATCGCACAATCAGTCCAACTGGAACAGTTTTTGGGGGAAGAACTGATTTTTTGCTTTCGGGATCTTGATGGCGTCCATACCTTTACTACCTGCTATGGCGATATCTACAAAACAGTCAACGCACTGCGGGATTATGTCCGGCTTCTGGAATCGGTGTGCGATCAGTGGGAGCTGACTGGATTCCATCGTGCTACCTATGAGTACCATGCAGAAAAGCTACGTAAAATTGCGGACAAGCTGCAAGCTGGTATCGGCTACGACTATGACAAAGCCGTGGAACGATGCAAAAGAAAACGAGCCCAAAAGTCCCACAGCAGCGATGTCGGGGAAGATGCCCTTCTGCTGACGGTACGGGCTGCCGACAAGTCCACTGACAATGAAAAGGAGGCTGCGCCTTATGAGGAAGATACCCCTTGGGAACCTGAACTCGAATAACCCTATAAAAACATCTGTTAAAAAGTATCATGCAAACGTTGCCCGGCAATCTTCCAGAGAACGGAACCGATTGCTGGCCTGCAAGAGCTTTGCGTTTACCCACGCCAATGTGCATGAGCACTGCCGCCACTTCCGGCGCGGATAACCGCCCGGAAGTTACCCACGGAGGATGCCTATGGAACGAGATGAACTACGCACCACTTTAGTGAACCATCTGGAAACCCTGCGGCGCAATCTGCAGGTCGTATCCATGGAGGTGCTGAAAACCAAGTACAAAAAACCATTTGATGCCTTGCGGCAAGACATCTGTAAAGCCGCTACCGCCTATACCCGCTTTCTGGTATTTGACGGTATGCGGATCAAACACAAATACTTTGATGAGGCCGTACCCTATATAGATGCAGCTGTGAAGCAAACCAAGCGGCTCAAACAGATCTCAGATGCTGCCTTTCAGCGCCAGGATATTGACGAGATCGAATCCCTCGCCCTTGCCCTGCGCAAAGAGATAGAAGCAGCTCTGCAGCCCTTCTATATGGGACATATGTGCCTTTATGTGACGCCGGAATGCTTTGACGACCCGCCCAAGACGCCGGAAGTCTACAACGATGCAACCGCCTGCGTCTGGCGGGATGGTACATGGCAGCTTCTGGAGGATACCAGCAATGGGTTCCTACTCTTTGTTCAATCCAAATCCAAGGAGGAAGCTGCCGCATGAAAAATACATCTCAGCAATATCTAAACAGCGAAGCACACGGTTATCTCATGGAGGCCAAAGCCTGCAAGCTTTTGCTCAAAGACTTGGAGCGCATCCGCGCCAAGCTCAAGCGGCACATCGAAAAGGAAGCCGCAGACCGCGAGGCAGAATTTGAAGCAGCTATGCAATACCATAGCGAAAGCGACATCCAGGAAGCCTACGGCTGGGAATTCATCAGCGAACAGCAATATGAGCGCTATCTGGAATTGTTTCGTCAGGGACGCAAAGCACTTGACGAACACAGCCCCACTGTTACAGAACTGGCTCTCTCCATCCTGAACCGCATCTTTCTGGATATTGATAGGGACTGCCGCCAATGCGAGTTTGAAGCCCTGTCACCGGAAGAACAGCTTGCCGAGTTGAAGCGTGCTGAAGAATCCAGACAGGCATGGAAGCAGTATATCGCCAGTCTGAAGGAAATGATCAACCCCTCCGCTGCGCAGGAATGACCCTTAAAATCGCTACTGAAATTTACTTTGCAGACTGCCTACTTGCAAAATCAGATTTTTTCGGCTAAAATAGGTATATAATAATATATCAGCCGAAATTAAGAAAGGAGGAACGCCTGTGTATATCACCCGACACATGGAGAAACCGGTGATGGAGCTGAATGAACAGTATCCTGTGCTTCTGCTTACCGGCCCAAGGCAGGTTGGAAAAACTACCATGCTGGAACATTTGATAGAGGTCGAGGGCAAGGGGCGCAAAAAGGTCTCTTTGGATGATCTGACGCTGCGGGAACTCGCCAAGACGGACCCAAAGATGTTCTTTCAGCTGTATCAGCCGCCGCTGCTCATTGACGAAGTGCAATACGCACCGGAACTGTTCCCATATATCAAAATCATGGTAGATGAACGCCATCAGCCCGGCGATTTCTGGCTGACGGGTTCTCAGCTTTTCAAGATGATGGAGGGCGTACAGGAATCTCTGGCAGGCCGGGTGGCTCTGCTCCACCTCTCACCGCTTTCCCAGAGTGAGATCATGAAACGGCCTCCTGAACCACCGTTCAGCCTGGAGCTGCCTCTTTTGTCCGAACGGCAGAACGGACGCCAAATGCTGAACACGCCAGAGGTCTTTCAGCATATCCATCAGGGCGGGATGCCTGCCCTGGTCACAGGAACCTATTCCAATGCCTCCATCTTCTATTCCAGTTACATTGACACTTACATGGAACGGGATGTGCGGCGGCTGTCCAATGACATTGACAGCTTGAAGTTTTTGCGGTTCCTGCGTTCTGTTGCCGCCAGGACTTCCCAGCAGGTCAATTACAAGGGCATTGCCGATGATGCGGAGATCGACCAGACCACAGCCAAAAACTGGCTTCATGTTCTGGAGGCGCTGGGGATCATCTTTTTATTGGAACCCTATTCCAATAATGTCCTCAAACGCACCGTATCCACACCCAAGCTCTACTTCTACGACTCCGGCATTGTCTGCTACCTGACCCGTTGGAGCAGTCCGGAGACAGCCATGGAAGGAGCCATGAGCGGCGCACTACTGGAAAACTATACCGTAGCGGAAATCATCAAGACCTATCAGAACGCCGGCCAGGAGCCATTCCTGTACTATTACCGGGATAAGGATGCCAGAGAAATCGACCTGATCCTGGAGCGTGACGGAAAACTGTTTCCCATCGAGATCAAAAAGATGGCCTCGCCGCCAAAGAAATTGACGAAGGTATTTGACCTGATCGACAAGTCCCCACTGCAGCGCGGCACTGGTGCTATCCTGTGCATGGCTGACCAGTTGGGCGCTTTTGATCAGAACAATCTGATCGTGCCTATCTCTTTGATTTAACGAGGAACCCTGCCGCATTACCTGCGGCTTATAACCGAAAGGATCGACAGACTGCATTTAGCGGCCTGCCGGTCCTTTTTTCATTTAGGAGGAAACACCTGATGATAAAACGACAAATATCTTTTCTGTTTGAAGATCCCGGATTCTGTATAGATGTATTCTGCACCATTGCAGAACCGGTACGCTACTACAACCGGGATACCGAAAGCGGCGCATGGTACAGCTCTACACCGGACTGGAATGAAAATGGCAGTCTCATCCGGGAAGACCTCATCTTTGAAGTGATTGCAGATGGCGTAGTCTGTGCACTGGACGGCAATGGTAACTTTGAAGGCAAGAAACCCTTCGTACCTTTCTGCCAATTCCGCCAATCGCTGGTGCAGTCCGTTCATACACAATATCCGCACCTGCAGAATCAGGAAGCACTAAGGGAAAAGCTGCTCTCCCTGCCGGATGTCATAGAAACGGTTGGGCATGGTTGGTACTGGGAAAACTGGCTCTTTGCCACCGATTTTGAGAACACCGTTGAGGAAGCCGTAGACTCAGCTGAATGGCTAAATAGTCAGTTCCACATTCTGGCTGTCCGCTATACCCACAAGCCCACCGGCTTTGTGTTTACCAACTACCGTTTCCGGGACAAAAGAGCCGAAGCCAAATCTTCCGGACATGACCTACTGCTCTATGACTGGAAAGACCAATGACCACACTGCGTCAAAAAATGCAGCAACTATACACAAGGAGGATGCAAAATGAAAATCCACGAAGATCGTTCTCATATGAATATTGATACCAGATGGTTTGAAAAAGGCTATGTCAAAGAAGATGTCCACTCCCTGCGCCTGCAGTCTCTATGCACCGAAGCAGAGGCAGCAGCCAACAAACAGTTTTACGACAGCCACACCCGCGAAGAATGGGATCAGTATATCCGCCAAGCAAGTTTGGAGAGCAGCGCAGCAATGAAACCCGTCATGGAAGCTATCGCACAGGACTTTGTCTGCTACCAGTATGACGAAAATATCCCTGTGTCCTATGGCAGCGACCGATGGGACCTGTACTTCTGGTGTAATCCCTTTAACGGCGCCGCAGACGCATCCGAACGGGATTTCTCATATTTCACGCTGACCTTTAACGAGCGTCAGACGCTGGAGAAACGAAAAAAAGTCTGTCAACAGGTGCTGGAGCTCCTATGCTCACGCTTTCAGGAGCATCCCCATCTCCATGTAGCCGTACAGTATTCCATATGGTTTGACCATCCGAAGATCCACGATGCGGTGGAGCGCGCAAAGCCCCGTCTGCATGGGCTGCGCTGTATCCAGGAGCAAAAAGAAGGAAAGCTGCTCCTGCAGGACGGTACCCTGCTCTTCAAGCCAAAATACGCAAAGAAATATGCCCGCACGCTGAGCCAGAGCCAGATTCTGTCCCTTAGTTGGGAACTGGGCGTGGAGGACGAAGAACCTGATACCGATGCGGCACCTGTTACCTTGCCTTACAAGAAATTTGGCGCCACGCACCCCATCCAGCTGCAGGTGACTTCCTACCTGAATGGAAACCTTGCCATACAAATGGTGACATGGGAAAGCGGCGACCCGGAACCCTGGGCGACTCTCACCGTCAACCTGCCCGGCCAACGGCAAAAAGACCATGCCTTTATCGACACCAATGCCGATTCGGAATTTCCCACCTGGCTCATCCGACATGGTCTGGCTATCCCAACCGGCCGCACCATGCAGAGTGGGTTCTGCACCTATCCTGAATATCGTTTTCGTGCCAACCGGCTGCAGGAGCTGGACCCGGAAGGGTATGCAGGCTACCTGAAAAACTTTGAAAGGCGGTGCAGCGCATGAAATATAAGGCAATTTATGATGTACTGAATGAAAGGCGGCAGACTACCCCCGGTTTCTGTTACCATGACCGCAGCGGCTGGCGTGCTTACCCCCAGACCTACATGACCATGCAGTGCCCTTTATGGATTATTGCTGAAGATGCTGCCACGGGCAGGCGTCTGTGGATCACTCAGGAGGGCACCCGATTTAGCATTTCCATTCGAAGGATGGATGAACAGCGGCACAACTATGGCCCTACCTATCGCATTACTTGTGAAAACAGGACAAAGCTGGCTCAGGTTCTGCGCTATCAGTTCGAGTCAAAAACTTTGGCTGTGTAGCTGACGATGACCAGAGAGGAACTGCATTCCTCTCCCTGCTCCGGTTTCCTTGTCCGGAACACACACTAAGAAGCACCGGAAATCTGCATTTTTGCAGACGTCCGGTGCTTCTTTGGAGGAAAACGCTTATGAATACTCTCGCATTTACGCTGGGCGAATACCGATCCCAGCTGACTTTGAAAATCAGTACCTATCCCAACGGCAATCTCGCCATCAAGCTTTATGAAAAGGATCACGGCATCCTGATTTTTTGGGAAACCCTTACCACCAACTTAACCGGAATCCGGCCCGACCACTGCGCTTTCATCAATATAAAAGCCGCAGACGGACTTTTTCCAGTCTGGCTGTCAGACAATCACCTTGCGGAACCTACCGGGCAAATTCTTGAATCGGATGGCTGCCTTTACCCTGAATACCTGTTTAATGGCAAAGAACTGGATGCCCTGGATCATGAGGGGCATACCCTCTACATCCGGCGGCAGAAAGGCGAGCTGGGGCGCCGCTTTGAGCGGCTGTATCTTGCCCTGCGAAGACTGGCGCGAGAAATCAACGGATTCAGCTACACCGATTACAGCGGCTGGCGGTGTCTGGATGGGAGTTCCTCCACCCTGCCCCTCTGGATCGAGGCATTTGACCCTTCTCATGGCCGCAAATTCATCTTCACGCAGAAAGGTCCCGCACTCCAAACTACCATCCTCTATGCAGATGGTACAGAGAAGCAGCGCATCTATCGGCGTAAAGAGGACATGGCAACCGAGCTGATGGCCATGTTTCAGGAAGAATTGCGTGTCTACCCTCCCTGGTCTGAAGACCGGAGGAAACGGTACGAATATTAAAGGAATAAAATTAGGAGGACATCATCATGAAGATCCATATCTATCCCAAATCCATGTTGGAAACCGTATGGCAGCAGGACAAACTGCTGTTTACCCCAGAAGCGGAGCAACCACCCCTGTGTCTTCGATGTGGGCAGCCACTGGACCACCGGCTGGTCATCAACGCCCTGAGCCGCTATGCAGATGTCCATATCTGCGAGGCGTGCGGTATGGATGAAGCCCTGCGTGATGCCAACCGTTGCCCACTTCCTCTAACAGAATGGGCAGCTGTCAAAAACGGTTTGAGCCAGCAGCAGACCGATTTTGAAGCTCCGCTGCTGACTACTTCCTGCACCTTTGAAGATCTATTCCAGCAGGGTTCCCGGCCTGCCAGCGAGATAGCCTATTCCCGTTCTGATTATGATGGATGGAAATGGTGGACCACTTGGCATCAGTGCCAAAAGAGCGCGCCCATTCTGGAAGCTGCCCATGAAATTGATGCTTTCCAGAATGCGCTGTTCCAACTGCCGGAGTTTCGGAATTTGGACACCTTGACACGGTTCTGCCGAGGGTACGCCCAACCCACCAGCGAGCCCACCGAATTCAATTTGTATTCGGAAACTGCTCACTTTTATATCTGGCTGCGGTTGATTACCAGGCGTCGAGATTATAATGCCTATGTGCATTACTATCTGAAAGGTTAAAAAGTCTGCAACGCACCGGATACAGTATGCCTATCGACTCTGTATTCGGTGCATTTTTCTCTATGAAATAGTTATTTATTTTTATGTACACTTATAAAATCTTGTTGCAAAAGTCAACCTGCTATATAATTATAAAGAAATATATTTTTCAAAATCTGTCCGTTGTAATATTTCGCAGACATTTGCCTGTTATAATATCCGCAAAAGCAAAGGAAGTTGAGGGATTTTTGAGATTTACCATATATCATATAAAGAATGGAGGTGCATGATTTTGAATCCTAAATTACTGATCGTTGATGATGAACGCGGTATTGTTGATATGATACAGAGTTATTTTCAAACACGATATGATATTCTGACCGCTTATAGCGGCCAAGAAGCACTCAAAAAAGTAGCCTACAAACCAGATTTAATTTTATTAGACATCAATATGCCTGGAATGGATGGCCTGACTGTATGCCAGAAGATACGGGAACACATAGCCTGTCCCATTCTTTTTTTGACTGCTCGTATTGAATCCAGCGATAAGATTATTGGATTTCAGGCCGGGGCGGATGATTATATCGTCAAGCCCTTTGATTTGGATGAATTGGGGGCGCGTATTGCTGCACATTTGCGCCGTGAGCAGCGACGCCAAAATAATTCGGCAGTACGCTTCTTTGGTGAATTGATACTGGACTATTCCGCCCGAACAGTTACAATCAATAATCAGAACATCCCGCTATCTAAGAGGGAGTTTGAGATTGTAGAACTTTTATCCCTCAATGCAGGACAGGTTTTTGATCGTGAGCGGATTTATGAGCGTGTGTGGGGATTAGATGGGGACGGAAACAGCGATACAATTATGGAGCATATCCGGAAAATACGCGCTAAATTTGCAGCACATACATTGCACAATTACATTGAAACAGTTTGGGGGTGTGGGTATCGGTGGAACGCCTAAAAAATATGGGACTAAAGAAATCTTTCCTGTTATTATCCCTCTCCTGTTTAGCGGTGGCATTTCTCCTGCTTGGTGCGGTTATCTTTCTTTGCCGTGGCATTGAAAACTATTATCCTTTAGGCGGTGTAGAAATCCTATCGGATGGTTCAATCGTACCCCTGCCATCTCCTACGGCGTCACAACAGCGCATTTTGGCTATCCTAAATATTGTGCAGACGCTTTCCTGTATTCTTTTCCCGGTAGGTGGATTGATTGTTTCAGTCTTTCTTTTTTATTATCTCAAATTGAAGCAGCCTATTTCCTGCCTGCAAAATGGCATTATGCGGATTCAGAATAATGATCTGGATTTTTCGCTGCCGATTTTGTCTTACGATGAAATGGGACAACTATGTGCTGCCTTTGAAGAAATGCGGAGTGAACTTCTGAAATCGAATCGGCTGTTGTGGCAACAGGCCGAGGAACGCAAACGGCTCAATGCCGCATTTTCCCATGATCTGCGTAACCCGATTACGGTATTAAAAGGAAGTGTAAAACTTTTACGGCAAGGTATTCAGGACGAACAGACCATAGACCGGCTGGAAAGTTACACTTTACGGATTGAGCAGTATGTAGAAGCTATGAGCAGTGTTCAAAAGTTGGAACAACTCTCTGTTAAGCCAAAAGAAATCAGACTATCCGTTTTGCAGAGTGAATTGCAGGAAACAGCACGACTGTTGGCGCTATCCAAAAAAGTTTCTGTTTTAGTCCCATCAGGCGGAACTGTTTGTATAGATCACGGGCTATTTCTTACCGTAGCGGAAAATCTGATTGGAAATGCGGCGCGATTTGCAGAAAAAGCAATCTCTATTCAAATAACGCTGCAAAATGATTCTATGACCTTGAATGTAGAAGATGATGGTGCTGGTTATCCGCTGTCTCTCGTGCAGAATGGGCCAAACCCTTTTGAAACGACAAGTAGTAATTCCTCACATTTCGGAATGGGGCTTTACAGCAGCAGAATTTTATGTGAAAAACATGGTGGCCGATTGATTTTGGAAAATAGGGTTGGGGGCGGTGCATCCGCAACTGCTATTTTTCATTTCGTGTAATCCTTGAGCGATTTTTGAGATTTATCATTTACACTCTCCTTATACCACAAATAAGGAGAGTGTTTTTTATGAATATTGAGGCAAAGAATTTATCAAAGATTTATGGTGACGGTGAAAACCGAGTGGTGGCTTTGGATCATGCGAATCTCGAAATTGTATCCAGTGATTTTATTTCTATTATGGGACCATCTGGAAGCGGAAAAAGTACCCTGCTTCATTTGCTTTCCGGCTTGGATAAGCCATCTTCCGGCTCGCTGACCTATGATGGTAAAGATATTTACAGTTACAGCGATAAGGAGTTGTCGGCATTCCGCCGGAAGCGGATTGGATTTATTTTTCAGCAATTTAATCTGCTTCCGGTTCTGACGGCGAAAGAAAATATTATCATGCCTCTTTTGCTGGATAAACAAAAACCGGATGAAGCATACCTGAAACAGCTTACAGAACTGCTTGGCATTCAGGGCCGCTTGGAACATCTGCCCCATGAGTTATCCGGCGGCCAGCAGCAGCGTGTAGCCATCGCCCGCGCTTTGATTGCAAAGCCGGATGTAATTTTTGCTGATGAGCCTACGGGAAATCTGGACAGCAAAAGCGGCGGCGAAGTCATGGAACTGCTTCAAAATGTATGGAAAAAGATGGGTAAAGCTCTCGTTGTCATTACCCATGACAGCCGTATTGCGCGAATGGCAGACCGCCAGTTTCAGATCGTAGATGGTGTGCTTGCGGAGGTGACAGCGAAATGAAATCTTATCGTACATTAGCATTGAAAGAACTACTGTCCCAAAAAGTCACTTCTATTCTTATTTTGATTGCCGTTGTGCTGTCTACTATGATGACAACCATTGTAGGACAATCCATTGGCGTACTTAGTGCAATGCGGGAACAGCAGGCCATCGCTATCGGAGGAAACCGATATGCCACTTTTTTGCAGATGAATGCAGAGCAGCTTCATGCACTGGAACAGGATGAGCGTCTTTCCTATGTAGGCAAATCTATTTATATGGGAAGTTTAGAACTCTCCCCATCTCTTACTCTTGGTTTGATGGAATATTGGGATGATACTGCCGCTATCTATCCATCCAGTACCAGTGTAGAAGAAGGTCGTCTGCCGGAAGCCCCGATGGAAATAGCGCTTTCTGAAGATATTCTGAAATATCTTGGCTTTGAGGGCGGTATTGGAGATAAGATTACACTTTCACTGCAAAAAAATCTTCGCCACAACATTGCGGACAGCTATTCCTATACAGCAGAATTTGTTCTTACAGGGATATTGAAAAATAACTACTTGGGATATACAAGCGACACTGTTACGGGAGTTGTAGGGGAAGGAACTGCTGAACAACTTTTAACGGAATCTTATATTTATTACAATGTGGATATTCGGACTGCCGATAAAAAGAATTTTCAAGCAGTTGTCGATGACATCAATAAGGAATTTAATATCCATGAGCTTGATACCAGCTATAATATTGTATATTTGAACGCCTTGGGAATTTCCTATACTGCAAATTCCGAGGGTGCTAATGATAAGGGATTCTCTTTTATGACAGTCGCAGGGATATTAGTGGGTACTTTGATTTTGCTGGCTGCTGGTCTTGTGATTTACAACATTCTGAAAATATCTGTATCAAAACGGATAAAGGGATATGGAACACTTCGGGCTATTGGAGGCGAAAAAGGACAGCTTTATCAGATCATTGTAATTGAAGTAATCCTATTGTGCCTGATGGGGATTCCTATTGGTATGCTTCTTGGTTTCCTGAGTGCCAGAGGAATTTTAGAGGCAGCTACCGGCCTGGTTTCCCCTGAATTGTTCTTGGTTCAGGATGCTTCTGAATTGAAAACTCTAATAGCAGAGAACAGTTCTTTGAATGGAACCTTACTGGTTTTAAGCGGAGCAATCACTTTGGCGTTTGCGTTGTTTGCAGCATTACCAGCAGCCAGATCAGCCGCAAGGGTATCTCCCATTATGGCGATGTCTGGAACAAATCTAAAAATTCGGCGCAGAAAGCGTAAAACAAAGAAAATCCATCATTTTGAAGCATATTATGCCCGCCTGAACTTAAAGAGAAATAAAGGCCGTACTGCAATTACAATTTTGTCCCTTGTTATGAGTATCACGGTTTTTATTGCCCTGCAAGGGTTTTCCTCTCTCCTGAACGCTGCAAGCGCCCTGCAAGATAATCATGTAGGAGATTATCAGATCACAAATGAAAGTATTGGATTTACCACAGATGATCTGAACACTTTGCGGAAAAATGAAGCTGTGCAAAGTGTAGCCGCCATACAATTTTCGCTTTACGAACAAAATGAAAATGGGCTGCTCGATGAAATCAGTCTTGAATTTCAACTGAAACCCGGCGAAACTTTTCAGGTTGTCGGATTGAACAATGAATATTGGGATTATTTTATGGGGGATCAATTACCAGAAGAACAGCTTGGACAACTGAAATCAGGGAACGCCTGTATAGTAAGGAATCCTATTCCCATGAGCTACGGCGAAGATGTTCTTGAATTTACAAATATAGAGGCCGGAGAAAGCATCTGTGTTGCGGGAATGGAGCTGAATGTTTTGAAAACCTTGGATGGCTATGACGGTTATCTTGGTATTGGAAATGGCGGTTTCACAAATGGTGTTCAAGTGATCGTTGATGATGCTATCTATGAACGCCTGACGGGAAAAGATACCTATTCAGAGTTTTTGCCTACACTGAACGAGGGTGCTGACAGGGAAAACTTTGATACATTTATCGAGGCGTTTTGTAACAGAATACCGGGGACAACATTCTTGTCATATGAAGAAACCGACCAGCAACTAAAAGAGAGCTTTGCACAAATTCAAATGCTGGCATGGGGGCTGATTCTTTTCGTTGGCCTGATTGGTATTCTTAATATCATCAATACCGTTTACACAAATATTCACACCAGAGTAACAGAAATCGGTATGCAGCGGGCCATTGGAATGAGTGCCGATAGCCTTTATAAAACTTTCCTTTGGGAAGGTGCATATTACGGAATCATTGCCTCTGTGATTGGAAGCGTGCTGGGATATGTTTGTACGATCTTCATTGAGGCGGCCACGAGCGACACCATCCAGCTTGTTGCAATCCCTGTCATGCCCATTCTTGAAGCAACCCTCTTGGCAGTAGGAGCTTGCTTGCTGGCAACAGCAATTCCGCTACGGAAAATTTCAAAAATGAATATTGTGGATTCGATTGAAACGGTTGAGTAGAACACTATTTTTTGAACTGTCCGAACTTTCTAATATTTTGTGGACATTTAGGTTTTAGAATGACCTTATCAGTGAAAGCAGGTGGATAAAGAAGCTTTTGTCTATTTGCTGTGCTGATTCTGGTACAGTTGGCGGCCACTGGCACAACAGTTTTCCGCATTTACCCCAAGCAAAGGAGGCGAACAATATGGGCAAAATTTTAATATTATCCGTCACTGACCACGAAGAACATATACTCAATAAAATTATGGAAACTATCGCAAACGAGCCGAAGCTTAACCATATTGCGCCTCCTCTCCCTTGCAACATTCTTTCTTTTAAAAATCTGGAAATTCGGCTAAAGGAGCAGACAGTATCCTGCAGAGGTCAACTTGTTACTCTGACTCACCATGAGTTTGCTGTCCTTACATATCTGGCTCGTCATCCCAGCTGGGTATTCTCAGCCAGCCAGATTTATGAGGCCGTATGGGATAGAGACGGTGAACACTGCGGCACCGCCGTTGCCAGTGTCATCGGTCAGATCCGGCGCAAGTTGACGCCGGATACACCAAAGAGTGGCTATATTCGCACTGTACTGGGTAGTGGATATAAATTTGAATCCGTGATATAGGAAATGCCGGACATAGGCTTATTGGCTCTGTCCGGCGCTTCTTTTTATATAAAATAAGGCTGCAAGTATTGCTTCCTGTATTACTTGAAAAAAACATATATAAATTCGACAAACGGCAGTCTACTCTTCCCCAAATAGACTATTTACAGTTTTGAACCACAAGGCGGTGTAATATCCAATCCTTCAAGAAAGTGTATTCCCCAGTTACACATAGAATCTAATACCGGAATGATACTTTTTCCAAAGGCGGTAAGTGAATACAAGGTTTTAGGTGGTTTTTCTGGAATTACTTCTCTGTGAATCATGCCACATTCTTCCAAATCGCGAAGTTGTTGTGAAAGCATTTTAGGTGTGGCTTTTGGAATTAAGCGTTGTAATTCCATGTAGTGCAAAGGTTTTTCTATCAAATGCCAAAGAATGAGAGGTTTATATTTTCCTCCAATCAGAAAAAGTGTGGCTTCCACTGGACAACTAAATTGATCTTTTTGATAATTCATTTTTATATATTCACTCCTTTTTGGGTACTTTCTTTGAGGGAAGTATCTACCTGAAAAGTGCAATCTTGTTATTCTACTGCACCATGTTAAAATTAGTACGACGATTGAACATGTCAACTAAATTATACAGCACCAAGAAAGGATTGACCATGATGAATTTTATTGAGATTGCAAAAAAACGGTATTCTGTACGCAATTACAGTGGCAAAAAAGTGGAGAAAGAGAAGCTTGATAAAATTTTGCAGGCTGCTCATGTTGCACCAACAGCAGCAAACCTACAGCCGGTTCACTTAATTGCAGTAGAAAGCAAAGAGGGACTGGAAAAAATCAGCAAAGGGGCAAATATTTATAATGCTCCTCTTGCAATTATTGTATGTGCAGATCATAACAAAGCATGGGTTCGCCCCTTTGACCAAAAGCAAACCGGAGACATTGACGCAGCTATCCTAACAGACCATATGATGTTGGAGGCAACAGAATTAGGTTTAGGTACCGTATGGGTATGTTACTTTCAGCCTGATGTTATCCGGAAAGAATTTGATTTACCCGATAATTTAGAGCCAATCAATATTTTGGTAATCGGTTATGGAAATGAAGCGCCATCAGATACAGAAAGACATGAACACATGAGGATTCCACTCACTGACTTAGTTTCGTATGAAAAACTGTAACCGAGTATGACTCGATTTCCGAAATACTTCCGAACTATCTTCAACTCATTGCTTCCAAAAATAGTTGATGTTATAATTGCGGGGAAACAACTGAATAAAAGTGTCTTCGGGGCAGGGTGAAATTCCCGATTGGCGGTAAAGTCCGCGAGCGTAAAACGCACGATTTGGTGTAATTCCAAAACCAACAGTATAGTCTGGATGAAAGAAGATATGGTTAGATTTCCGCAGATTTTAAGGGGCTTACTTTCTTTTCTGTGGCCTAATTATAATGTTAACACCCGAAAGACCTTTTCTTTTGGGTGTTAATTTTTTGCCACGGAGGAAAGCAATTATGAACAGTAAAACAAAAAGAGTCACCACTATTGGGATGCTATGTGCGATCACTTATGCCACCATGGTTGTCGGCAGGATTCCGATTATTCTATTCTTAAAGTACGACCCATCCGATGTTATTGTAACTTTGGGCGGCTTTATTTGGGGACCGATGACTTCTTGTATCGTATCTGTCATTGTGGCAATCCTTGAAATGATTACAGTAAGCGATACTGGAATATTAGGTTGTATCATGAATATCGTACAAACACTATCTTTTGCGTGTACGGCATCTGTCATTTACAAAAAAAAGCACACTTTATCTGGTGCAGTGATTGGTCTGGCATCGGGATGGCTCATAACGGTTGTTGTTATGCTGTTGTGGAACTATTTGGTAACACCGCTTTACATGGGGTATCCAAGAGAAGCAGTTGTAGAATTGTTACTTCCTGCCTTTCTTCCATTTAACTTGTTGAAAGGTGGGTTAAATGCATCCATTACCTTTTTACTGTATAAGCCCATAGTTACCGCTTTGAGAAAAAGCGGATATGTTGCTGCTTCGGAAAATGAAGCAAGACAAAAGCATACTGGTCTGCTTATATTGGCAAGTTTTATTATTGTAACTTGTGTTTTGATTATCCTGTCAATGAATGGGATTATATGAGGATTGAAATGAAAGAAAAACTAAATGAGCCTATTTACACACTAACAGGAACCGTTATACATGGCCGAGGTATTGGAAAGCATGTGGGGACACCTACCGCGAACATAGCAATCGAAAAAAAAGATTTTTTGCCAAAGACAGGAGTATATGTGGCAGATATTCTTTTAGGCGATAAGAGATATTACGGTGTTACCCACATTGGGACGCGCCCTACACTTGATAATGATAGCTTTGTTTCAATCGAAACATATATTTTTGATTTTGATAAGGATATATATGGGTGTACGATAACTGTCAACCTATATAAGAAATTGAGGGAAGTCAGAAAATTCAATGAATTATCCTTGCTGCTTGAACAAATTGCGAATGACCGGACAATGGCACAAGAATTTTGGGGATTAAAGCAAACAAATCACACCTTACACATTGATGTTAACCGGCATTGTGTAATATTAGAACAGCAGGAAGTTTATTTATCAACAAACGAATTTGAAGTCCTTTATCTGTTACTGCAATCTCCTCAAACTGCATTCACAAAAGAACAGATTTATGAACAGATTTGGCATGAACCCACAAATAACCATTTGCATGCAGTAGAAAACACGATTTTTCAAATACGAAAAAGGCTAAAGCCATATTGCATGGGACACGAGTATATAAAAACAGTAATTGGCTATGGTTATAAATTCAATTCCGAGTAAGGTGGTAAACACAAGAGCAAATAGCGCCATTCTCAAAATTTTGAAGTCTTCGTGTTCAGCAACCTTTTATAAACAGAAACGGCTCTGATACTATCCCCCAGTTCATTTAGGTTTCACCAAAAACAAGACCACTGCTTATTCATATAGAGAGAAGAAAGGATGTGAACAATATGGGCAAATTTTTAATATTATCCGTTGCAGACCATGAAGAACACATACTCAATAAAATTATGGAAGCCCTTGCAGACGAACCAGAGCTTGACCATATTGCTCTCCCACTCTCGGATGACACTCTCCCCTTTCCGGAGCTTGAGATTCGCCTGAAGGAGCAGGCAGTATTCTGCAGAGGTCAACTTGTTACACTAACTCATCATGAGTTTGCTGTCCTTGCTTATCTGGCTCGCCATCCTGGCTGGGTCTTTTCTGCCAGCCAAATCTATGAGGCTGTGTGGGCTGCGGACGGTGAACACTGCGGTACCGCTGTTGCCAGTGTAATCGGTCAGATCCGTCGCAAGTTGACACCGGATACGCCGAAGGGCGGTTATATCCGGACTGTACTGGGCAGCGGATATAAATTTAACAGTTCTCCATTTTAAGTCAGCAAGAAAGGCTCCGAGGCCATAATGATCTCGGAGCCTTTCTCATTGACTTAAATCTTAAACAACTTAATCGCCTTCAACAAAATAATGCTCAATTCCTGGTACAAATCCTCATCCAGCACACCATCAATAATGGCATACTTGAGCAGCAATGGTCGATACATCTGCAAAATCGTCGTAATGGCATCCTCGTTTCCCGCCTTGGCGCTGAGAAGCAGACATTCAAAATTCATCTCTTGTCACCTCCTTCAATGCTCTTTCTGATTTTCTGAATCGTCCTATAGTAAAGCGCAGCTGCCCCTTTGTAGGACAGTTCAAACTTTACTCCCAGAGTTTCAAAATCTTCTTCCTCCAGCGTTCGAGCCAGAAAGATCTGGCGCTCCCGTTCATTGAGTTTCTGAAGTGCCTCCAGAAGCGCTCCATTTTCAATGACATCCATAAGCGGCAATTTGTCTAAAACCACTTCCTCTGAGCTTGGTTCGGACTCATAGACCACTTCCACAGTACTCTCTATACTGCTGCGCTTATAAAGCTGGATCAAATAATCTTTTCTGCGGCGCTTGACCGCCGAAACTAAATATGCTGTAAACCTGAATTGCAGGTCATCTTCTGCCTGTCCATTGTTCCGTTGCCACATGGCTTTACCTCCAAAAGTCTCAAGAATTTCTATGAATTTCCTGAGCTTCTGGCGGTGACCTGCACCGGACAAAACCTGGCTGTGATAAACAAAAACAGCCAGCTTTGTACCAATGGACAAAACCAGCTGTTCCCTGAATTGCTGCATCGAGCAGTTCAATAGATACCATCCGAGCAGGTGGAGGTTTTTCCTTATGTGGAGAAAACTCTCTCGTCCTGCCTCGACGATATACCCCTATTGAGAGCCGTTCATGAAAAGCCGTGTGTCCTGGAGTTATGAAAGCAATGAACTGCTCGATGTTGTGGAATCCTTTTTCCATAACATCGTTACTCCCTGTCCGCAGTTATGCGGACGGCACACAGGCGGCCTGCATCATCCCCTTTCTTTCGCGATATGGCAGCGCAACGCTGCCGCCCTGCTGATAATTGTTAAATTGTGAAATAATACTTTTTTCAAATGCTATTCCAACTATTCTATGAATCTATGAAATTAAAACAAAAGGCGGCCTTCATCCTTATTGTCAGGATAAAGACCACCCTCTTCTTCCGATTTTCATTGGGTACTGTACTGATCTCATCCCCCCACCTCCACTTATCGAGTTTTCATTGGTTTTGGGATCACTGCCATAATTACAGTGTAACTGACAGTTTTCGGAAACTTTTGGAGTAGCATTGGAGTCGCTTTCGAGTAAAAAGAAAATCATTCGACATTATATGACAAAACAGGCTCTAAAACGGACACACTGCTTTTCAACCTCTCTCAGTGTCCCGCTTTAGAGCCCTTCCTTTATTTTTTAGTTATATCTTCCTCTGTTACCTGGGCTGTATCTGGATGGATATAAATGATCTGGAGTCCTTTCTTCTTGGCATAGTTGACCGTCTGCTGGGTTCCGGACCGCATATTGTGTGCATTATCATAGACAGCTATCATATGCCCGGCCTGCTCCACCATATAGTAATTGCGTTTCTTATAGCTTTCGCTTGAGGGCATTTCGCCCAGCACTAAGACCTTCTCAGCATATCTGCAAATAAAATCCATCCTCTTTCGGTGCCAGTCATCCCAGTCTGCATTGTAACCCTCAAAAGGGAGAGCCAGACACAATTCCACATCTTGATACGCTTGCTGCTCTTTCATACGTAGCAGGAGCTCCGCTGCCCACATATCAACGCCCATTGCTCCTCCAACCCAAAAGCATCGTACTCCCTGATGATAGAGTCGTATGAGTTGCTCCTGCAGACACTTTTTAATCCGTTGGCAGCGTTTATCCTTTTCATTATATTTGAACTTAAATCTGGTCGGTCTGTGACCTGTAATCACACACGAAAAACTGTTCATATAATTCTCCTTTCCTGGCGTACTCCTCTGCATATTATACTTGCCATGGACGAGATAAATCAACCATGACCGCTTAATAATCCATGTCATAGCGGATAAAATGTAACTATAGCATGGAGGTGACGCATGGAAAATCTACTGAAAGATATGGGTAAACGGATCTTCGACCGGAGGAAACAACTAAATATGACCCAAGAAACTCTGGCAGAGCTGGCTCATGTCACACCACAGACCATCTCCACCGCAGAATTGGGTCAAAAGGCTATGCGGCCTGAGACGATCCTCAAAGTCTGTGATGCACTTCACATCAGCACCGAGTATTTGTTGCGAGGCGTCATCACAGAAACAGATTCCTCCCTTCTTATGGAGAAGATTTCCACACTAACACCCAAACAATACAGGCATTTTGAAGATATTTTAGACAGTTTTATCGCGGCCATACAGGAAGAGGCATAGGAGCATCGCTGGCTCCCATGCCTCTTTTGATTATCCCCGGCTGCGGAATGCAGACAAGGCACCAGCAATCAGTCTGCGTGTCCTATCGTCCATTTCCGAATCATCGTCCACTTCCTGTGCAGTTGAAGGCATCACAGGCGCTACGGGCCCCTCAACCAATCTGGCTGTGATCGCCTGCTCTTTTGCTTTTTCCTGTCCCATACCTTCCTGCCGCAAAATCTCTTTGACGATAGCCACTACCGCTTCTTTGCTGATAATAGAAGCATTTAGTGGCTGCGGCTCCTGCCCAAAGTGCTCATTATAGTAGACCACTGCATTTGCCACATATTGCGCTTTTGTGCGGGGACTCTGTAACTCCAGTAATCCAATGGCAGTCTCGTGTATGGGATCGCCCTCATTAAAGCGCAGCGTAAACCGTCCTCGTTCTTTTTTCTCGCCCATACCATCACCTGCCTGCTGTTTCAATCCGGTACAGATACTCATAGCCATCCGCATTTGCATTGATTTTCGGTACGAAGAATGGTGTTCCCACCTTGCCCGAAGTTTCGATCTGCCGCTTCAAAAGAATGGCGCCACCGCCTACAAATACTACCTTGCAATATTGCAAGTCCAACATTCGCTCCCGCAGCGTGCTGAACAGGTCATTGATAAATTCCTGCGCCATCTGTTCTGTCAGCCGTATGGCTGCATCCGGATATTGAGTCTTTTTTCCCATCAGGATAGCGTCCACATCTCCTTCATCCAACAGCAGGTCCAGCTCCGAATTCACCTTTGAACGCACCTTATTGTACAACAGAATTACACCATTTTCTAACGAATCACAGGAGGTAAGGTCAATCTCTCCATTTTTCATCAGCAGATAGTCAGCCGTAAACCCGCCAATATCCAGAATCACCGCTTTGGGTTCCTCCACGAGCGTGTGAAGCATGGTGGCTGCTGCTGCGTAAGCCTGGGGGAAGCAGGCCGCATCTTCAATATAGATGGAATACGGCTTCCCCTGCATCTCAAACCCTATCACTCCTCGCTGTCTGAAGTATTGTGTGAACCGTTCCACCTGGGCGCCAAAGTGTGCCGGCGGCAGTCCAACTGCCAGTTGGATACGCTGAACCTCCGAGGAATATGCCCCCCTCGCTTCAATCTCTCCAGCCAGAGCAAATAGGGTCAGGATAAAGAAGCGATCATCCTCCGTTTTATCTTTCCGATAAGGAATCCGCTCAGTAGACAGCGTATAGTAGGTATTCTGATACCTCAGCACATTCTGTCCAAAGGGACGGGTGACACTCTGCTTCAGACCGGACACAAAGGGGTTGCAATGAACCGTTTTAATTTGTTTGTTGCCATGATCAACGCCAATAAGCATATGTAATGCCTCCTTTTTGCTTTATACATATCCTTTACGCCTATATGACGCCTATTCTCAACAATCACACACTATTTTCTAAAAACAAAAAGCAGGAGACCCATCATAAAGGTTTCCCGCTTTTGGCTGCTTCATAATGTGCGCAGCTAATATATATTTGATTGTTCTATTCTGCCATACCCTGCGGAACTTCAAATTTGTATCCGCTCCCCAAAACAGTACGGATATAACCCGCTTTCGGCATATCCGGTGTCAGTTTTCTGCGGATCTGACCAATGACGCTGGCAACGGCTGTTCCGCAGTTTTCACCATCCTCACCCCATACTTCTTCATAAATCTGCCCGGCAGAAAATACCCAGGACGGGTGGTTTGCCAAGTATACCAATGTCGCAAATTCCCGATGGGTCATAGAAATTAACTCGCCGTTTCGGTGTACCGTTCTCTCCTTCAAGCGAAGCTCCAATCCCGGAAAAACAAGAGTATTACAAGGATGAGATGACACAATATGGTCAAATCCTGGCTCGGCTGCAATAATCTCCATAATTCTGCTAAGTATGTATTCTTCATGGTCTGTTACCGACAATACAAAGATTTTTCCCATATGTCCCTCCCTTATTCATAATTAGAATGCTGATACCCTGCAGCCAATATAAAGTTTACTTGTTTATTTCAGTAATAACGACTGTTCCGTTTTTATCCAGCAAAGGGGTAATCCCCGTATCATGGACAAGGTAGTTTACACCTGTTTCGGTGTCTACAACAATACTCAAGGAAGTTCCCTGTGTATAGATTGTTTCAAAGCGCTTTTCTTTGTTTGCCATAGTAATCCACTCCTTTGCATAGTGTAAGGTATCAGCATTTCTAATTTATTACTCTATGATAAAGGCCAAATGTTGCAAAAATCTCCTAATCGCTTTCTTTTTCGGCAAGAAAACAGGCGGAATTGCTTCATTTTTGTAGCAATTCAATTTTCATCTCATTTCAGGCCGAAGAATAACCCGTTTGAATAAGAACATTGTTGCACCAAAATAGGTCAGGTAGATTGCACAGAATAGCAGAATCGTCACCAGACCATAAAGAGGTACAAGTCCCTGCTGCAAGATTGCTTCTCCGAAAAAGAACTGTGCCCCTGTGATCAGCAAAACCGTCAGTAAAAGAGGGAATAGCAGTGGGATCAAAAAGACTGTGGACAGTTCCCTGCGGATCAGGGAAGCCTGCCTGCGGCCCGGTACACCCAAACGGTCAATGACTGCATAATTCTTCTGGTTTTTGTCTATGGCAGAAAGCTGCTCAAATGCAAGAACCGAGCAGGATAGAATGATAAAAATAATGCTTAAATACAATCCGCAGAACGAAATGGCTGTAAATCCAGTCAGCGAATTGGCAACGCCCCACGCCTTTACTGTAACACCCATCGTTACTTTTTCCGGGAGCTGTTGACCTGCCTGCAATTCCGGCTGCCATTTCCCACTGTTCAGGAATTGCTTCAAGTCGCTTTTCAATTCCGGGTATCCGCCATCTTCCAGTTTCATCGCCAGACGGATTTTTTCTCCGACGAATTGTGAAGCTGCTTCATCCGGCAGAACAAGTACATATCCCTTCGTTCCGGCCATTTGATACTGCTCCATCGGCTCCGTCAGAATCGGTGTCTCTGCAATAGTCAAGGTTCGACCATTTAATGTGATCTCTGGCTGCTGCTTCAAGCCCTGCCGGATTCCGTCCATATAGTTCCATGTATCACAATGAACCAAAAACTCGTTGTCGCTCATGGAAACAGGAGAAAGTCCCAAAATCTCACGCAGGTGGTTATAGTCGGACAAGGACAAGGCTTCGATCGGTTTTTCAGGAACCGCATACAGATAATAGCTCACAGAATCCTCGACTCCACAATGCTCCTCTGTAAAGGAAACGATGGAATCCATGCTGGATTTCTCCAAAGGTGCATCAATCGCCACGCCTGCATCATAGGGATAGTAGGCTTTCATGTTGGCTTTGTAGCCTGCTCCCATTGTAAGCCCCACAAACATGGTTGCCAGGGATATGGTTAAAAGAATCGCCACCACAGCCATTGTCCGGCCAGCAGAATGGATGCGCCGCCCAATCTGCCCCAGGAAGAACAGATTTTCTTCTTTGTACTTATGGCGCAGATTTTGTTTTGCAAATCGGTGCAACAAAAGCGGAATCTGGCGATGCAGCTCGTAAACACCCACCAGAATGAGCAGGCAGGCTCCGCCAAGGTACAAAAATGCTTCATTGGTTTGTGTCTGAAGCATCCGCCCAAGCAAAATCACGCCTGCAACCATTGCAGCGATTGAGAGCAATACTACCAAAAGACTATGGCGGAATGATTTGAAACGGTATTCTTCATTCTTGCGGTTATCATACAGCAGATCGATTACTTTCTGATGCCGGATAATCTTTGCTGCTCGGAGCATCCCAAAACCATACATCAAGGCAAAAAACAAAAATGTTACTGCCCATGCCTGGAGAGAAAAGGAAACCTGATAGGTATGCGGCACCTCAAAGATATTTTTTACCACCTGATTCAGCAAACCGGAAAGCCCTGTGCCAACCAAAGAACCAAGCAGAAAGGCCCCAGTGCCGATGATACTGTTTTCAGCAAGGAACAAATTCCGTACTGTCTTTGATTCCATGCCAATCAATTCGTAGGTTGCAAACTCCTTTTTCCGTCGTCCCAGCATAAAGCGGATCGCATAACCGATCACAAACGAGGACATAAAAGCAACCAGAGCTGACATAAGCAGAATTCCAGTAGTCAGCATCGACATATTTTCTGCCATAGCAAGAACATCTGATGAAAAGCCCAATGCCAAAAATGAGTACATCAATGCCGCAGTCAAGGTAAGCGTCACAAAGTAAATGATATAATCCCGCAGGCTTCTGCGAATATTTTGAATTGCTAACTTCCAGTACATCATCACACCCCCTCAATCTGAATTGGATGTGGATTTGCTGAATAATATCCATGTGCTGATATAATAGCAAACCAAAAGCAAAATAAGTACAGCGACCGTAATGCCCACTTGCAGGAGCAATTTATCAAATCCAATATAAGAAGCAATCTCATTTGAGACAGATTGAATAAAATAAGCTACCACAACGAAGGATACAATAACCGCTACTGTAATCGGTAAACCAAACCACACTCTAAGCTGTTTTCGCATCAATTTCTTTATATCGGATTCCTCTGTCCCCAATTTACGCAAAACTCCAAAACGATATTTATATTTTCCTGCATCTAAGAGTTGCTGCAAAGAAAGTATTGTGAGGCACATTACCATTAAAACCACAGCGCCATAAATCATCGCTGTCTTTAGAATGAAGTTCATACCCTTTGTTTCATTGATTTGCAGCGTACTCAATCGAATGGAATACCCAACACCCTTTTCCGAAAGTTCTGGATAGACCTTTATAAACCTGTTTTCTAAGGCCGCTGCATCTGAGTAGGAAAGTTCTTTTGATGTCTGGATATAACGGTTCCGCTTGACAGAAAGAAGGTTTTGACAAACACTATCTGGAAATACATATACAACTTGTGTATAGGAATTGTATAAGGTTTCGCCCATTGCCTCTTGATAACTGGCCTGTTCAGAAAGCGTTAACCTTCCTACATCGGTATCTACCACTGCATGACTGCGTATAAATTCTTCTTGTTCATCCGTTGTTGCAGTTGTATGCCATTGGGTCGTAAACTCATTTTCTTCAAGCGTAATAGCCTCATATCCCAGCATTTCCCTGATAGCATTATAATCGCTAAGAGAAATAGCAACCACAGGAAATTCATGTTTTACACGGTCATGAAAATCTTCACAATTTGGAAGATAAAGGCTAAAGGCACAGTCTGCGCTTACCGCAATTCCTTCTTCCGTCAAAAAATCTGTGACCGCTTCATAATCGCCTGTTGGCAAATCCTTTTTTTCGTACACATCATTATATCGGGAATTGATCTGAACATCATACATGGAGCGACTATCCAAATACCCCGTACTCCATTCTGTCAGTACTGGTGCGATAATGAACATAAGAATGGCTATTGTCAGCGTAATGCAAATCAAGGTCATTGTTTTTGTCGTTGTTGTGAGCTTGGATATGATCTGTCCAAAGAAAAACAGGTTATTACCTTGATACCTGTGTGCAGGGGATTTGCTTTTCCATGCAACAATCGCGCTGCTGGACAGATAAATAATTCCGCATATCAAAAAAAGTAAATCTGCAACAACGAACAGCAAATATTGATTGATCGTACCAGCGCCCAGAGTTAGATAATACTTGCTTTCAAAAACCGGTACGAGAGCTGCAAGTACAGTATTTGGAACTGTGCAGGCTAAGAGACCGATAAGCAAAGTTTGCAATGTCCATACTTTCTTTTTGAGTAGCCAAACGAACGACCACAGCAGGGTGAGCGCCGGAAAAATGATATTTCCCCAAAACAAGATGTGGAGAGGAAAAGCAAATCGTGGATCAAAGAAAAAGATCATCTTTTGAATCCCTGTTTCCAACATCCATATAGAAAGCACCAAGTAGATCACAAGGATTGTCGGTATAAACCGGTTCTTCTTCAAATCAGGTTCATTTTGTCTGTCCGCAGACAGCATATCAATAATCTTGATCTTACGAATAGTACGGACATTGAACAGTCCAACCACGAAAAAACTGATTGTGAAAAAGCCGACTGTCCAAAGAACGGTATCGGGGAACAGTGTCCATGTCAGCTCATAACTATGACCATAGGAAGCGAGCAGCATAGCGGACATAAATTGCGAACACAACACACCAAGAGCAATACCAAGAGCAATAGATATAGCCCCCATCAAAAAAGTTTCTGCAAAAAAGAGCCAGCCGATTGTTTTTTGCTCCATCCCCATAATAGATTGTACGGCAAATTCCTTTTGCTTGCGCCGCAGCATATAGCTGTTTACATAGCGTATCAGGAACAATAACAACAGCGTGATCGCACAGACCGCCAATTTGATACCATCACTAAACGCTGTAATTTCATAAGCAGTTCCAATATCTGGCTGGTAGTAGCTGCTCGATATAGATAGAAACGCATAAAACAAAGTAACGCAGATCGTCAAGGTAACAATATAGATTAGATAGTCCTTTGCAGAGCGTTTCGCATTTCTAAAAATCAATTTAGCGTACATCGCTCATGCCTCCTCCCATCATGGTGAGGACATCCAGGATTTTTTCAAAGAAAGTCCTGCGGGAATCACCACCCTTACGGATTTCCATAAAGATTGCCCCGTCCCTCATAAAGAGAATACGATTGGCATAGCTTGCCGAGAAAGCATCGTGTGTCACCATCAGGATCGTGGCTCCGAGATCTTCGTTGATACTCTGGATCGTCGAGAGCAGCATCTGGGACGAGTGACTGTCTAACGCACCGGTGGGTTCATCCGCCAAAATCAGCTTAGGCTGGTTGATAATGGCTCTGGCACAGGCGCACCGCTGCTTCTGGCCGCCGGACACCTGATAGGGGTACTTATCCAGAATATCCGTGATATTCAGCTTTCCGGCCATTTCCCGCACCCGCCCATCAATCTCGCCTGCGGGAACCTTGTTGATGGTCAGCGCCAGGGCTATGTTTTCCGAAATGGTCAGCGTGTCCAGCAGGTTAAAATCCTGGAACACAAATCCAAGATTTTCCCGGCGAAACCGGGCAATTTGTTTTTCATTGATTTCCGTCACATCGGTTCCATCCAGATAGATATGTCCCGCACTGACGGTATCAATGGTGGAAATACAGTTGAGCAGGGTAGTCTTGCCGGAACCGGATGCTCCCATGATTCCTACAAATTCTCCCTCTTGAACGGAAAAGCTGATGTCCTGAATTGCTTTTGTAACATTCCCGCCATTTCCGTAATATTTTTGGATATGATCCAGTTTCAAAATTTCTTTCATTTTTATCACCTCTGATCTCTATTGTAAAATAAGAGCGGCTTCGTTTGTATCAAGTTTTCTTACAAAGTTCTAACAAAAATGTAAGAAGTGCAGAACGCTTTTCAGTCCTGCACTTCATGAATCAGACAGTTGATGTGAAAAGAAAGGGAAACGGCTGTGCCATGTTCCGACGATTCCGCCGCAATGCCAATGCCCAGCTTTTCACAAAGCCGTTTGCACAGATACAGACCAATTCCTGTGGATTGCTGAATCTTGCGACCGTTCTGGCCTGTAAATCCCTTTTCAAAAATACGGGGCAGATCGGACGCAGCAATTCCGATTCCATTGTCCTCCACGACAAGGACAACCTGATCTTGCCGTTTATGAGTAGAAATGCGGAGAACCGGTTGTTCCGTACGATACTTGACCGCATTGGCAATCAGTTGGTTCAGAATAAAGCGCACCCACTTTTCATCTGAATAAACCGTGTCCTGCATTTCCTCCACTTCCAGACGCATACCACCTTGGAGCAGCAGATATTTATTATCTGCAATCGCCTGATGCACCACTTGGGACAGTGCCATTTCCCGGACAGAATAATCTTTCTCTGTATGCTCACTGCGGGCGTAATAAAGAGCCTGTTCGGTAAAACGGTTGGTCTTTTCCAGTTCCAGCAGAAGTTCCTTTGTCCAGTCCGTCCGGTGGTTTTCACATAGGAGTTTCATGGCAGTAATGGGCGTTTTGATTTCGTGAATCCATTGCTCAATGTATTCTTTGTACTCCAGGCGTTCCCGCTCGACTTCTCCAATCTGTTCCAACATGGATTTTCCAGCCATTTTCAAAAGCTGATAGTAAACCTGATCCTCGGCCTGTTCCGGCAGCTCCATCACTTCGGAAATGAGGTATCTTTCGGAAAGCTGCTCCGCCATATCCAGAAGTTTTTTCATCTGCCGCTTCCGTTTCCAGTAAGTGAGGACAAGTCCCGTCAGCAAAATCAATGCCCATACAATCAGGATCAATACTACTGCGGAAACCGAATTGCCGCACACCAGCAGAAATACAGTGAGTGCAGCCATACAAACAAGGTTTGTCAGCAGAAATGGCAGCCTGTTTTTCCAATATCGTCTGCTGTTCATATCGTGTACCCCTGTCGGTGCTTTGTCTTGATAAAATCCGTCAGACCGATGCCCGCCAGTTTTTCCCGGATGCGGTTGATATTGACGCTCAAAGCATTGTCATCCACATATAGCTGATTGTCCCACAAATACTCAATCATATCTCCGCGAGAACAGATTTTTCCACCGTTCTTGAACAGGTAATAGAGAATTTTCAATTCGTTCTTGGTAAGTTCTACGCTCTGTCCATGATAGTCCAAACTGCTGGATTCCAGACGCAGCACCGCATCTCCATAGACGATCTGTTCCCGTTGCTGTGTGGGATAGGCTTTTTTCAACAGAGAAGCGATTTTCGCAAGCAGGATCGCTGTGTTATAGGGCTTCGTGATAAAAGCGTCTCCGCCCAGCATAATGCTATTCAGCTCGTCCATATCCGTGTTGCAGCTTGTCACAAAGATGATTGGCACTTCGGAAAATGTGCGAATCTCGGTGCAGAGAGAAAAGCCACTGGTCCCCGGCAGTTTGATGTCCAGCAAAATCAAGTGTGGCTGCTCGGCTTTGATCCGGTCGATCACATCAGCAAATTTCTCCGGAGCCACCGTTTCATAGCCGTTGCTTTGCAGCAGCGTTTTCAATTCATTCCGTATCAACGGATCATCTTCTATTATCAATATTTTTTCTTTCATATCAGCCTCCGTAAAAAAATACGATATGCAGTTGCTCATTCTCCCATTGACATTCGAATAAGTCAAGTATATATGTTAAAGCAAACTACCCTTTAAGCCTTTTTTGAAAACCAGTACAGCTCTTTCGGTTCCCCAAAAAGACATCGTAACAAGTCGATAGCTTTCCTTTTCCATTTCTTCTATTTTTGCATTGATTTTCTCTGTTACATTTTCCACGGTAATTCCTTCTACTAATTCTGTCCGATACATTATATTTTACCTCCATAAGCACTCAATTCAAAACCAATTTGCTTTTTCTGCTTTGAATTGAGGGGTATCGCCTTCCTGGTATGGATTATAGGTATTGCGATTACACCCAAATTCTTTTAATGCCTTTATTTTATTATCCTCTGTCCATTCAACCAGCGAGATTCCATCAAATTCCTCTATACTTCCATTGTTCATTTCATTTTTGAAATACCACTCCACAATCGTTTGATCTCCCTTATGAAAAAATTGCTTGATTTCCCAAATGACCACCTTGCCACGGGTATTCCATTCCTGAAACCAATGCTTTACTGTTTTTCGGTTGTTATACTGGGGACTCCAGCTTTCTGTATAGATCACATCTTCTGTAAAAATATCATCAATCCCCATATCCTGCTGATTGAGCCACATATCAAACCATAATCGGATTGTTTTTTCTCGTTCATTCATGATATAAACACCTCACCATTCTTTTGTCTTACCTTCGCGTTTGTTCTGCATCACCTGGGTTTGATATACGAGGACAGGAATCAGAGAAACCAGGGCAAGCACACCAAAAACTGCCGAGCGATTTACAACCGCAAATATTGCGAACATAAGCAGGAGCAGCAGCCACGGATTACGCAGATTTCTGTAATAGTTTTCCTTGTCCTCATAAGAAGTATGAAGTTCAAACGGCTTACCGTCATTATCTTTTTCTACAATCAACAGTTCCCGATTAAAGGTGGTGGCATTTGTTGCTATGCGTCCGCCTTTTTCAGCCCATGGCCGTAGGCGTACTTTACCAACAGAGTAGTTCAGGTTGATGTTTTTATAAAATACTTTGTAACCCATCCCCTCTAAAAACTCATGATAATCGGACGCGTTGGCTTTCGATTTTTGCCCGATAAACTCCACGCAGTATTTTACCTGATCCGGTTTACACGCCTCAAATTCATACAACATTTTTTCCGTCCGAATCAGACGATAGCCCTTTTCAGACATTTTATTCAACCAATGTTCCTGGGCAGTCAACAAACCGCCAAAGAAACGATAACACTTTTTGCTCATACTGCACCTCCAATAATTCCATTGGCCACTCCTACAAGTTCATTGAGCCTTATAAGTTCCTTTTCTGCAATTTCTTTTCCTTGTGTTGTGATGAGATATTCTTTTTTCCGTCCCGCACTATCTCCAAAAGGTGCAATCCAGCCTTTTTCCTGCAACGAGTTCAACGCACCATATAAAGTACCTGCCCCCAGCGTGAGCCGCCCTTTTGTACTATCTTCAATAAATTGCATGACAGCATATCCATGTTTCGGGGTATAAAGGGAAAGCAAAATAAAGAATGTCACCTCTGTGAGCGCACCGCCTTTCGCATTGTCTCGCATAACACCTGCCTCCTTATTACGGTTACTGTAATAAATATATCACTAACCGTAATAGAAGTCAATAACGATCCAAAATATAACAGCAAACTTAAAAAGCGGGGCAGCACACGCCGCCCCGCCGATTCTATATGCTTATTCCATCGCTCGCATTTCTTCCACAAGCGATTGATTTTTCTGCCTGCGCATTGTCCAGAAGGACAGAATCACCTCCAGGCCAAACAGCACCAGAACGAACAGCCCCATTTGCAGGAAGGGGAAGGAATATGGCATGATGACTCCATGGAAAGTCATTTCACTGAATTTCCGGGCAGCAATCACTGCAATCGGGAGGCCCGCTACCAGGGTTGCCAGCGCAGCAGAAAACGCATAGCAAATTCCCTCATAGATGGTCATTTGACAGAGCTGTTTTCTGGTCAGACCGATGGCACGAAAGACGCTGTTTTCCCTCTTTCTGGACATCTGATTGGAGAGGGTTGTGTTGATGAGATTGACCACGCCAAAGAGGAATACCAGCCAGGACAGCGCCTGAAACCCTCCAAAAACGACCCGGTTTTCCATTTCCTCATAATCCTTATGTATCCCAATGGTATCCAAGTCAAGATCCGGATTGGAAGAAATGATCGCACTCAGACTGTTTTCAATCTGCTCCGCCTTTTTGGGATCGCTGACAATGCTCCAGGAATAATCAAAACAGTTGATCTTTGGCATTGCTTCCTGAAATAGCTCTTTGGTTGCAACCATGCAGGTGCTGTCCAATGCCAGAGGACCATGACCATTTTTAAGCCCATCGTTTATGAGCAGACCGGAAACAGTGACAGGAATCTCTTGATCCCCTATGGTAAGTTTGATAACTGACCCCACATCTACACCGATCATATCTTCTGCATAATCCATATCAAGTGCAATACTATGGGAATCTTGAGGTAAAGTTCCGGACACAAGCGCCGCTTCCATTTGATCCCTGTTTCGGTCACTCAACAGATCACACATTCCGCCGGAAGAACTTTCCTCATTTTCAAACCGCACATGAACCGCCTGACGATTTTCTATCACATCTGTTACGCCATCCACGGCCAGCACCTCCTGCCGAAGCGCTTCATTCAAAGGATTTCCTTTTGACATCACCTCATATTCTGTTTTTTCAGAATGGATATAGATTTTATAATCCCCATCCGGGAAATACTGTCTTGCGATCCGCTCCGGCGAACGAACCAAAAGAATAGAAGCTGTCACCAAAAGGATCACCCCGCCCAGACTCAGGGAAGCCACGATACTGATCGTCTTTTTGCGGTCACGCCTGAAATTTGCAATTCCCATGGAGAGGGGATTTAACCGCATATTCTTCTTATGTGTGTGGGCCTTTCCGCTCTGATTGCCGGTAAAGCGGACTGCTTCAATCGGGGAGATACTGGCGGCAATCTTTACCGGTCTGCGGATCGCAATGGATACCATAAACCAGCCAAGCAGTGCAGTCAAAACAATCGCGGCTGCATAAAATAGCAGATTAAACCCACGGGGAAACAGTGCAAACCCGGCTGCACATCCCAGCAAAATACCGATACCAATGCCAGCCCATCCTAAGAAACGGCCTTCTTTTTTGACAATACGGCGGATCTGTTTTGGCGTTGTGCCGATGGTCCGCAGTTGTCCATAGCTTTGGATTTTATCATTGATAGAAATTCGGAAGATACTTTGTATCACAACATACCCTCCGATGATGACCAGAACTGCAATTCCGGCAACCAGCGCCAGCATACTGACATTCACAGGCTGCTTATAGAACTTCATATAGCTGAGGTTCATGATCGGCATTTCCAGCTGATATTCCTTGGCAATCTCCCTGCTGCGGGCAGTCAGCTCTGTTTCATCCATTTGCTGCTCATTCTTAAAATGCACATAGGCTCGATAATCAGCGGGGTCATAGCCGCTCCATCCTTTCAGGGCTTCTTTGGAAAGAAGGATGGAAGATCCATTTACCTCTTTTTCCTTATAGCCTTCCATAATGCCAGTCACCGTGTATTCTCCGTGAAAGCTCTCGCTGCTTAGCATAACCTTTTCGCCAATCCCGGCGTCTGCAGCATAGTTGGAAAGGAAATAACGGCTCACCACCACCTCATCCTCCTTTTGGGGCAGTCGGCCTTCCAGCAGCTTCATCTGGTCACGGGCAATATACATCGTTTCCTCATCACAATAGATATAGGAGGCATTGTATCCCTGCTCCGCAGGTTCCACAGCCAGCATATAATACTCTCCTACCCTTGAGAAGTCATCCAGCCCCTTCAGGGTGGACACATCTTCCTCAGTAATCCTGGTATAGACCGCCTCATAAGTATCCTCCACATGATTTTTCTCTATCTGCCGGGTAGACAAAGCCATCACAATCGAAAAACAGATCAGACAGGATGCCAGCGCAACGGCGATCACCACCATCAAATTCCGGCGTTTTTCGCTTTTCAAACTTTTTCTTGCCAGTTTCCTGACAATATTTCCTGTATCATTTTCAAATGGTACTGTCATTTTGATCATCTCCTTTAAGTCTTATATTTCTGCTGTCAGCAAAGCGGCGGCTTCACATCGGAAG
>NZ_JBBMFE010000013.1:0-107791 GCF_040096155.1 Laedolimicola intestinihominis | reverse complement strand
CCCCCCCCCCCCCCCCCCCCCTCTTTTCGTCCGTCCTTATCTTTGCATTTCCTCTAAATCTCTGTAGAAAGCCGGATAAGAAATATTCACACAGTCCGCGCCGAGGATCTCCGTCTCCCCATCCGCATTGAGCGCCGCCACCGCAAATGACATGGCGATCCGATGATCCAGATGGCTGTCAATTACAGCCCCGTGAAGCGGATAACCACCTTCAATTATCATACCGTCATTCGTCGCCGTTACCTTCGCGCCCATAGCTGTCAGATTCTCCGTCATCACCGCGATTCGGTCAGACTCCTTCACCTTCAGCTCTGCCGCGTCCCGGATGCTCGTCGTACCTTCCGCAAAGCAGGCCATGACCGCAATCACCGGCAATTCGTCAATCAGAGTCGGAATCAGCTCCCCTTCAATGATACAACCCTTGAGAGAAGAAGTGCGAATCAGCAGATCAGCAGTGGGCTCGCCACTGTCCGTATTTTCATTCAGCAGTGTTACATCCGCGTTCATCATCCGGCAGACACGTAAAATACCGTCCCGGGTCGGGTTGGTTCCCACATTTTTAATCAGCAGCTCCGAATCCGGTGTGATACATCCCGCCGCGATAAAGTAAGCGGCAGAAGAGATATCCCCGGGAACCTGTACCTTCTGTCCGATGAGTTTCGGCTCTGGCTGAATCGCAGCCGTAGTCCCTTCACTTTTCACATCCGCTCCGAAGAAACGCAGCATCAGCTCCGAATGATTTCGGGACAGCGCAGGTTCCGTCACGCTGGTGGGCGCGTCTGCGTAAAGTCCGGCCAGCAGAATCGAAGACTTCACCTGAGCGGAAGCCACCTTTGTAGTATAGTGAATGCCATGTAAGGGCCGTCCCTGAATGCGAAGCGGCGCGCACCCATTTCCGGAAAGGCTGGTAATGGCGGCACCCATCTGACTTAAGGGTTCGATGATACGTCCCATGGGCCGCTTCTGTATGGAGGCGTCGCCGGTCAGCGTAGTCTCGAAATTCTGACCGCTTAAGATACCGGAAATCAGCCGGGTGGTTGTACCGCTGTTGCCTGCATCCAGAATCGCAGACGGCGCGGAAAGCCCGTGCAGTCCCTTCCCGTGAATCAGAATCTGCTCGCCCTTATCCTCAATGGAAATGCCGAGCCGACGGAAGCAGTCAATGGTAGAGAGGCAGTCGGCGCCCCTTAAGAAACCGGTCACCTCGGTGGTTCCCTCTGCCAGCGAGCCGAACATAACAGTCCGATGGGAGATGGATTTATCGCCGGGGATGGTAACTTCCCCGTGTAATTTCTGCGCACGTGTAAATTTCATAAATGTTCTCCTCACAGTATATTTATCGCTCATAAATGGTGTAACGGTATTTACGAAGCAGTTCCACTGCTTTCTTATAAGCGTCTTCCTCGTAGAGTTCTACGCGGAGCACGGCTTCTTCGAATTCCCGATTGTGGATAATACCGATGTTTTTGATACTGATGCCGCCGGAAGCCAGGATGGTCGCCAGAGTAGCGATACCGCCGGCCTCGTCCACCATGTCGCAGTAGAAGGCGTAGGTCTTCTTGAGCGGTCCTGCAGAAGCCTCCGGAATGGAGTTCCGGTAATCTCGGGAAGCGGCAAAGAAAGCATGGATCTTGTCCGCTTCTTTTCCGGTAATTTCCGTCCGGAGTCGGCTAAGCTGCGCCTGGTAATGATCCAGCGCTTTCAAAATATTTTCGGAATTGGTCATGCAGATCTGCTCCCACATATCGGGAGAAGAGGATGCAATTCTTGTAATATCCTTGAAACCGCCCGCTGCAATCCGTTTCATCAATTCGTCGGGGCCGTCCAGATCCTTCACCAATTCCACCAGAGAAGAAGCGATCAGGTGGGGCAGATGGCTGACGCAGGCCGTGATAAAATCATGCTGGCGGTAATCCAATACCAGCGGAAGGGCCTTTAGAGAGGAAACTAGGGCAACGAATTCATTTACCGTATCCTCAGGCACGCCTGTGCCCGGCGTGATAATATAGTAGGCATTTTCAATCAGATGGGTCTTGGCGTTCTCGTATCCGGTCTTTTCAGAGCCTGCCATGGGATGGCCGCCGATGAACTGCCCGGTAAGCCCCAGAGCATCTACCTTCTCATGAATATCCGTCTTTGTGCTGCCCACATCAGTCAGGAGACAGGTCTTCGGTAACATGGGCTTTAACTGCTCCAGATAGCGGGCGTTAGTCTCCACGGGCGCACAGAGGAAAAGCAGATCGCAGGCGGCAAACTGCTCGCCGACTTCAGAACAGGCCTCGTTGATCACGCCTTCGTCTACAGCTTTTTGGAGTGTGTCCTGACTTCTCATATAGGCTATCATCCGGACATCCGGGTGATATGCGCGAATGGCTTTTGCGATGGAGCCGCCGATGAGGCCCAGTCCGATAAAGCCGATGGTATTCATTTTCATGGTGAAAACTCCTTTTATGTATACAAAATCTCTAAGAGTTAAGTTTAAAGTTTTTTGCGCAAAATGTCAACACTAGTTTACATTAACGCATAAAAGTGTATCGCGAAAGCAGAAGAATAAGAATATAGAAAGCGGAAAGCCCGGCGGGATGACGAAAATTGATTTCTGCAGATGGATGCCAGATTTACAATATGCTGTACAAAAATTCGCAAAAATAGAAATTACTTGTAAAAAATATATAAAAACTATTGCAATATTGTCAGACTTTTAGTAAAATGTATCCATGGTGTTCCGATGCCTTTCATTTACAGAATAATCTTTTTGACAGATGAAATATCCGGAACTATAAAATTATTGTAATCGGAGGAATAGGCATGAATATTTACACAACTGACAAAATTCGTAACGTAGTTCTTCTTGGCCACGGCGGCTGCGGTAAGACCAGTCTCGTAGAGGCGATGGCATATGTATCCGGCCTGACCACCCGTATCGGTAAAGTGACTGACGGCAATACCATCAGTGATTATGATAAGGAAGAGATTAAGAGAAAGTTCTCCATTACCACATCGGTAGTTCCTCTGATTTGGCAGGATTGTAAGATTAATCTTCTGGACGCTCCGGGATATTTCGATTTTGTAGGCGAGGCAGAAGAGGCAGTGTCAGCGGCTGACGCGGCAATTATTGTGGTATCCGGTAAGGCCGGCGTGGAGGTCGGGACCCAGAAGGCATGGGATCTCTGCGAGAAGTATAAGCTGCCGAGAATGTTTTTTGTATCTGAGATGGATGTGGATCATGCGTCCTTCCGTCAGGTGGTACAGGATCTGACCGATTTGTACGGCAAGAAGATTGCGCCGTTCTATCAGCCTATCCGTGAAAATGAGAAATTTGTGGGCTATATCAACGTCTGCAAAATGGCAGGCCGCCGCTTCACCGATATCGGCAAACGCGAGGAGTGTGAGATTCCGGAATACTCCAAAGAAAACCTGGCTATCTGCCGTGAGGCGCTTCTGGACGCAGTAGCGGAGACCTCCGATGAATTTATGGAGCGGTACTTCAATGGTGAGGAGTTCACCTTCAGCGAGATCCGTGCGGCTATGAAGTTTAATGTATGCGACGGCACTGTGATTCCGGTATCCATGGGATCCAGCACCGAGCTCCGTAACATCCACAACCTGATGAATGATATCGTAGAGCTGTTCCCGAGCCCGGATAAGAAGTCCTGTAACGGTATCAATATGAAGACCAACGAGATTTTCGAGGCGAATTACGATTTCTCCAAGACGAAATCCGCTTATGTATTTAAGACCATCGTGGATCCGTTTATCGGAAAGTATTCTCTGATCAAGGTGTCCTCCGGTGTTATTAAGTCCGACGATACTCTCTATAATCAGGATAAGGATGCAGAAGAAAAGCTGAACAAGTTGTACATCATGCAGGGCAACAAGCCCATCGAGACCACAGAGCTGCACGCAGGCGATATCGGAGCCATCGGCAAGCTGGCGAATACCAAGACCGGCGACACCCTGTCCACCAAGGCAGCCCCGATTGTGTTCGGCAGAACCGAGATTTCCAAGCCCTATACCTACATGAGATATAAGGCAAAGAATAAAGGCGACGAGGATAAGATTTCCCAGGCGCTGGCGAAGATGATGGAAGAGGATCTGACCTTAAAGAACGTCAATGATTCCGAGAACCGCCAGACCCTGCTGTACGGCATGGGCGACCAGCATCTGGACGTGGTAGTCAGCAAGCTGGAAGAGAAATTTAAGGTATCGGTAGAGCTGTCCAAGCCGAAGGTAGCTTTCCGTGAGACTCTGAAGAAGAAAGCGGATGTGGACTCCAAGTATAAGAAGCAGTCCGGCGGACACGGACAGTACGGCCATGTTAAGATGACCTTCGAGCCCTCCGGCGATTTGGAGACTCCGTATGTATTTGAGCAGATCGTAGTCGGCGGTGCGGTTCCGAAGAACTACTTCCCGGCAGTGGAAAAGGGTATTCAGGAATCTGTGGTGAAGGGTCCTCTGGCCGGATATCCGGTAGTCGGCGTAAAGGCTGTTCTGTACGACGGTTCCTATCATCCGGTAGATTCTTCCGAGATGGCGTTCAAGACCGCGGCAAGCCAGGCCTTCAAGAAGGGCTTCATGGAAGCAGGTCCGGTTCTGCTGGAGCCGATTGTGACCATGACAGTAACGGTTCCGGATAAGTATACCGGTGACGTCATGGGCGATCTGAATAAGAGACGCGGCCGTGTGCTGGGCATGAACCCCATTGCAGGCGGTAAGCAGGAAGTCGTAGCGGACGTTCCGATGACCGAGATTTTCGGTTATTCCACAGACCTGCGTTCCATGACAGGCGGAAGCGGCGAATTCTCCTATGAGTTTGCGCGCTACGAGCAGGCGCCGGCGGATGTGCAGGCGAAGGAAGTGGAAGCGAGAGCCTCCGAAACTGCAGAATAATTTTACATAGGGATTATGAAAAAAGGGGAGATAGTATAAGAACAATTACTGTTCACGGCCACTATCCCGCGAGGTGTTTTGGTATGTATATGCCAAAATCCCGAGTTATGCAAGCGCGAAATTACGCGAATAGCGTAATTTCTGTGCATAGCGAAGCGGGTTAATGCGAACGAAGTGAGCAGTAACCAAGGGCATCCGGTTAGCGCCGGGTGCTCTTTTTTGGCTCTTGTAAAATATTCTTTCCGGGGGTACAATAAAAAAATATACGTGTTACGGAGGAAACAGGACATGAAACGACTGTTGTATTACATGAAAGAGTATAAAAAGGAGAGCATTTTAGGACCTCTTTTCAAGCTTCTGGAAGCCAGCTTTGAGCTGCTGGTGCCGCTGGTGGTGGCCCATATTATCGATACGGGTATCGCGAACGGGGACGGCGGCTATGTACTGAAGATGGGCGGCGTCCTGATTCTGCTGGGCTTCGTGGGACTGGCCAGTTCCATTACAGCCCAGTATTTTGCGGCGAAAGCGGCGGTGGGAAGCAGTACCGCCATGCGAAAGGCCCTGTTTGAGCATCTGAACAGCTTTTCCTATAAAGAGCTGGACACCATTGGAACCTCCACGCTGATTACCCGGATTACCAGTGATATCAATCAGGTACAGACCGGTGTGAATCTGGTGCTGCGTCTGTTCTTACGTTCCCCATTTATCGTGTTTGGAGCCATGGTCATGGCCTTTACCATTGATATGAAGGCGGCGGCGGTATTTGCAGGGGTTGTCCCGGTACTGTTTATCGTGATATTCGCGATTATGGGCATTACGATTCCCTGGTATCGGAAAGTGCAGAGTCAGCTGGATCGGGTGCTGCTTCATGTGCGGGAAAACCTGTCCGGTGTCCGTGTGGTACGGGCATTCAACCGGCAGCAGGAGGAGATGAAGACCTTTCATCGGGACAGCACTATCCTTATGAACACCCAGCTTTTCGTGGGCCGGATTTCCGGGCTTTTGAATCCCCTGACTTACGCGATTATCAATGCAGCGGTGATTCTGCTGGTATGGACCGGCGGACGGCAGGTAGATGCGGGAATCCTGAGCCAGGGCCAGGTGGTGGCGTTGGTCAACTATATGTCCCAGATTCTCGTGGAGCTGATTAAGCTGGCCAATTTGATCATTAATGTAACCAAGTCTCTGGCCTGTCTGTCCCGTATCAATAAGATTCTGGATCAGGAAACGGGTATGACGGAAGGAACAGTCGAAGAACAGAAGCAGGAGAAGGAAGTTCCCTGCGTGGAATTTAAAAATGTCAGCATTATCTATGAGGAGGGCGCGGACGCGGCCCTGTCCCATGTGAGCTTCCGGGCTTATCCGGGCGAGACCATCGGCGTCATCGGCGGCACCGGTTCCGGAAAGTCTACCCTGGTGAATCTGATTCCCCGATTTTATGATGTGAGCGAGGGTGAGGTCCTGGTGGACGGTCGGAATGTACAGGATTACACCTATGAAGGACTGCGTGGCAAAGTGGGTGTGGTTCCCCAGAAAGCGGTGCTGTTCTCCGGTACCATCCGGGAAAATCTGCAGTGGGGCAAGAAGGACGCCAGCGACGAAGAACTGTACGCGGCACTTGAGACCGCTCAGGGTCGTGAGATTGTAGAAAAGAAGGAAAAAGGCCTGGATACGGAAGTGTTGCAGAGCGGCCGAAACCTGTCCGGCGGACAGAGACAGCGTCTGACCATCGCAAGAGCGCTGGTGCGGGATCCGGAGATTCTGATTCTGGACGACAGTGCTTCGGCTCTGGATTTTGCCACGGACGCGAAGCTCCGGAAAGCTCTGCGGGAGCATAAAAAAGAAGCTACGGTATTCCTGGTATCCCAGCGGGCGGCGACCATCCGGCAGGCGGACAAGATTATCGTGCTGGATGACGGCGCGGTAGCGGGCATCGGAAAGCACGAAGAACTGTATCAGAATTGTGAAGTATATCGGGAGATCTGTAACTCCCAGGTTTCGGCAGAGGAGGAAAAAGCACATGAAGCGTAAATCTACATTAAAAAGAGTCCTTTGCTATATCGAAGGGTATCGACAGTATCTGCTGGCGTCCATTCTGCTGGCGGTTCTGACCGTGGCCCTGACCCTGTACGCGCCGATTCTCACCGGCGACGCCATCGATTTTATGATTGGAAAGGGCGCGGTAGATTTTGCAGCCCTCCTGAAGCTTCTGACGAAGCTGGGCGTGATTATAGGAGCCACCTCGGTGTTCCAGTGGCTCATGAATCTCTGCAACAACCACATCACTTATAAGGTCGTGATGGATGTGCGGACAGAGGCCTTTGACCATATGCAGGATCTGCCCCTAAGCTATATCGATAGTCATCCCCAGGGCGACATCGTCAGCCGCCTGATTGCGGATATCGACCAGTTTTCCGACGGTCTGTTGATGGGATTTACCCAGTTATTTACAGGCGTGATGACCATTCTGGGAACCCTGCTGTTCATGCTTTCGATCAATGTGGGCATCACATTGGTGGTGGTCTGCATTACGCCGCTGTCCCTTCTGGTGGCCGGCTTTATCGCCAGGCGGACCCACAGCATGTTCAAGCTTCAGTCTGAGACCAGAGGAGAGCTTACCGGACTGATTGATGAGATGGTAGGAAATCAGAAGGTGGTCAAGGCTTTTGGTCATGAAGAAGAAGCCATTGCGCAGTTTGATGCGATTAACCGGCAGCTTCAGAAGCACAGCCTGCGGGCGATTTTCTATTCATCGATTACCAACCCGGCGACCCGTTTTGTCAACAGTATGGTGTACGCGGGCGTGGGCGTGGCAGGCGCTTTCGCGGCCATCCGTGGCGCCCTGAGCGTAGGTCAGCTTTCCTGCTTCTTAAGCTACGCAAACCAGTATACCAAGCCTTTTAATGAGATCTCCGGTGTGGTCACCGAGCTTCAGAACGCCCTGGCCTGCGCGGAGCGTGTCTTTGACTTCATCGACCGGGAGCCCATGAGCGCCGATCCGGCGGACGGTCCCCATATCGAGAAGGCGGATGGAAGCGTGGTTCTGGAAAATGTGGCATTTTCCTATACAAAGGATCGGGAGCTGATTAAGAATCTGAATCTGCATGTGAAGCCAGGCCAGAGAATCGCCATTGTCGGTCCCACTGGCTGCGGTAAGAGTACCCTGATTAACTTGCTGATGCGTTTCTACGATGTGGACAAGGGCTGCATCTCTGTGGACGGAACCCCGATTCAGGATCTGACCCGGGAAAATCTGCGGCAGCAGTACGGTATGGTATTGCAGGAGACCTGGCTGAAGTCCGCGACGGTCCGCGACAACATTTCCTATGGAAAGCCGGACGCCACGGAGGAGGAGATTATCGAGGCAGCTAAAGCGTCCCACGCCCACAGCTTCATCCGGCGTCTGCCGAAGGGTTATTACACGGTGCTTTCCGAGGATGGAGGCAGCCTTTCTCAGGGACAGAAGCAGCTTCTGTGTATCTCCCGCGTCATGCTGTGCCTGCCGCCCATGCTGATTCTGGACGAGGCCACATCCAGCATTGATACCCGTACGGAGCTGAAGATTCAAAATGCCTTCGCGAAAATGATGGAGGGCCGTACCAGCTTTATCGTAGCCCACCGTCTGTCTACCATTCGGGAGGCGGATGTGATTCTGGTTATGCGGGACGGACAGATTGTCGAGCAGGGTACCCACGAAAGCTTGCTTGCGGCCAATGGCTTCTACGCGGAGCTTTATAACAGCCAGTGGGCCGTGTAAAAGACCGATTTTGCTTGACAAAGCAGTCTGGTGTGATATGATAAAATGCAGTGAGAATTCGTAAATTGTAACCCGAAGTAATTGCGAAGATTCTTATTTTTACAAGATAAACAAGAGGAGTGGAAAGAAATGGCAGTACCATTTAACCACCGCGCGGTGGAAGAGAAGTGGCGCAAGCACTGGGAAGAGCATCCGGTGAACGTCAACGACGGGAAAAAACCGAAATATTATTGTCTGGATATGTTCCCCTATCCGTCAGGCAACGGACTTCATGTAGGTCACTGGAGAGGCTATGTTATCAGTGATGTATGGAGCCGCTACAAGCTGATGCAGGGACATTACATCATTCATCCCATGGGATGGGACGCATTCGGACTTCCGGCTGAGAACTACGCCATCAAGATGGGTGTACACCCGGCAAAGTCTACCGCAGAGAATGTGGCTAATATCAAGAGACAGATTAACGATATCGCAGCCCTTTACGACTGGGATATGGAAGTGAATACAACAGATCCGAAGTTCTATAAGTGGACACAGTGGATTTTTGTACAGATGTTCAAAAAGGGCCTGGCGTATGAAAAGGAGTTCCCCATCAACTGGTGTCCGTCCTGTAAGACCGGTCTGGCAAATGAGGAAGTGGTCAACGGCTGCTGCGAGCGCTGCGGCACTCCGGTTACCAAGAAGAATCTGCGTCAGTGGATGCTGAAGATCACCGCATATGCAGACCGCCTGCTGAACGACCTGGACAAGCTGGACTGGCCGGAGAAGGTTAAGAAGATGCAGACCGACTGGATCGGCAAGTCTTACGGTGCTGAGGTGGATTTCAAGGTAGAGAACAGTGATGAGAAGATCACCGTATATACCACACGTCCGGATACTCTGCACGGCGCGACCTTTATGGTACTGGCTCCGGAGCATGCGCTGGCTGCCAAGCTGGCTACCGATGAGACCAGAGCGGCAGTAGAGGATTACATTTTCAAGTCTTCCATGCGTTCCAACGTGGATCGTGTACAGGATAAGGAAAAGACCGGCGTATTTACCGGAAGCTACGCGATCAACCCCATCAACGGAGCAAAGGTTCCCATCTGGCTTTCCGATTACGTACTGGCTGACTATGGTACCGGCGCCATCATGTGCGTACCGGCCCATGACGACCGTGACTTTGAGTTCGCGAAGAAATTCAACATTCCGATCATCCAGGTTATTGCCAAGGATGGCAAGGAAATTGAAAATATGACTGAGGCTTATACCGAGGCCAGCGGAACCATGATCAATTCCGGCGAGTGGAACGGCATGGAGTCTGCAGTCCTGAAGAAGGAAGCACCGCTTATCATCGAGAAGATGGGCGTGGGCAAGAAGACCGTCAACTATAAGCTGCGTGACTGGGTATTCTCCCGTCAGCGTTACTGGGGCGAGCCGATTCCGATCATCCATTGTCCGAAGTGCGGCAACGTACCGGTTCCGGAAGATCAGCTTCCGCTGGAGCTGCCGGAGGTAGAAAGTTATCAGCCGACAGGTACCGGAGAGTCACCTCTCGCTGCCATTGATGAGTGGGTCAACACCACCTGCCCGTGCTGCGGCGCGCCTGCAAAGAGAGAGACCAACACCATGCCCCAGTGGGCAGGTTCCTCCTGGTATTTCCTGCGCTACGTGGATAATCACAACGATGAGGAGCTGGTAAGCAAGGAGAAGGCAGATAAGTATCTGCCGGTAGATATGTACATCGGCGGCGTCGAGCATGCGGTACTGCATCTTTTGTACTCCCGTTTCTATACCAAGTTCCTGCATGATATCGGTGTCATCGACTTTGACGAGCCGTTTACCAAGCTGTTCAATCAGGGTATGATCACCGGTAAGAACGGCATCAAGATGAGTAAGTCCAAAGGAAACGTGGTTTCCCCGGACGACCTGATCCGCGATTATGGCTGCGACGCTCTGAGAATGTATGAGATGTTCGTAGGACCGCCCGAGCTGGATGCTGAGTGGGACGACAGGGGAATCGATGGCGTATCCCGTTTCCTGAAGCGTTTCTGGAACCTGGTTCTGGACAACAAGGACAAGGGAACCGCGGAAACTCCGGAGAGCGTCAAGATCCGTCACAAGATGGTCTATGACATTACTACCCGTCTGAACAGCTTCAGCTTGAACACCGTTATCTCCGGTTTCATGGAGTACAATAACAAGCTCATCGATCTGGCAAAGCGCCAGGATGGTCTGGACAAAGAGACACTGGAGACAGCCGTAACCCTGATTGCGCCTTTCGCTCCGCATATCGCAGAGGAGCTTTGGGAGCAGTTGGGTCACAGTGAGACTGTATTTGCTCATGGATGGCCGGATGCGGATGAGGAAGCCATGAAGGACGACGAGATCGAGATCGCCGTACAGGTCAATGGTAAGACCCGTGGAACCGTTACCATTTCCAGCAGCGCAGCCAAGGAAGACGCTATCGCGGCTGGTAAGGAAGTAGTAGCAGACTGGCTGAAGGGCACCATCGTAAAAGAAATTTACGTGCCCGGAAGAATCATCAATATTGTGGTAAAACCGTAATGGATGAACAAACTAATAAAAAAGAGGAGCTGCGGGACGTGGTCCCGCAGCTTGAAAATCGGTTCCGGATTACCATCTGGAACCGATTAGTCGTTCTTGCAAAATGGCTGATATTCGCTGCACTGACCGGCCTGGCGTTGGGTCTTGTGGGAACCGCCTTCGGAAAAGGCGTTTCCATGGCTACGTCTTTTCGTATGGCTCATCCCTGGATCCTGTACGGTCTGCCCTTCGCGGGCGTTCTGATTGTCTGGATGTATCAATGGGAGCGCAAACAGGAGCGCAGCAGCACCAATATGGTTCTGGATGCCATTCACGCGGAGCGTGAGATACCCTTAAAGACAGCGCCGCTGATCTTCATCTCTACGATCCTGACCCATCTCTTCGGCGGTTCCGCCGGACGTGAGGGCGCGGCCCTGCAGCTGGGCGGAAGCATCGGCAACTTTCTGGGCAAAATTCTGCGTATCGACGAAAATGATCGCCGTGTTATGATCATGGCCGGTATGAGCGCCGCCTTTTCCGCCTTGTTTGGAACCCCCATGGCAGCGACTGTCTTTTCCATGGAAGTTGTAAGCGTCGGCATCATGCACTACGCGGCTCTGGTACCCTGTGTGGTGGCTTCGTACATCGCCTATGGGGTAGCCTGCCACTTCGGGCTGACCGGAGAGCGTTTTTCTCTGGGAACTTTGCCGGAATTCAATCTCCCGAATGCAGGCAAAATCCTGTTCCTGGGATTTTGCTGTGCCGCAGTCAGCATCCTGTTCTGCGTCGTTTTACATAAAACAGAAGAGATATTTGCGGAAAAAATTAAGAATGCCTTTATGCGCCCCCTGGTATCAGGCGTCCTGATCATCATTTTAACGATGCTTCTGGGAACCACAGATTACCTGGGTACCGGCATGCAGGTAGTAGAACGGGCTGTAGTCGACCAACAGGTTGTCTGGTGCGCCTTCCTTTTGAAGATTGTATTCACCGCCATCACCCTGTCCGGCGGCTTCAAGGGCGGCGAGATCGTCCCCACCTTCTTTGTAGGAGCTACCTTCGGCTGCCTCATGGGTCAGATCCTGCACATCTCCCCATCCCTGGCCGCCGCCTGCGGCATGGCCGCAGTATTTTGCGGCGTCACCAACAGCCCTATCTCCTCGCTGCTGATCAGCCTTGAGATGTTCGGCTTCGAAGGAGCCCCGTTTTACTTTGTGGCCATTGCCATCAGCTACATGCAGTCCGGCTACTACGGCCTCTACCGCAGCCAGAAGATCATGTATTCCAAAGTAAAGACACAGTTCATCAACCGTAATGCCAAGGAATAGGTGGTGTGCGACATAGAAAGTCAGAAAAAGGCCGGCGGAAAATTTTTCCGCCAGCCTTTTTCGTCCGTTACTTCATAAAACTCCGCGCCAGCTTCACCATCTGCTCCATCCGCGCCACCTCTTCCTCCGACTTTCCCTGCTTCAGCGTATTAAAAATCTCCTGAAACTCCCCCTCCGACATCGGATGATCCGAACTCTTCGCCATATTCATAATCTTCTGAAACTCCCTGGGATCCATACGCCCACTCCCTTCCGGCGTACCATCAAAAGAAGCCTGCCCGTCATCAGCACAGCGATCAGAACCAGAGCCGGGTGTTTGCACAGCCGTCATTTCAGCCATCATGCTGGAATACTGCATATAAGTAGTCAGTATTTCCATCATGCGAATCAGAGAATCGATTTTTCGATTCAACTCATTGCATTTATGCTGAAGCTCATAGAGGATCCGATAGCGCTCGTCGCCAGGCTTCATCTGAGTGCCTCCGGTTTTTTGTAATAAATATATGGGAAAATAGAAGAAGTATGAATGAAAAAATATGGCTGCCAATGAGGCTGCCCTTTCTCTTTGATATAGAGAAAGTTATAAAACGGCGGGGAGAAAAATTGATTTCTCCCCGCCGGAAAAGTGGGCTAGCAGCCGCATCCATTTCCGCAGCCACAGCCGCTATTGCCGAAAAATCCTCCGTTTCCGCAGCCGCCGCAGCAGCACAGAATCAGAATCAGCCACAGACAGCTGTTGTCATTGCCACAGCCGTTTCCGCCGAAAAGACCGTTGCCGTTGCCACAGCAGGAAGTCAAAAGCAGCAGCCAGATCAGAGTACTGCAGCAGCCGTTGTTACCATTGTCGCAGCCACATCCGCAGTTGGTAGCAGTTAAATCACTCATAATAAATCCTCCAGGAAAATGAATTATTTATATTGCCATAGTATGAGAGGACTGAAAAAGTGTGAGGAAAGATAACAGAAAAATTACCGGGATAGAGGTTGTAAGAAAGAAGATTATGTGAGACAATACATAAGTAAGATCTCAGAGGGTCTGCATATTTCAACACAGAAGAAAGGAAGGGTATCTATGCCTGCAACCTACGCACATTATAAATTCGGAAAGAAAGTCTATCGGGCGCTGCCCGGGGAGCTTCGGGAAATGATAAAGGAGAATAAAGCGGCCTACCTGCTGGGACTCCACGGACCGGATCTCTTATTCTATTACCATTCTTATTCAAAAAACCGTATCAATCAGCTGGGCGTGAAGATGCATGAAGAAACGGCAAGGTCTTTTTTTGAAAAAGCGAGAAAACAGTATCAAAAGAGACCAAATTACGTATTGTTGTCCTATCTCTGCGGTTTCATGTGCCACTACATGCTGGACAGCGAATGCCATCCCTATATCAGCCGTTATATGGATGAGAGAGGTCTTGGTCATCTGGAGATTGAGACTGATTTCGACCGGGAACTTATGATCGAGGATGGAAAGGATCCGCTTACGAATAACTGCACCCGGCATCTGATTCGGGATCTGGATACGGAAGAAGCCATCGCGTCGGTACTGGATGATGTGACAGCCGATCAGGTGGACGCCTGTATTCTGGGCTTTAAGAAAACCATTCGGATGTTCCAGTGCCCATCTAAAGCAAAAGCGAAGCTCCTAAAAGGCTTTTTCTCCTTAATTGGTCAGAAAAAGGGGCTTGGCGGCCTGGTGATGGACGGCCAGGTGAATCTTGAATGTGTGGAGAGTGGTATGACGCTGGAACGTCTTCTGAACAGAGCTGTAGAGCCGACCACAGAGGAGATTGTAAAATACGTTCAGGCTATCAGCAATGATTCAGGGCTCAGCGAACGGCTGAACCGGGATTTTGAGTAAAAGCTTTTGAGGGAGAAAGAAGATGAATAAGACAACGAAACTGGAAAGACGCTGGATCCTGTATGATGTGGGCAATTCGGCCTTCGTTATGCTGGCGTCTACGATTATACCGATTTATTATAAGAATGTGGCATCGTCCAGCGGCATTTCCGCCGCGGATTCCACCGCGTATTTCAGCTATGCCACATCGCTTGTGACTATCATTGTGGCGATTCTGGGTCCGGTACTGGGAAGCTTCGCGGATACCAAAGGTTATAAAAAGCCGGTTTTCACCTTTTTTATGATGATGGGCGTGTTGGGCTGTGCGGGTCTTGCGGTTCCGAAGACCTGGCTTGCCTTTCTGGCGGTCTATGTGATTGCCAAGGTGGGCTTAAATGCCAGTCTGGTCTTTTATGACGCCATGCTGGGTGATGTGACTACAGATGAGCGGATGGATGAGGTATCCGCCAGAGGTTATGCCTGGGGCTATATCGGAAGCTGTATTCCTTTTATGTTCAGCCTGATTTTTGTATTGAAAGCAGATGCTTTCGGCCTGTCGGGAAGCGCAGCTACGGCGGTGGCTTTCCTGGTCAACGCCGCCTGGTGGTTTTTGGTGACACTGCCGCTTCTCAGAAGCTACCAGCAGATCTACTATGTGGAGCGGACAGCGCATCCGGTGCAGGACAGCTTCCGCCGCCTGGGTCAGAGCTTTGCGGAAATTCGAAGGACACCAAAGATCTGGTATTTTCTGCTGGCGTTCTTCTGCTATATCGACGGTGTATACACGATTATTGACATGGCAACTTCCTATGGCAAGGACGTGGGCATCAGTGATACGAACCTGTTACTGGCTCTTTTGCTGACCCAGATAGTGGCGTTCCCCTGTTCGATTCTTTTTGGACGGTTATCCAGGAAGGTGCGCAATACTACATTGATCGAGGTCTCTATCGTCAGCTATTTTGGCGTGGTACTCTTTGCGCTGCAGCTTGACAAGGCCTGGGAGTTCTGGCTTCTGGCTGTCTGGGTGGCGGTATTCCAAGGGGCGATTCAGTCTCTGTCCCGGTCTTATTTTGCGCGGATTATCCCGAAGGAGAAAGCGACAGAATTTTTCGGCTTCTTTGACATCTTCGGTAAAGGCGCGGCCTTTGTGGGAACCATGCTGATGGGTATCTCCACCCAGCTGTTCCATACATCCCGCGCGGGTGTGGCCATGCTTGCGGTAATGTTCGCGGCGGGCTTTGTGCTGTTTCGAATGGCAGTACGCTGTGGAGATGCATAAAATAACAGAAAAGCAGGGAGTCTTTTCTGTATGGATCGCGTGAGAAGGCTGCTTGAAGCACAGTCGGCATACCGGCTTGGCCTCTATGGGGAGGGCGTCGGTGTGGCGGTTGTGGATTCCGGCGTCAATGACAGACACCCGGACTTAAGGGGCCGGGTGGTTTATGCTTATAATTACCTTACAAATTCCGGTGGCGCGGCAGACGACTGCGGTCATGGAACCCATATCAGCGGAATTATCGGAGGAACCGGAGAGGCATCCGGCGGCAGGTACCAGGGACTTGCGCCGCGATGCCATTTTGTTTCCCTGAAAATTCTGGACGGCAGGGGAAATGGGGACAGTGTGGGACTAATTCGGGCCCTGCACTGGCTTTTGGAGCATGGAAAAGAATACGACGTCCGCGTTATCAATATTTCTGTGGGCGGGAGAGTACCAAAGGCTGAGATACGGACAGAGCTCATAAGCGCTGTGGAGGAAGCCTGGGACGCGGGCTTTGTAATCTGCGCGGCAGCCGGAAATCAGGGACCTGCCAGATCCAGCATTACGGTTCCGGGAACCAGTGAAAAGGTAATTACAGTGGGTTCCTCTGATGATGAACTGGCCGTTCCGGTGCGCGGCATCCGAAGGGTGCATTATTCTGGCCGGGGTCCCATATCGGCGTGCGTTCTTAAGCCGGAGGTGGTTGCTCCCGGAGCGGAAATTCGTTCCTGCCGGGCGGATTTTGAGAGTCCTGGCAATCCATTTTACAGCGTTAAATCAGGCACCTCCATGGCAACCTCTGTGACAGCAGGAGCGCTTGTCTTACTTTTGTCCGCCGAACCGGAACTTACCAATGAACAGATAAAAAAGCGGCTGCAGACAGGCTGCAGAGATCTGAAACTTGCCCCGAACCATCAAGGCTTTGGTGAAATCTGGCTGCCGGGGCTTCTGAAAAAAGCATGATCAGATAAAGAGAGCATAGGCTGTAAAAAGAACTTACGGGCGGTGCGGTATGGACGAAGCATGCAGAGAAAAAATAGTGTCGGAAAATTACGCGGATTTTATCTGGCAGACCAATGTACGGGAGGAGGATATCCGGGAAATCTATCCGGATGTATGCGTGCAGCGCATCAATGATTACTACACGGTATTTTACGCGGATCGCAGAAAATGGACGGCGGATCGGGAACGACTGTACGAGTACAGTTATGAACTATTTCCTACTTTGTATACAACGCTGCAGACGGAAAATCTGGAGGCCTCCGGAATTCTGGCTCTGCAGAATCAGCCGGTACTGAACCTTCGGGGACAGGGCGTATTGCTGGGGTTTATTGATACAGGGATTGATTATCGGAACCGCTGCTTCCTGGACAATGCGGGAAAAAGTCGGATTCTGGCCATCTGGGACCAGACGGATCAGAACGGAACGCCGCCGGAGGGTATTCACTATGGCAGTGTGTATACAAAGTCAGAGATCAATGGGGCGCTGTCTGCGGAACAGCCTTATGAAACAGTGCCTACCCGGGATATTTCCGGCCACGGAACGAAGCTTGCGTCCATTGCGGCGGGAAGCGAAAACCGTGAGACCGGCTGGATCGGAGCCGCGCCGTTGTCGTCCATTGCCATGGTAAAGCTGAAACCGGCCAAGCGTTATCTGAAGGAATATTTTCTGGTACCTGAGGAAGCGGAAGCTTATCAGGAAAATGATATCATGCTGGGGGTCCGTTTTCTGCATGAACTGGCGCAAAAGGAAAGCCTGCCCCTAGTTATCTGTCTGGCTCTTGGCAGCAATATGGGCGGCCATACCGGCACTTCGCCTTTATCCTCATATCTTAACGCCATTGCCGTCCGGGCGGGCCGCTGTATCATTCTTGCAGGGGGAAATGAGGCCAATCAGGGGCACCATTATTATGGCGTGATGGGAGAGGGGGATCCGTACCAGGATGTGGAAGTGAGGGTGGCAGAGCGGGAACAGGGCGTGATGATGGAACTGTGGAGTAACACACTGGATGTATTTTCCGTATCACTCATATCGCCTTCGGGGGAAGAGGTTCCGCGGGTCACCTCGGGACAGAAAAACTGGATGTTTGATTTCCTCTTTGAAAATACCGTGATCTATGTGAATTTCCAGACACTGAATCTCTTTAGCGGCGATCAACTGATTGTTGTCCGCATGGCGGATCCGTCTCCGGGAATCTGGCGGATCCGCGTCTACGGGGAACGTATCGTAGATGGCGTTTACAACATCTGGCTGCCGGTGACAGGCTTTGTAAGCAGTGAGACTGTATTTTTAAACTCGAATCCGGATATCACACTGACGGAGCCGGGCAATACGGAGACGCCGATTACCACAGGGGCTTACCGGTCTTCCAATGGCAGTATCTATATGGATTCCGGAAGGGGATTTACACGAAACGGGAGAATCAAGCCGGATTTAGCAGCGCCCGGGGTAGCGGTAGCGGCTTATGGGCCGGAAAACCGGGCAGTGAATCTTACCGGAACCAGTGCCGCGGCAGCAGTGACAGCCGGGGCGGCAGCACTTTTACTGGAATGGGGAGTTGTACGGAAAAACAGGCTGACGATGGGAACACTGGAAATCAAACAGCTGTTGGTTCGCGGCGCGGATCGAAGCGCGTCCCTCCTTTATCCCAACCGCTCCTGGGGCTACGGTTCCTTGAATCTCTATCAGGCATTTGCGGCGCTGGGACGATTTTGAACTTGCAGTCCCAGGGGGAATCGTCTATAATAAAGAACAAAGCGCGGAAAAACGCAAACCCTAGGAGGACCTACGATGGAAAAAATTAAGATGACAACTCCGCTGGTAGAGATGGACGGAGATGAGATGACACGGATTCTCTGGAAGATGATTAAGGATGAGCTTCTTCTTCCATTTGTTGATTTAAAGACCGAATATTATGACCTGGGACTGGAACACCGGAACGCGACGGACGATCAGGTGACTGTGGACGCTGCAGAAGCTACCAAAAAGTACGGTGTGGCGGTGAAATGTGCGACCATTACCCCTAATGCGGCTCGCATGGAGGAGTACGATTTAAAACAGATGTGGAAGAGTCCCAATGGTACCATCCGGGCGATTCTTGACGGAACAGTATTCCGGGTTCCGATTATCGTAAAGGGCATCGAACCATATGTAAAAAACTGGAAGAAGCCAATTACCGTTGCACGTCATGCTTATGGTGATGTATACAAGGCTGCGGAAATGCGGATTCCGGGTCCCGGAAAATGTGAGCTTGTATTTACCGGTGAGGATGGAACCGAGCTGCGCGAGACTATCCATGACTTCAAAGAGGGCGGCGTGGTACAGGGCATGCACAATCTGGAGAGCTCCATCGAAAGCTTTGCCAGAAGCTGCTTTTCCTACGCGGTTTCCCAGAGGCAGGATTTGTGGTTTGCCACCAAGGATACGATTTCCAAGAAATATGATCATTTCTTCAAAGATACCTTCCAGGAGATTTATGAGAAGGAATATAAAGAACAGTTTGAGAAACTGGGCATTACCTATTTTTATACGCTGATCGATGACGCGGTAGCCCGTGTGATCAAGTCCGAGGGTGGTTATATCTGGGCCTGCAAGAATTATGACGGCGACGTCATGAGTGATTTGATTGCCACTGCCTTTGGCTCATTGGCTATGATGACCTCTGTGCTGGTATCTCCGCATGGATATTACGAATATGAGGCGGCACACGGAACCGTACAGCGCCATTATTACAAGCATTTGAAGGGCGAGGAGACCTCTACCAATTCCATGGCGACCATCTTCGCATGGTCCGGCGCCTTAAGAAAGCGCGGAGAGCTGGATCAGAACCCGGCCCTGACAGAGTTTGCGGATAAACTGGAGCAGGCTTCCATTGCAACCATTGAAAACGGAAAAATGACCAAAGATTTGGCGCTAATTACGACCCTTCCGAATCCGACGGTGCTTTCCAGCGGTGATTTTATCAAAGAGATCCGAAAGACCTTAGAGGAACTTTTAAATGCTGTTTAATTCCAATGCATTTTATATATTTTTGCCTATTGTATTTGTGATTTACTGGCTGACGCCCCCGAAACACAGGTGGGGCGTCCTGCTGGTATCCAGTTACTACTTTTATATGAGCGCCAACGCGAAATACATTTTGCTGATTCTGCTGACTACGGCAGTCTCTTACGGAACGGCACTCGTGATTGAGAAAACAGAAGAACAGAAGAAAAAGAAGCTATGTATGGGTCTGGCCCTGCTGGTCTGCCTCGGTCTTTTGTTCTTTTTCAAATACTTTAATTTCCTGAGCAGTTCTGTGACAGCGCTTCTGGCGCGTGCATCGATTTCCATGAGCCCGGTGACGCTGAAGCTGGTGCTTCCGGTAGGTATCTCGTTCTATACTTTCCAGACGCTTGGATATGTGATCGACGTCTATAAGGGAAAGACGAAGGCCTGCCGCCATTTTGGAAAATACGCGGCCTTTGTGTCCTTTTTTCCGCTTCTGCTGGCCGGTCCCATTGAACGGGCGGAGCATCTGATGCCGCAGATAGAGGAAGAACATCATTTTGAGTATGACAAGGCTATCCGGGGTGCCAAGCTGATTGCATGGGGCTATTTTAAGAAAATTGCCATTGCGGATGTGCTTTCCTCCAGCGTGGATATTGTATACAATCAGGTGACAAGTTTTACAGGTCTGGCTCTTGGCGTGGCGACACTTTTTTATGCCTTCCAGGTTTACTGTGATTTTTCCGGTTATTCGGATATTGCCCGGGGGGTGGCCTGTCTTTTTGACATTGATCTGGTCAATAATTTCAAGAGCCCTTATTTCGCGGCTTCTGTGAAAGAGTTTTGGGCCAGATGGCATATTTCTCTGTCCACCTGGTTCCGGGATTATGTATATATTCCGCTGGGCGGCAGCCGTGCCGGAAAATGGAAGACGTACCGGAATCTGCTTGTGACCTTTCTGGTAAGCGGTCTCTGGCACGGGGCCAGCTGGACTTTTGTGATCTGGGGCGGACTTCACGGCGCGGCGCAGATATTCGAACGGATCTGGAATCAGTATTTCCCACCCGGAAAAGAGGGAAAAAACAGGTTCCGAGTACTTCTGACTTTTGCCTTTGTGACCCTGGCCTGGCTGTTTTTCCGGGCAAATACCATGTCAGACGCAATTTATATTCTGACCCATCTCTTTGACGGCATTACCCATCCTTTGAGTTATGTGAAGGAATGTTACGTGGCCTTCAAAAAAGCCGGGCTGATTCAGAGCAACGAACTGAAGCTGGTGCTGTTCTGGGTGGTGCTGCTTATGGCGCACGATTATATTGCGCTTAGGGAAGATGTATGTCAGTGGTTTGGCCGTTTTGGTAAGCCGGTGCGCTATACATTTTATTTCGCCCTGATTTTTGTCGTGCTTTACAGTCGTCAGCTGGGCGAGTACAGTTTTGTATACTTTCAGTTTTAATGAGGACATCTATGAGACGATTTTTACGTAAAATTGCGCCGTTTGTGATTTTTATCCTGATTCTGGAGCTGGCCATTCCCATGGCGGTGGATCCTTACAATGTTTTTCATTGGCAGAAAATCCGGGATAATGGGGTAGAGCCCAACAGCAATTACATTAAAATGCAGTACATCCTGCATAATCCGGACAAGTTTGATTCATTCCTGTTCGGTTCCTCCCGGACTGGCTTTGTGGACACAGAAAAAATTCCAGATGGAAAATGGTACAATATGTCCTATTCAGAAGGACTGCCGGCGGAGCATCTGGAGAACCTGCAGGAGATGATTGCCAATGGAATCATTCCGAAAAATGTCATGATCGGCGTGGATAATATTTCCGCCTTCGTGGATCCGTCCCTGCATCAGAATCAGTTTTACCGGATCCCCTATCCGAGGACAGATAGACTGGGATTTTATGGAAAATACCTTAGCATTAAGGGCGTTCTGCTGTCCTTGGATGTGATTCGAAATCATGAAGTGACCGATCCGGATTATGTGGAACGCTATTATCGGAGCGGAAGTACGCTCCGGGATCCGTCTCTTGGCGGAACCTTCAAGGACGATGTGCCCTACTGGGACGATTATTATACCGATTATATGGCTGATTCGCTTCTGGACATCCGGCGGATTCGGGAATTGTGCGAAGAGTATGGGATTAACCTGATTGTGTTTACCAATCCGCTTTATTACCGGACCTATCAGGAGTCCAAGCATTTCGGTTACGATCAGTACCTGGGATGGCTGGCCGGAGCAGCGGGGAGCTTTTATAACTTCAGCGGGGAAAATGCCGTGACCATGGATAAGAACTATTTTTATGAATCCAGTCATTATACAGAAGTGGTGGGAGATATGATTATCGACCGCATCTTTAACGGGGTGACGGATGAGAGCCTGGAAGATCAGGGCTTCGGCATGTATGTGACAGAAGACAATTTAGCCGAATTTAATGAAGCGCTGGCCAATCATTGAGCCAGCGCTTCCCATTGTTCGTATAGAATTTCAAGACGGGCCGCAATGGCCTCCTTTTCTTTGTGAAGTTTCATGCATTCCGCCACATTCGTGTAGACGGATTCCTGAGTCAGAAGCTGATCGATTTCGCCGTCCCGGGTCTCCAGGTCGAAGATTTCCGCTTCCGTCTTTTTGAAATCATTTTCCCGTTTCCTCTGACGTGCCTGTTCCTCTTTCTGCTGTTTCCAGTCCAGTTTTCCTGCAGATTCCGGTTCTGCCGCTTTGGCCTCCGGAAGCTCCGGGTTCTGCGTCTTCGGCGTCAGAATATCATGCTTTTCTAGATAATAATCGTAATTGCCGATATAATTGACTAACTGTCCGCCGGTCAGATCGAGGATCCGTGTGGCGGTTGTATTGATAAAATAACGGTCATGGGAGACATAAAGCACGGTGCCGGTGTAGCGGTTCAGGGCCTGCTCCAGAATCTCCTTGGAGACGATGTCCAGATGGTTGGTGGGCTCGTCAAGAATCAGAAAATTGGCCTCGGAGAGCATCAGCTTCGCCAGAGAGACACGTCCCCGTTCGCCGCCGGAGAGCTCCGAGATTCGTTTGAACACATCGTCGCCGGTGAAAAGAAAAGCGGCCAGGGTGCTTCGAATCGTTGTATTGTCCAGATCCGGGTAAGCGTCGGAAATCTCTTCAAACAGTGTCTTTTCCGGGTGCAGCACGTGATGCTCCTGATCGTAATAACCGATATGAACCTTGGAGCCCAAGGTAAAGGAACCGCTGTCAGCTTCCAGTAATCCATTCAGAATCTTTAATATTGTAGTTTTTCCGGTTCCATTGTTGCCGATAAGAGCTACCCGTTCGCCGCGCTTAACGTCGAAATTCAGATCCGTGAAGAGGGTCTGGCTGCCAAAGGATTTGGAAAGACCCTCTACGGTCAGCACGTCATTTCCGCTGACTACCTTTGGCTCCAGGGTGATATGCATCTCAGAGCGGACTTCCGTGGGTTTCTCCAGTATATCCATCTTGTCCAGCATTTTTTCGCGGCTTTCAGCCCGTTTGATGGATTTTTCCCGGTTAAAGGATTTCAGTTTTTGGATGACCTCTTCCTGATGTTTGATTTCCCGCTGCTGATTCAGCCAGGCATGCATGCGGGCTTCCCGAAGCTGTGATTTCTTCGCGGCATAGTCGGAGTAATTGCCCTGGAAGGTGGTCACCTCGCCGGCGTCAATCTCGATAATCTTCGTGGCGATCCGGTTCAGAAAATACCGGTCATGGGCAACCACCAGAACCGCGCCGTCGTAGTTCAAAAGAAAGGTTTCCAGCCAGGCGATGGAATTCATGTCCAGGTGGTTGGTGGGCTCGTCCAGCATAATGAGATCCGGATGGGAGAGCAGAAGCTTGCCTAAAGATACGCGGGTCTTCTGACCGCCGGACAGCTTGTTGACATGCTTCTCGAACTCTTCCTCTTCAAACCCCAGTCCCTTCAGGACGCCGACCACCTCGCTCTTATAGGCGTAGCCGTTTTTAAGTTCAAATTCATGGTTCATGCGGGTATACTGCTCCAGCGCCATATCCAGCGCAGTGCCGGACAGCTCCTTCATCTGCGCTTCGATCTCCCGGATACGGGTCTCCAGATCGATAACGTCCTGCTTGACCGTCAGCAGCTCCTGGTAAATGGTATGATCACTGTTCAGATCCTGATGCTGTGCCAGATAGCCGATGGTTTTGCCTTTTGCCAGAACCACCTCGCCGGAGTCTGCTTCCATTTCCCCGATGATGATTTTTAAGAGGGTGGATTTGCCTGCGCCGTTGATACCGACCACGGCGGCTTTTTCCCGATCCTCCATGTGGAAGGACGCGTTTTTCAGAATCACGTCGGTTCCGAAGGCTTTGTTTATATTTTGACATGCTAATATCATAAAAACACCTCTGTTTTTCGTTGTTGAATGTCACATGAAGTCTATTATAGCGAAAAATACAGGATTGAACAAGATAAAATCTACGATTCTTTCAGAAGAATCCAGTAAAAAGATTGACAAAAAATTTGCTTTTCGATTATAATAAAAACAGTTTTGAAAGATTTATTGAGGGATGTGCAGAATATTATGGAAGAGAGAGAGATCTCAAAAGCAGTTATCAAGCGGCTGCCGCGCTATTATCGCTATCTCGGAGAACTGATGGAAAATGGAGTAGAACGTATTTCCTCCGGCGAGCTGAGTAAACGGATGAGTGTCACGGCGTCACAGATCCGGCAGGATCTGAACAACTTTGGCGGTTTTGGGCAGCAGGGGTACGGATACAATGTCAAATATCTGTATGAGGAAATCGGCAAGATTCTGGGCCTTGACAAGAAACATAACATGATCATCATCGGCGGTGGTAATCTGGGACAGGCTCTGGCCAATTATGTGGATTTTGAAAAACGCGGTTTCTACATAAAAGGCATTTTTGATGTAAATCCTATTTTAAAGGGCTTAAGCGTCCGGGGCATCCAGATTCACATGCTGGAGGATCTGGAGAGCTTCATCAAGGATGAAGATATTCAGATTGCGGCATTGACACTGCCAAAGTCCAAGGCAGAGGAGATGACGAAGCTTCTGGTTCAGTATGGAATCAAGGCTATCTGGAATTTCGCCCATATCGATCTGGATGTTCCGTCGGACGTCCTGGTAGAGAATGTTCATTTGTCAGAGAGCCTGATGCAGCTTTCTTACAATATTACACGGTATGAGAAAGAGCATCCCCGTTCCTGACGGAGTATCGGAGTGAAGTATGATAAAAGGGAGCTTTTGGCTCCCTTTTGCATGTAAACGCATAGTATATTAAGGATAGTGAGGAGTGTCAGACGTGAAAGGATATAAGCGCGTGGCGGCTTATGTGGATTTAGATGCCATAGAAGATAATTTTGAGGCTATGAAGGCAAACCTGAAAGAAAAAACAAGAATTGCGGCTGTAGTGAAGGCCAACGGGTATGGACATGGAGCAGCGCCCATTGCTAGAATGATAGAAAAGAAGGATTATCTGTGGGGCTTTGCGGCAGCGACCATTGAAGAAGCTGCAGAGCTTCGAAGAAATGGCATTCAAAAGCCAATCCTGATTCTGGGGTACGTATTTCCGGAGGATTATGAGGAGCTGGTGCGCCTGGATATCCGCCCCACAGTATTTCGCCTGGATATGGCGAAGGAACTGTCTGCGGAAGCAGTTCGACAGCAAAAAGAAGTGAGTGTTCATATTAAAGTAGATACCGGTATGAGCCGGATTGGATTTGCGGATACCAAAGAGAGCGTGCAGGATGTCTGCGCTATCAGTAAGCTTCCGGGCATCAGGATGGAGGGGCTGTTTACCCATTTTGCCAAATCTGACGAGCTGGATAAAGCGGCTACCGAGAAGCAGCTTGCCCGGTACTGCGCGTTCCGGGAAGCCTGTGAGGCAGCCGGCGTGAAATTTCAGATTCATCACTGCTCCAACAGCGCCGGCATCATTGATTTGCCGGAGGTAAATCTGGATATGGTACGGGCTGGTATTACGGTATACGGTCTGTATCCTTCCGACGAGGTGAAGAAGGAGCTGGTTCCCCTGAGACCGGCGATGGAGATGAAAAGTCATATTGTACATGTAAAGACCATCGCGCCCGGAACGGAAGTAAGCTATGGCGGCATTTATACGGCTGATTCTGCGCGCCGGATTGCTACCGTCCCTGTGGGCTATGCGGACGGGTATCCGAGAAGCCTGTCCAATAAGGGCGTGGTACTGATCGCTGGTAAGCGGGCGCCTATCTGCGGCAGAGTCTGTATGGATCAGATGATGGTAGATGTGACGGAGATTCCGGAAGCAGTTCCGGGCATGGAAGTGACCATGTTTGGCAAAAACGGAGAAGCGGTTCTGTCCGTGGATGAACTGGCGGAGCTGTCCGGGCGGTTTAACTACGAATTTGTCTGTGATTTGTCCCAGCGCGTTCCGCGGATTTATCTGCGGCACGGGCAGGTGTCTGAGATTCACGATTTCTACGCCTGAAAAAGCCGGCGTATAGACACGAAAATTTTGGAAATACTTGAGAGGAAAGACCTTATGTATTTTTTTAATTGGAGTGTGAAAAATGTGATAATCAAACGGGGCGATGTATATTACGCGGATTTAAGACCGGTGATTGGTTCCGAGCAGGGCGGTGTGCGCCCGGTGCTTGTGATTCAGAATGATACCGGCAACCGGCACAGTCCCACAGTCATCGTGGCGGCCATTACTTCGAAGATGAATAAAGCGAAGCTGCCGACTCATGTGGAACTGAGTACCAGACAGTGTCAGATTGTACGGGATTCCGTGATTCTGCTGGAGCAGCTGCGGACCATTGACAAGCAGCGGCTCCGGGATAAAATCTGTCATCTGGATGAAAAATCCCTTCATCGGGTGAATGAAGCTTTGCGGGTAAGTCTCGAATTGGATACATAAGACTTGCCATTCAAAAAAATTAGTGCTAAAATAGAGAGAACCGTCTGTCGGGATCTGACAGAACCGGCGGCAAAAAGTACAGAACAGGAAGAATAGGAGTGTTTAGATATGTCAGGACATTCAAAATTTGCGAACATTAAGCATAAAAAAGAGAAGAATGACGCAGCAAAGGGAAAGATTTTCACCATCATTGGCCGTGAGTTGGCTGTAGCTGTAAAGGAGGGCGGCGCTGACCCGAACAACAACAGCAAGCTGCGTGATGTCATTGCCAAGGCAAAGGCGGCTAATATGCCCAACGATACCATTGACCGAGGTATCAAGAAAGCGGCAGGAAACGCCAATGCTGTTAATTATGAGTATGTATCTTATGAAGGCTATGGACCCAACGGCATCGCTATCATTGTAGATGCGCTGACCGACAACAAGAACCGTACCGCGGCCAATGTAAGAAGCGCCTTTACCAAGGGCAACGGCTCCATCGGCAACCAGGGCTGTGTATCCTATATGTTTGATAAGAAGGGACAGATCATCGTAGACCGCGAGGAGTGCGATATGGATCCGGACGATCTGATGATGCTGGCGCTGGACGCAGGGGCAGAGGATTTCTCCGAGGAAGAAGACAGCTTCGAGATTTTGACCGATCCGGATTCTTTCAGTGAAGTACGTGCTGCGCTGGAGGAAAAGGGAATCCCCATGGCAGAGGCAGAGGTTACCATGATTCCGCAGACTTACGTAACTCTGACTGACGAGGACGCGGTTAAGAATCTGCAGAGAACACTGGATCTTCTGGATGAGGATGACGACGTGCAGAATGTATATCATAACTGGGACGAGTAATCGGGAGGAGTACATATGGATCTGGTAGCATACGGAGAGAGTTATAATCAGGCCATGCAGGGCATCGAGGATATGCTTCTGACAGAGGGCAATCCCATGACTTCCTTTAAGAAAAGCGTGTATCCGGAAGCATTTCAGGCCTACCTGCGTAAGCATCTGGACACGATAAACGCCATTGAGGCTGTATACCAGCAGGAGGAAAATCCGGCTGCCTGGCTTAATAAGCTGGCAGAACATCTGGTGGATTGCGCCCGGGCGGAGCTTGAGGGCATTCCCAAGAAAGGAAAGAAAAATGAACAGCAGATCAATTACAATATGATCCTGGCTGTTTACGTATTTCCGGCGATTCTGGAGCAGAAGCAGAAGAATGATTCCGCAGAGCCGCTGACGGATGTGTTGGTAGCGAAATGGAACGAAGCGTTTAAGACATCGGTAGGCAAGGCGGATTATGAGAAAATAGAGCAGGGTTTCCATCGAAAGTTCTGTTATATTACGACCGCGGCCTGTGAGCGCCAGGGCAAAGCTGACGACTGCTATGAGCTGGAGCTTTTACGTTCTTATCGCGATGAGTATCTTCTGAGGCGTGAGGACGGCGAAGCGATGGTAAAGGAATATTACAATATCGCCCCCACTATCGTGAACCGTATCGGACGACAGGAAGACGCAGACGCTGTATACGAAGAGATCTGGAATGATTATCTTATGGATTGTATCCACAAGATCGAAAACGGTGAGAATGAAGCATGCCGGGAGCGCTATACAGAGATGGTATATGATCTGAAGAACCGCTACATGGCTTAAGCCTTCGAACAGGTATAAATGCCCTGACCGGAAAGCATACTAAAGAAAAAGTATGTGAGAAAGGTCAGGGTATTTTTTATGGAAAAGGAAAAACAGCAGAAGACAGAAGTTCAGAAAGAACAGAACCAGGAAATCGAGGATTATGGTCAGGTGACGCTTGAAGAAGGCGAACATAGAATCCGCCTTTTGAATATCATCGGCGAAATCGAGGGGCATGAGTGTCTGGCGTCTAACGCGAAAACTACCAAGTATGAACATGTGATTCCACAGCTTGCGGCCCTGGAGGGCAGCCCGAGCGAGGAGGGTCTCCTGGTTCTCATCAACACAGTGGGCGGCGATGTAGAATCGGGACTTGCCATAGCGGAAATGATCGCGTCTTTAAGCAAGCCTACGGTGTCACTGGTTTTAGGAGGCAGCCATTCCATTGGTGTGCCGTTGGCAGTTTCAGCGGATTATTCCTTTATTGTTCCCACCGGAACCATGATGATTCATCCGGTACGGATGACCGGATTGATTATCGGCGTTCCTCAGACCTTTGATTATTTCCAGAAAATTCAGGCCCGGATTTCCGGTTTCATCACCACCCACAGTACTATTTCGGGAGAACGGCTTTCGAAGCTTATGCTGGAAACAGGAGAGCTGACAAAAGATGTGGGTTCTGTCCTGGTAGGCGGACAGGCTGTGAAGGAAGGACTCATCAATGAGATAGGGGGAATCGCTCAGGCTTTTAAAAAGCTGCGGACGCTTATAGAGGAAAAATGATGCGTGGACAGCGAGGCCCAGAAATGATATAATAAGAATAATTATGCGAGTAAAAGGGGAGGACATAAGAGATGGCAGCAGGGAACTCCGGTAAACGCCGGACAACCACACGAAAAAAGACAACGGCCTCCAGAAAGACAACAGCGAAGCGGAAAGAAGAAAACGCGTTTATCCGGGATGAGGTGACGGTTCTGATTCTTTTCGCGGTTTCCGTTCTGCTTCTAATCAGTAATTTCGGAGTCGGCGGAGCCGCGGGCAGTTTTGTCAGCGGTGTTATGTTCGGTATTTTTGGAATATTTGCATATATTTTGCCAGTGGTTTTGTTCCTGGTTACAGCGTTTTCGATTTCAAACCGGGATAATACCATTGCGGTTGTGAAAGCGGCAGCCATGGTGATGGCAGGCATTCTTTTGTGCGCGGCATTCGAACTGATATTCGGAGAAAAGGACGGGGCCGGAACTGTAACGGCTTTCTATACCTATGCGTCAGAGCATAAGACAGGCGGCGGCGCGGTTGGCGGCCTGATCTGCAAGGCGCTGACCGGAGCTTTTGGCGCGGTGGGTGCCTGGATTATCATATTGGTACTGTTTATTATCTGTGCTGTGGTAATCACCGAACGTTCTTTTATCGGCGGCGTAAAAAGCGGAAGCAAAAAGGTATACGATTCAGCGAAAGAGGACGCGAAGCGATACCGGATTCAGGCTGAGGAGCGCCGGGATGCCAGAAGGAAGGCCATGGAAGAACGGGCAGCCATGGAGACGGAAGAACTGGAGAATGAAGAACCGGCAGAAGCGGAAAAATCGCCGAAGAAGTTCCGGGAGCCACGCAGACCCAGAGTGGAGCACAAGGTGTCCGGGATAGCGCTGGAGGAAACCGCGATAAAAGAGACAGCCGGAAAAAATACCCCGGGAAATGAAGCAGCCGGGCAAAAGCCCTGTGTGAATAAAGAAGCTTATACGGATGAAATGCGGGAGATTACCCTGCCTGATATGGATGGCACAGACGCGGCCGGATTGCCGGAGCAGACAGAACAGCCGGAAGCTTTTGAATATGCAGAAGAACCGGACCTGAAGGATCTGGATGAGATGTTCCGGATTCCGATTCACCGGGAGCGTCCGACGTCAGAGCCGGAGGAGCAGAAAGTGGAAGCAGATCCATTTGTCTGGCCGGAGCCTGAAGTACGGGAGCAGGTTCAGCCGGAAGCTTCGGCATCGGAATCCCGGCCGGAGAAGCCGGTCAGAAAGGCGGAACCGCCCCATATGCCGACAGTGGAACCGGCACAACAGCCGAAGACGGTGCCGGAGAAAGCGGATACGCCGACAGCGCTTCCGCAGGAATACGTTTATCCGCCTCTTCGTCTGCTGAATCAGGTGAAGCATACAGAGAATAAAGACACGGATCGGATTCTGCATGAGACGGCTCTTCATTTGCAGCAGATTCTCCGGGACTTCGGCGTGGGCGTAACGGTCACGGATGTAAGCCAGGGTCCGGCCGTGACCCGCTATGAGCTTCAGCCGGATCAGGGCGTCAAGGTCAACAAGATCGTAAGCCTGGCCGATGATATCAAGCTGAATCTAGCCGTGACTGATGTGCGAATTGAAGCGCCGATTCCGGGAAAAGCAGCCGTGGGTATTGAGGTTCCCAATGCGGAGAATTCCATCGTATCTTTCCGGGAGCTGGTTTCCTCCCAGGAATTCAAGAGCCATAAGTCGAAACTGGCCTTTGCGGTGGGCAAAGATATTGCAGGTAAAATCATGGTGACGGATATTGCCAAGATGCCCCATCTTCTGATTGCCGGAGCTACCGGTTCCGGTAAATCTGTCTGTATCAACACGCTGATCATGAGTCTTTTGTATAAGGCGTCTCCGGATGAGGTGAAGCTTATCATGATCGATCCGAAGGTGGTAGAGCTGAGTACATATAACGGCATTCCCCATTTGCTGATTCCGGTGGTAACGGATCCGAAAAAGGCGGCCGGAGCCCTGAACTGGGCGGTGGCGGAGATGACCCATCGCTACAAGCTCTTTGCGGATTACAATGTCCGGAACCTGGCCGGTTACAATGAGAAAATTAAGAATATTGAACACATTGAAGATGACACCAAACCCCAGAAGCTGCCCCAGATTGTCATTGTGGTCGACGAGCTGGCAGATCTGATGATGGTGGCTCCGGGTGAAGTGGAGGACGCCATCTGCCGTCTGGCGCAGCTGGCCCGCGCGGCGGGGATTCATCTGATTATCGCGACCCAGAGACCATCTGTGAATGTTATCACAGGTCTTATTAAGGCCAACATGCCGTCCCGTATCGCGTTTGCGGTATCTTCCGGTGTGGATTCGAGAACCATTCTCGATATGAATGGAGCGGAAAAACTGCTAGGTAAGGGCGATATGCTGTTTTATCCTTACGGTTATCCCAAGCCGGTCCGTGTGCAGGGCGCATTTGTCTCTGACGAAGAGGTGAGCGCGGTAGTAGAGTTCCTGAAGGAGAATAACAGCGGAAACGGTTATAATGCAGCTGTCGAAGATCACATCAATACAGTGCAGACAGCAGAGCAGGAAAGCAATAGCAGCGGGTCGGGCGACGGCCCGGAGAGGGACGCACTGTTTGCGGAAGCCGGAAAATTCATTATCGAAAAAGACAAGGCATCCATCGGTATGCTGCAGCGCTGGTTTAAAGTGGGCTTTAACCGGGCCGCCCGTATCATGGATCAGCTGTCTGAAGCTGGGGTAGTGGGCGAAGAAGCCGGAACCAAGCCCCGGGAAATTTTGATGACCATGGAAGAATTTGAACGTTATCTGGAAGAATACGTCTGATTGCAAAAGAGAGGAAGCTTATGAAATGTCCAAATTGCGGGAGTGAGCTGGAACCCGGAAAAATATATTGTGAACATTGTGGACATGAAATTCAGATTGTTCCGGACTATGATCCGCTGGACGAGGTGCTGATTGGGCAGGAAGAACCGGAAGAAATGAAACCGGATAGCTTTCCGGTTTCGGAAGAATCCGGGACGACAGCGGGAAAGGGCAGAAAAACGTCCGGTGAAGGAAAGCGGACTTCGTTGTGCTTTCGCTATAAGAGTCTGCTCTTTCTGATGGTGCTGCTGATTTGCGGATGCGCTTTTACACTGTCTTATTCTGCAATGACCAGCGATAATAATTATTCCTATCAACTTCGAAAAGGCAGACAGTACGAGAAAAAAAGAGAATATGAAAAGGCTATCATGTATCTGCGTCGGGCGCAGGAGATTCAGAATGAGAAGAACGGCAGTGATACGGAAGCTTTGCGTCTGCTTGCAGAAGTCTATGCGAAGACAGGAGCCAAAGCCCCGGCTCTGACTTATATGAAACAGGCTGTAGAAACAGAAAGTCTGGCCCGGGGAGACAGTCAGGCATTGCAGGAGCTGTATCTGGATTTGATGGAGCTTTTAAATGAGACCGGGCAGACGGAGCTGGTAGGAGACGTGATAGCGGAATGTCCGTATCCGGATATCCGGGACGCGCTACTGCCTTATCGGATTGAAAAGCCTGCCTGTGATACGCCGGAGGGCATTTACAATTATTATCTGCGGCTGAACCTGTCAACAGAATATGGAAGCATTTATTATACACTGGACGGCAGCATCCCAACCAGTGAGAGCACCCGGTATGAAGGCCCCATTGAACTGATGGAAGAAGGGGAAGTTTTACTCTGCGCCGTTGCCATCAATAAAAAAGGTATGATAAGCGAACCGTTGGTACTGGCCTATAAGCTGGATTTCCCGGCAGCCGGTGCTGATACGGACGATGATAATTAAAGAGGAGGAAACATTATGGTAAAGCATCTGGTTATGTGGAATTTTAAAGAGGATTTTCCGGAGGAGAAGAAAGAGACCCTGGCAAAAGAGGCGGACGCGCGTCTGAAAGCGCTGGTGGGACAGATTAAAGGCCTGACCTTCGCGGAAATGAAGCTGAACAGGCTTCCGGGAAGCAACCGGGAACTGCTGTTGGTATCCGATGTGGAGACCGCGGAGGACCTGGCGGCCTATCAGGTACATCCGCTTCACGTAGCGGTAGCGACCGAGATTATCAAACCGGCTACCTGTGATCGGGCATGCTTCGATTATGAAGTGTAAAACTTCCGGATTACATGCGCAGAAAATGAATTAACAGTTGAAATCTTCGGAAAATTGCATTATTATATTAAAGATGAGTTAGATTTGGCCGTGGGAAGCGATTCCGACGGCCCTTAAGCGGGTTTTAAAATTCGCAAGATTATACTCCAGGAGGAAACGTATGTTCAAGATTGTAAAAGCAGAGCAGCTCTCTGCAAATGTTTACAAGAAAGTTGTCCTCGCTCCGAGAGTGGCAGCTTCTTGTCAGCCGGGACAGTTCATTATCGTAAGACTGGATGAGACGGGGGAGCGTATTCCGCTGACCATCTGTGATTATGACAGAGAAGCCGGAACTGTTACCATCGTATTCCAGCCCATCGGCGTATCTACCAGCAAGATGGTAGACCTGAAAGAGGGAGATTATTTTCTTGACTTCGTAGGACCGCTGGGACGTCCGTCCGAGCTGGTTACCGACGACTTAGAAGAAGTAAAGAAGAAGAAGGTTATCTTCATTGCAGGCGGCGTAGGCACCGCTCCGGTATACCCGCAGGCAAAATGGCTGCATGAGCATGGCATAGAGTGCGATATCATCATCGGCGCCCGTTCCAAAGACATCCTGATCATGGAAGAGGAAATGAGCAAGGTCGGCAACCTGTATCTGTGTACCGACGACGGAAGCTACGGCTTCAAGGGCGTAGGTACCGCTATGCTGGAGAAGCTGGTAAGCGAGGGCCATCACTACGATCTGTGTGTAGCCATCGGACCGATGATCATGATGAAATTCGCCTGTCTGACCACGAAGAAGCTGGGCATCCCGACTATCGTCAGCATGAACCCGATCATGGTAGACGGAACCGGTATGTGCGGAGCCTGTCGTGTGGTAGTAGGCGACGAGGTCAAGTTCGCCTGTGTAGACGGACCGGAGTTCGACGGCCACAAGATTGATTTCGATCAGGCGATGAAGCGTGCAGCTATGTACAAGACAGAAGAAGGCCGCCGCATGCTTGCATACAAGGAAGGAAAGACACATCACGGCGGATGTGGAAATTGCGGAGGTGACAAGTAATGGCTGACGTATTAAAGAAGGTTCCGGTAAGAGAGCAGGATCCGAAGGTTCGTGCTACGAATTTCGATGAGGTCTGCCTTGGTTACAATAAGGACGAGGCAGTAGAAGAGGCACAGAGATGTCTCGGATGTAAGAAAGCAAAATGTATGGAAGGCTGCCCGGTACAGATTCATATTCCGGATTTCATCGGCGCAGTAAAGGAAGGCGACTTTGCAAAAGCATACAGCGTAATCAGCGAGTCTTCCGCGCTTCCGGCTATCTGCGGACGTGTATGTCCCCAGGAGAGCCAGTGTGAGGGACGCTGCATCCGCGGTATCAAGGGCGAGGCAGTTTCCATCGGTAAGCTGGAGCGTTTTGTAGCCGACTGGGCGAGAGAGCAGGGCATCAAGCCGGCAGCTCCCGCAGAGAAGAATGGCAAGAAGGTTGCGGTCATCGGTTCCGGTCCTGCAGGTCTGACCTGCGCTGGCGACCTGGCAAAGCTGGGTTATGACGTAACTATTTTTGAGGCGCTGCATAAAGCAGGCGGCGTTCTGGTATACGGTATTCCGGAGTTCCGTCTTCCGAAGGACGGCGTCGTACTTCCGGAGGTAGAGAATGTAAAATCTCTCGGCGTTAAGATCGAGACTGACGTTATCATCGGAAAGTCTGTAACCATCGACGAGCTGATGGAGGAGGAAGGCTTTGACGCTGTATTCATCGGTTCCGGCGCAGGACTTCCGAAGTTTATGGGTATTCCGGGAGAGACAGCCTGCGGCGTATTCTCCGCGAACGAGTTCCTGACCAGAAATAACCTGATGAAGGCATTTGATGAGAACTACGATACCCCGATCTTCCACGGCAAAAAGGTAGCCGTAGTCGGCGGCGGTAACGTAGCCATGGACGCTGCGCGTACAGCACTGCGTCTGGGCGCCGAGGTACATATCATCTACCGTCGTTCCGAGGAAGAGCTCCCGGCGCGTAAGGAAGAAGTACATCACGCTAAGGAAGAGGGCATCATCTTCGATCTGCTGACCAATCCGGTAGAGATTCTCGAGGATGAGAACGACTGGGTAAAGGGTATCCGTTGTGTTCGCATGGAGCTTGGCGAGCCGGATGCTTCCGGAAGAAGACGCCCGGTAGAGGTAGAGGGTTCCGAGTTCGATATCGACGTCGATACCGTTATCATGTCTCTGGGAACCTCCCCGAACCCGCTGATTTCCTCCACCACTAAGGGTCTGGAGATCAACAAGAGAAAATGTATCGTTGCATCTGAAGAGACAGGCGCTACCTCGAAGGACGGCGTATTCGCAGGCGGCGACGCGGTAACAGGTGCTGCTACCGTTATCCTGGCCATGGGCGCCGGTAAAGAGGCTGCAAAGGGTATTCATGAGTATCTGAGCCAGAAATAAGTTTCACAGTACGTGAATTCAAAGTCGTATCACAGACCTTCTCTGTGATACGACTTTTTTTGCGGCAGCTTCTTGCCAACCCCGGATAGCTCTGGTAAGATAAAAAAAGATTTTATGAAAACATTTTCAGAAAAGTGAGGAATTCCATATGAAGCTTACGATTCTCGGAACCGGCAACGCACTGGTGACAGAGTGTTATAATACCTGCTACGTCTTAAGCAGCGCCGAAGGCCATTTCCTGATAGACGGCGGTGGAGGCAGCGAGATCCTGGCGCGTCTTAAGAAAGCCGGAATCGATGTAAATGACATTCACCATATCTTCGTGACCCACAAGCATATTGACCACGTCATGGGCATTATCTGGATGCTGCGCGTCATCTGCCAGAATATGAACGCCGGAAAGTATCAGGGGGAGGCTTATATCTACGCCCATCAGGAGCTGACAGAGATGCTTCGGGTCTTGGCAGAAATGTTGCTGAACAAGAAAGAGACAAAACTCATCGGCGACCGTGTTCATCTGGTTCCGGTGACGGATGGTGAACAAAAGGAGATTTTAGGGCACCGCTATACTTTCTTTGATATCGGCTCCACCAAGGCGAAGCAGTACGGTTACATGTGCGATCTGGGGGACGGCCGGAAGCTGACCTGCTGCGGCGACGAGCCCTACAATGATCGGGAGGAGCCGTACGCCGCCGGAAGCGACTGGCTTCTTCACGAGGCCTTCTGCCTGAATGGACAGGCTGATATCTTCCATCCGTATGAGAAGCACCATTCCACGGTCAAGGACGCCTGCGAGCTGGCGGAGCGCCTGTATGTGAAAAATCTGGTGTTGTACCATACGGAGGATAAAAACATTGCCCGTCGCCAGGAGCTGTATCGGGCCGAGGGAGAGCAATACTTTACTGGCCGCCTGCTGATCCCGGAAGATATGGATGTCATCGAATTATGAAAATAACCTGTGTTGTAGTTGGAAAGATCAAAGAAAAATATTTTACAGACGCGATCAAGGAATACTCCAAGCGCCTGAGCCGCTACTGCAAGCTGGAAATTGTGGAACTGGCCGATGAAAAGACGCCGGACGGAGCCAGCGAGGCGGAAGAGGTGGCCATCCGGGAAAAGGAAGGCGAGAGGATTTTAAAAGCTCTGAAGGACGATGCCTATGTGATTGCCCTGGCCATCGAGGGAAAGATGCTGGATTCCGTGGAGCTGTCCCAAAAGATTGATCGTCTGGGCGTAAGTGGTACCAGCCACATCGCCTTTGTCATCGGCGGTTCGCTGGGCCTGGCTCCGGCGGTTATGAAGCGTGCAGATTACGCTTTAAGCTTTTCCCGTATGACATTTCCGCATCAGCTGATGCGGGTGGTATTGCTGGAGCAGCTGTACCGGAGCTATCGGATTCTGAAAAATGAACCCTATCACAAATAAGAGGCAGAAAAAGGACTGACATATGAATAAACGTGAAGCTTATTCATATGTCAGTCCTTTGTATTTCAGAGACATATTATTTACAGTGTCTTATCATGCCGATGATTTTGCTCATAATCCTTCAGGCTTTCAATGACCTTCGGAGACAGCGGAATCAGCGCCATCATATTGAAGATGGTCATGAGACCGATGCCGATATCGCCCAAATCCCAGACGAAGGTGTAGGCGGCCAGGCCGCCGATGAAAAGCATTACCAGAGCCAGAACCTTGTAGAGCGTCTGGGCGCTCCAGTTGTCGCCGAACAGATAGGCCACATTGGACCGGGCATAAAAGAGGATGCCGATAAAGGTGGAGAAGCTGAACAGCCACAGGATCACGGCAATAAAGATCACGCCTGGCTCACCGATGTGGTACCGCATGGCTGTCTGTAAAAGGTCCATGCCCTGGAGTCCATCGGTCAGAGATGCGGGAGTCAGTAGCATAATCAAAGCCGAGCAGCTGCAGATAAGAAGAGTGTCGATAAAAACGCCCAGTGCCTGCAGAAGGCCTTCCTTGGCCGGATGACTGATGTCCGCAGCCGCAGCCGCACAGGGAGCGGAACCGCTTCCGGCCTCATTAGAGAAAAGACCGCGCTTGATTCCGTTCATAATGACCGCACCCATACCGCCGGCAGCCGCCTGGCGAAGGCCAAAGGCTTCCTGGAAAATCCGCGCGAACACAGCCGGAACCTGTCCGATATGTTTGAAAATAATAAAAAGGGTCAGGAAGAAATACAGGCCTGCCATAACCGGAACAACCACGTCAAGCACCTTCACCGTGGCATTTTTCCGAAGAACGATGAAGGCTGCCACCAGTACCAATACGATGGTAGTGTACAGCGGCGGAATATGAAAGGCGTTCCGGAAAGCCGAAGATACGGAATTACCGATAACCTGGCTGATGCCGCACCAGCAGAGAAGACCGGAGAGGGCAAAGAGTATCGCAATAATGGAACGCTTTTTCCTGCTGCCCGGTTTCACAAAGAGTGCGTGGATATAGTAAGCCGGACCGCCCCGGAAGCCGCCGTAGATCGGATCCCGCTGCTTATAAATCTGTGCCAGCGTCGCCTCCGCAAAGGCAGTGGCAGAACCAAGAAGCGCCATCACCCACATCCAGAAGATGGCTCCCGGGCCGCCGGCAGAGATGGCAGCGACCACACCGATAAGATTGCCCATGCCCACCCGGGTGGCTGTGGAGACGATCAGGGCCTGCAGGCCGGAGATACCGTCCCGATGCTCGGGATTACGCTTTTCAATAGAGACACGCAGCATTTCCGGGAAAAGCCGGAAGGGAAGGAAGCGGGTGCGCAGAGTGAAATAAATCGCCGTGGGAACCAGAAGCAGTACCAGGAGGGAAAGCCCCAGGGAACTGCCGCCGGGCAGCGGAATGGTGATCAGATCGCCCCAGAGAAAATTGTAAACAAGATGGATCAGATTCATAAAGTGGATCATGGTTGTAGTCTCCCTTTTTATTCTTGCTTTTTAGTATACCTTATATTCTATGGTTTGTATATTGAAACCGAAAAAAAATTCTGGTAGAATAACGAAGAAACAAAACAAACATAATAAATACAAAAATTGATAATATATGTAAAATGGGAGGTTCCCGGTGGGTACATTAGAAGAAAATGATGAGGCATGGGAGCGCGAGCGCGCCAGAAGACGGGCAGAACGACGCAGGAGAAGACAGCGGGAGGCCAGAATAAAAAGAGCTATAGTTCTTACGGCCATGGGACTTTTCCTGTTCCTTGTGCTGGTTCTTGGCTCAATAACTGTAAAGCATATGACAAAGAAAGCGGCTGCCGGCGCGACGGAAACGGCGTATCTGGCTATGCGGACGAAAATTGAGGCGTCGATTCCCGCGGGGACTTCGGACGGAACAGATTCGGCAGAGACGGTTTCCTCTTATGCTGTGTCCGGCGACTATACCATCAGCGGATTGAACGGTGCTTCCTATCTGGGCAGCGACGAGGTGACCAGCACCCAGGCTCTTCTGGTGGACGCGGATAACCGCACGGTCCTGTATCAGCGGGGCGCAGGCGATCGGATCAGTCCGGCGTCTATGACGAAAGTGCTGACGCTTCTGGTAGCAGTAGAGCATGTGTCGAATCTGGACGACACCTTTACGATTACCCGGGAAATCACAGATTACAGCTATTCCCACGATTGCAGTGCCGTGGGCTTTGATGAAAACGAGACCGTGACGGTGAGAGATCTGCTATACGGAACTATTCTGCCGTCCGGCGGCGACGCGGCGGCCGGACTGGCCTATTATGTATCCGGATCCCTGGACGGCTTTGCGGAGCTGATGAACCAGAAGCTGCAGGAGCTGGGAATCTCCGGCAGTGCCCATTTCACCAACTGCGTAGGGCTTTACGACGACAATCATTACTGCACTTTATATGATCTGGCGGTCATTATGACGGCGGCCATGGATAATCCGCTTTGCAGCGAAATTCTGAACGCCCGTACCTACACCACATCCGCCACGGAGCAGCATCCGGACGGTATTATTATTTCCAACTGGTTCCTGCGGCGGATTGAGGATAAGGACACCCACGGAGAAATCATCGGCGCGAAGACCGGCTATGTGGTACAGTCCGGCAACTGTGCGGTGAGCGTAAGCCGTTCGAACAGTGGACGCCGGTATATCTGCGTGACTGCGGACGCCCACAGCGCCTGGCGCTGCATCTACGATCATGTGGCGGTTTACCAGAATTATACGGAGTAAACAGGAAATTCACGAATTAGCGTAATAAAGCATTGACTATTCGAAGGCATAAAATTATAATAGGAAAAGGAATGAGGGCACAGAAAACGATGTGCTCTTATTTCTTGAGTTACAGGAAAGGACGCGGCTTACATAGTATGCAGAAGGAACTGGACTATTTTATGATTGAACATTCTTACGGAGGAAATCAGGAGTGGTTTTGGGATCCGATGATGAAAATCGGAGGCTGCGCGGCAGTGACGGCCTGCGACAGCAGCATTTACTTCGATTGTTATAAGGGGACGGAAGGCCTTTATCCCTATGAAAAGACAGCATTGACGAAAAAGGATTACGTAAAGTTCGGCATGAAGATGAAGCCTTATCTGAAGCCCAGACGGACCGGCATCGATTCTCTGGATATCTATATGGACGGCTTCGGAAAATACCTGGCAGATAAGGGCTGCGACGCGGTTCATATGGAACCGCTGCATGGCACGGAGGATGCGGATAAGGCAAAGTCGGCAGTGATAGACGCCATTGATCGGGGAGTTCCGGTGCCCTGCCTGATTCTGAAGCATGAAAACCCGTTGTTTGAGAACTATGTCTGGCACTGGTTTCTTCTGACCGGTTACGATACGGCAGGAGACAGTTGTATGGTCAAAGCAGTGACTTACGGTGAAAGCAAATGGCTGGATATGGATGATTTGTGGAACACAGGCCATGACAAAAAGGGCGGTCTGATTCTATATAAGTAAAAGGAAGAGAGGATTATGAAAAAATGAGTATCAGAATAGGAATTATGGGATACGGCAATCTGGGACGCGGCGTAGAGTGTGCGGTTGCCCAGAATGCGGATATGGAGTTGAAGGCAGTATTTACCAGAAGAAATCCGGAGGAGCTGCATATCTGGTCTAAGACAGCCAAAGTGGTCAGCGCATCTGAACTGGCAGACTGGAAGAACGAACTGGACGTTCTGATTCTCTGCGGCGGAAGCGCCACAGACCTGCCGAAGCAGACGCCGGAGTGCGCCAAGTACTTCAATGTCATCGACAGCTTTGACACCCATGCGCGGATTCCGGAGCATTTTGCGGATGTGGACGCAGAGGCGAAGAAGAGTGGCAGAGTAGCAATTATCTCCGTAGGCTGGGATCCGGGTCTGTTCTCCCTGAACCGTATGTACGCCAACGCCATTCTGCCGGAGGGCAAGGATTATACCTTCTGGGGCAAGGGTGTAAGCCAGGGGCATTCTGACGCAATTCGTCGCATCCCCGGTGTAAAGGACGCAAGACAGTATACGATCCCTGTGGAGAGTGCGCTGGAAGCAGTACGTGCAGGAAGGAATCCGGAGCTGACCACCCGCGAGAAGCATACCCGTGAGTGCTTCGTCGTCCTGGAGGAGGGCGCGGATCCCGCAAAGGTAGAAGAAGCGATCACGACGATGCCCAATTACTTCGCTGATTATGATACTACCGTTCATTTCATCACCGAAGAGGAAATGCAGCAGTATCACAGTCGTCTGCCCCATGGCGGATTTGTGCTCAGAAGCGGCGTAACCGGACGGGAGAAGGAGAATCATCATCTGATCGAGTATCGATTGAAGCTGGACTCCAACCCGGAATTTACTTCAAGCGTGCTTGTGGCTTACGCGAGAGCGGCATACCGCATGAGCCGGGAAGGTATGAGCGGCTGCAAGACTGTCTTTGACGTAGCTCCGGCTTACTTAAGCGCCAAGAGCGGCGAAGAGCTGCGGGCAAGCCTGCTGTAATGGACGCGCTGCGTGAGAAAATCGAAGCCACATTAAGCGCCTACCCGGTCTGCGAATACGCCTTTGTAAAGCCAAAGGAGCTTCCTTTCCGGGATGAGGTGCGTTATATCTGCCGAACCGAATGCCCGCGCTATGGTACTTCCTGGTCCTGTCCGCCTGCGGTGGGCACAGTGGAGGAATGCCGGAAACGGTGCCTCGGATATGAAGACGTACTGATGTTCACCACTATTGCCGAGGGCGTGGATACGGAGGATATGTCCGCCATGCTGGCCACCAGACGGGAGCATGAGGAGATTACAAGACAGATTCGGGATGAAATGAAAGCCTTCTGCGGGGAAATGCAGGTGCTTTCCACGGAATCCTGCGCCATTTGCGAAAAATGCGCTTATCCGGACGCGCCCTGCCGCCATCCGGATCGGATGTTTCCGTGTATCGAGAGCTACGGTATTCTGGTGACAGAGCTGGCGGAGAAAAACGGGATTACCTTTATGAGCGGAAGCGGCCTGGTGACCTGGTTCAGTCTCATTTTGTATAAACGGGCATAGGCATAAGGAAAACTGCATATAGTTGAGGTAAGGAAACCAAAGGTCCGGAATTCATGAGCGTGAAGGAACAGATGTCGGAAGTTCTGAATCTGCCGAAGGATCTGACGCTGGGTGCAGTGATCTTGACCATTACCGGAAAGCATGAGGCTTATGTGGAAAACTACATGAGCCTCATTGAATATACGGAAAACCAGATCCGGATTCAGACCCGCACCTGTAAGCTGGAGATTCACGGCGAACAGTTAGAGATTGTCTATTACACCAATGAGGAAATGAAAATCACCGGCGAGCTTCTGGAGGTGAAATATTGCTGATTTGGTTATTTCGTTATCTGAAGGGCTTTGTGCGGATCCGGGTTCTTGGATACTCACCGGAGCGCTTCCTGAACCTCTGTAAGGCCAGGCACATCGTCCTGTGGGATCTGCAGAATGTGGGAAATGAATACGAAATGAATCTTAGCATCCGGGACTTCCGGAAAATCAGGCCATTGGTGAAAAAGGCCCGGGCGCATGTGACTGTTACCGAGCGCCACGGGCTTCCTTTTTTTCTGCACCGGAACCGGAAACGGAAGATGTTCCCGGTGGGGATGCTGGCCTGCTGCATGCTGCTCTATGTATTATCCCTGTTTATCTGGGACATCCGGATCGAGGGAAACCGGGCCCGCAGTACCGACGTATTGCTTACCTATCTGGCGGAGGAGCAGATCGTTCACGGTATGCGAAAACGCGATGTGGACTGCAAAGAAATCCAGACCATGCTTCGGATTCATTTTCCCGATTTGACCTGGGTGTCAGCTCGCGTCACCGGCACACAGCTTCTGATTCGGGTACGGGAAAATCAGGATCTGGAGACGGAACAGCAGGAAGCGGCGAACACATCAGAAAGTTCCGATCTGGTGGCGGTCCGGGCAGGAATCATTACCGGCATTCTGGTACGAAGCGGCACCGCCCAGGTGCAGCCCGGCGACGAGGTGGAGGCCGGTACGGTTCTCATCAGCGGAACGGTGGACATCCGGGACGACAGCGGCGATGCGGTTGGCGTACAGGAGGTTCGTGCTGACGGCGACGTCCGGGCCCGGACTTTTTACGTCTATGAGGACAGCTTTGCGCGGTCCCGCGAAGTACGGCATTTTACCGGAAAAAAACGTTATGGCGTGTCGATCAGAGCCGGACGGAAGCTGTTATCTTTCACGGATCCGAGAACCTTTTCTTTGTATACAACTGTGGAAACGGAGCATCCGCTGCATCTGACAGGGAATTTTTACCTTCCACTGTCCTTCGGCCTCATAGAGCGGGCCGAGTATGAGATTTATACGGAAAAATATACGGCAGAGGAGGCAAAAGGCCTTGCAGAAGCCCATCTTAATGAATTTTTAAATAATTTACTGCAAAAAGGGGTTCAAATTGTCGGAAATGATGTTAAAATAGATAACGGCAGGAATTTCTGCGTCTCGAAGGGGAAGATTGAGGTCCTGGAGGAGATCGGAATTCCGAAGATCAGACAAAAGGAGCAGGCAGCATTTGAGTAATATTGTGGAAAAGATGCTGGACGTACCGGCTGAACACCAGAGCAATGTGTTTGGACAGTTCGACAGCCATATCAAAAAAATAGAACAGACCCTGAAGGTGTCCGTCATTGCCAGGGACGGCGAGGTGAAGATCTTAGGTCCGGCTGATTACACCCGGCAGGCAACCCGGGTCATCGAGCAGCTTCTGGAGCTTTCAAGAAGAGGCAACGTGATTCAGGAGCAGAACGTGGATTACGCCCTGGCCCTGTCCATGGAGGGACAGGAAGAGGCTGTGGTGGAGATTGATAAGGAGCTTATCTGCCACACCATCGCAGGCAAGCCCATCAAGCCCAAGACCCTGGGACAAAAGAAATACGTGGACATGATCCGGAACCATATGATCGTGTTCGGTACCGGACCGGCCGGAACCGGTAAGACCTATCTTGCTATGGCCATGGCGATTACCGCCTTTAAGAATAATGAGGTAAGCCGGATTATCCTGACCCGTCCTGCCATTGAGGCAGGCGAGAAGCTTGGCTTTCTGCCGGGCGATTTGCAGAGTAAGGTGGATCCTTACCTGCGGCCCCTCTACGACGCCCTGTATCAGATCATGGGCGCGGAGAGTTTTTTGAAAAATATGGAAAAGGGGTTAATCGAGGTGGCGCCTCTGGCTTACATGCGAGGCCGTACTCTGGATAATGCCTTTATTATCCTGGATGAAGCCCAGAACACAACTCCGGCCCAGATGAAGATGTTCCTGACCCGTATCGGTTTCGGATCCAAGGTTATTGTGACCGGCGACGCCAGCCAGAAGGATTTGCCAGGCGGCACAAAGTCCGGCCTGGAGGTGGCTCTGAAGGTACTCTCCAAAGTGGACGACATCGGCTTCTGTGAGCTGACCAGCAAGGATGTGGTGCGTCACCCGCTGGTTCAGAAGATTGTACAGGCTTACGAAAGCTATGAGAAGGCCCAGGAGCGCAGAAGCTCCAGAAAGGACAGTCATGACTATCAACGTAGAAGATGAGAGCAATAAGACGCTGCCGGATGTGGATACGGAAGGGATTGCCGGAAAGGTTATTGAGGCAGCGCTGGATTATGAAAAATGTCCCTATGAGGCTGAAGTGAATCTGCTTCTGACAGATGATGAGGGCATCCATGAAATGAACCGGGAGCACAGAGGGATTGACCGTCCCACGGACGTGCTTTCCTTTCCCATGCTGGAGTATGAAAGCCCTGCGGACTTTTCCTTCGTGGAGGAGGATGAAGAGGACTGTTTTAACCCGGAGACCGGCGAGCTGGTACTGGGCGATATTGTTATTTCCGTGGATAAGGTCATGGAGCAGGCGGAAAAATACGGGCATAGCCGGACACGGGAGTACGCGTTCCTGATTGCCCACAGTATGCTGCATCTTTTCGGCTATGATCATATGGTGCCGGAAGAGGCAAGAGTGATGGAGGCGAAGCAGGCTGCCATTCTGGAAAGCCTGAATATTTTACGTTAGGGAGGATTTCCGGGATGAAGCAGGGATACCTGAAGAAGACAGGCATTCTGTGTCTGGCCATTGTTTTTCTGATGGCAGCTGGCTGTGGCAAGGCAAAGACACAGGGGGCGGAAGAAAATGCATTTAATACCGAGGCGGAAGTAATCGCCTGGGAGGAAGAGGAACAGGCAGATAACGAGGATGACACGGCGTCTGAGGAACCAGATAAGCCGGCGCCCCGGGAGGTGGTGGACGGCAAGATCCGAAGCTACTTTACCGGAGAATGGATCGACGAGGAGCTCGGAAAGACCAGGCCCCTTGCGATTATGCTGAATAACACTTCTGCGGCGCTGCCCATGTCCGGCGTATCAAATGCGTCTGTTATCTACGAATGCCCTGTGGAGGGCCGTATCACCCGCTGGATGGGTGTTTTTGAGGACTGGAAAAATCTGGATAGAATTGGCTCTGTGCGAAGCTGCCGGCTTTACTACCTTCATTTCGCCCAGGAGTTTCATCCGGTGTACGCCCATTTCGGACAGGCCCAATACGCGCTGGCGGATTTGAACAGCGGCAAGTATGATGTACTTTCCGGCGGAACCAAAGGCATCGAGCATCCGGCCACGGCCATGTATGATCGCATCAGCCGTCCGGGCAAGGCAACCGAGCATACGCTTTACGCGTTTCCGAAAGGTATCCAGAGGGATATTGAAAAAAAAGGGTATGATATGACCATGCCGGAGGAGTATCCGGGTAAATTTAAGTTCGCAGATACGGGTGAAATCGCGGAGTATCAGGGCTATCCGGACGCGACGGTCTTAAAACCCGGCGGAGATGGCGGTAAAAACGGCTTTGGCGGCGTCAAGGCGACGTTTAAGTATGACGCTTCCGATCGCAAATATTACCGCTGGACTTACGGTAATCCTCACACAGATGAGCTGAACGGTAAACAGGTGGCGGTGACCAACGTCATTTTCCAGTACTGCGACGGCAACGTGCTGGACGCCAAGGATTATCTGCATTTTGCCACCCAGTCCAACGGAAACGAATGTAAGGTATTTACCAACGGTAAGGAGATCGACGGCTACTGGAAGAATCCGGGAGAGCTGGGAACTCCGGCCCGCTATTATGATGAAAACGATCAGGAAATTGTATTAAATAACGGAAAGACCTTTATCTGTATCATCTGGAATGATTATAAGGGTGATGTGGTCGTTCAGTAAGGAAAAACAGAATCATGGGAAAGAAAAACAGTTCAAAATCCAATTATATTATGCAGGGCAGCATTCTGGCCATTGCGTCCATCGTGAGCCGGATCATCGGACTTCTCTACCGGCTGCCGGTGACCAATATCATTACAGACCATGGAAATGATTATTATTCCGCAGCCTACGAGATCTACAATGTCATTCTGCTGATTTCCTCTTACAGTCTGCCGCTGGCAGTATCCAAGGTGGTGTCGGCCAAGGTGGCACTTGGCGAATACCGGAATTCCTGGAGAGCTTTCAAGGGAGCCTTGTATATGGCTTTGGTGGTCGGCGCAGCCGGTTCGGCTCTGACCTTCTTTGGCGCCGGCTTTTTCACCGGAACCCTGTTAAATACGCCGGAGAGTGAGCTGTGTCTGAAGGTACTTGCGCTGGCCGTCTTTGTCATGGCGGTGATGGGCGTACTCCGTGGCTTCTTCCAGGGCATGGGAACCATGATGCCTACGGCTATTTCCCAGATCATTGAGCAGATTGTCAACGCTATCGTGAGCATTGCGGCGGCCAGCTATCTGTTTTCCTACGGCGTAAAGCTGGATGCGGCGGCAGGTATTACCAATGGGAAGAGCGGAGCCATCTACGGCGCGGCGGGAAGTACACTGGGTACCAGCCTGGGCGCAGCAGCAGGCCTTCTGTTCCTGATTATTGTCATGCTCATGTACAACCGGGTACTGCAGAAAAATATGCGCCGGGATCATGTAAGCCGGCAGGAAAGCTACGCAAGTACCCTGCGTGTGCTGATTATGACCATCGTACCGGTCATTTTAAGTACAGCTGTCTACAATATCAGCGGCATTGTAGATCAGGGCGTATTCAAATATCTGATGCTGGATGTACAGAAGGCGGATAAGAGTACGGTCGAGATCTACTGGGGCATCTATGTGGGCAAATACAAGCTTCTGACCAATGTGCCCATCGCAGTGGCATCAGCCCTGTCCGCGTCCACCATTCCGGCCCTTACGAGAGCCCGGATTTCCGGCGACTGGGATGAGATGCGGAAAAAGACCGAGGGCGCTATCCGCATGGTTATGATGATCTGCATTCCCAGTGCCTTCGGCCTGACTGCGCTTGGCGAGCCAATTCTTGATCTGCTGTCCTGGAATACCAATGAGATTGCGCCGAAGCTCTTTTTGATTGGTTCTGCCTCTGTCATTTTCTATGGCCTGTCTACCCTGACGAATGGGATCCTGCAGGGTATTGATCGGATGCAGATTCCGGTACGCAACGCCGTGATTGCGCTGGTGACCCATCTGCTCCTGATGATTAGTCTGGTGCAGCTTGGCAAGCTTCATATCTATGGTGTGGTGTTGGCCTATATGTTCTTCGCCATCCTTATGTGTATCCTGAACGGAGCGGCTATCCGGAAGCATCTGGATTACCATCAGGAGATCAAACGAACCTTTTTGATTCCGGGCGTGTCATCCCTGATTATGGCGCTGGCGGTATGGCTTCTGTACCAGCCCCTTCATAAAGTAATCGGGGTACGGATTTCTACGCTGTTGTGCCTGATCCTGGCTGTAATCATTTATGCGTTTTTCGTTCTGCTGCTGCATGGCATCACAGAGGAAGAACTGAAAAGCTTCCCAAAAGGGAGAACAATCGTTCGCATATTGAAGAGGATCCATCTGATTTAAAAGAAGTTGTGCATTGAAAACCCTTCTTTTTGGACATACTGTTCAAAAAAGGAGGGTTTTTTATGGCAAAACGATTTCTGGCGGCAATGGCCGGGATCGCGTTCCTGATGACACTGGCCTATTATTCCGGTAGTCTCAGGTCGGAGCGGGCTATGGAGCAGGAAAAGGAGCGGCTGCTGGCGCAGATCGAGAGTCTGGAGCTTCTGACGAAGGAGCAGGCCGCTGCGCCGGGAGACCGCGTGCAGGCGGACACCGCTGCGTCCGGGGGCGAAAAGACACAGATGAAACCGGAAGGAACCGGAAGTGAAGAATCAGCAGAGTTCCGCTTTTTCATAAAAGAAGCCGACGGTCTGGTCAACATTTACCGGGAAGACGGAACCACCCTGTATGAGACGACGGATATCCCGGTTTCCCTGCTGCCGGAGGCCCTGCGCCGGGAAATCCGCGCAGGGAAGGGCGTGGCCACGGAGCAGGAGCTTTATGATTTCTTGGAGAATTACTCCAGTTAAACTTGCTATTCCGGCCATTATGGTGTAAAGTTAAGTGAGTTAAAGAGTTACTGTTTACAGTAACTCTGCAAGCAGAGGACAAAATGACATGAATACAGACTACAGAGAAAAGATAAAAAACAAAAAACGCATTGTGGTAAAGGTGGGAACCTCTTCCCTGATTCATAAGGAGACGGGGGGCCTGGATCTTATCAAGGTGGAGCATCTGGTGCGGGAGCTGTCAGATCTGCATAACCGGGGTAAGGATGTGATTCTGGTCACATCCGGAGCCATCGGCGTGGGCAGGAAGGCAGCCGGGCTTCAGGAGAAGCCGGAGAGCATCCCCATGAAGCAGGCCTGCGCAGCCATCGGACAGGCGAGACTGATGATGATCTACCAGAAATTTTTCGCTGAATATAATCAGGTGGCAGCCCAGATTCTGATGACCCGCAACACCATGATCAACCTGAAAAACCGCAGGCATGCCCAGGATACCTTCGCGGAGCTTCTGGAGCTTGGCGCAATTCCTGTCGTCAACGCCAATGACAGTATCTCTACTTTTGAGATTCTCCACGGTGATAACGACACCCTGTCGGCCATTGTGGCTTCCCTGGTGGACGCGGATCTTTTGATCCTGCTGTCCGACATCAACGGCCTCTATACGGATAACCCGAACATAAACCCGGATGCGGAGTTTGTGCCCTTTGTAGAGTATCTGGATGAGGAACTAATGGGCATGGGGCATGACGCGGTGAGCTCGGTGGGAACCGGCGGTATGGCGACCAAGCTTATCGCGGCGGAGCTTGCCACAGCGGCCGGAGCCGATATGCTGATTGCCAATGGCGGCGATATGAGTGTTATTCACAAAATCGTGAACGGGGAGAGGTACGGCACTTTCTTTCAGGCACATAAGGATGAATCCTTTGATTTAAAGACATTTCTGGAGGCGCATTTTTCATGAAAAAAGCAGGAATGGTACTGGAGGGCGGCGGCACAAGAGGCGTATTTACAGCCGGCGTGCTGGACTATTTTATGGAACAGGGCATGTATCTGCCCTATGTCATCGGCGTATCGGCAGGCGCCTGCAACGCAGTAGACTATGCGTCACACCAGCCGGGCCGGATGAAGCTGTGCACGATTGATTTTCTGGAGGCCGGAAGCTATGTGGGTCTCAAGTCCTTGGTGAAAACGCACAGCCTGTTTAACATGGATTTGATCTTTGATATATTTCCCAATAAGATCATTCCCTTTGATTATGACACATACTTTTCTTCCGGTATGGAGTGCATTCTGACAGCTACCAACGCCCTGACCGGCAAGGCTGAGTATCTGTCGGAGAAAAGCGACCGGCAGCGGCTGATGACTATCTGCCGGGCTTCGTCCAGTCTTCCGGTGGTATCGCCCATTGTGGATGTGGACGGCATTCCCATGGTGGACGGCGGCGTGGCGGATTCCGTGCCCATTCGCAAGGCCCTGCACGACGGGGTGAAGAAGCCTGTTATCATTCTCACAAGACAGGCGGGCTACCGGAAAGCGCCTGCGAAGAAGACGCTGAAAATGGCTCAGATCATGTATCATAAGTATCCGAATCTGATTCGTGCCATCAAATATCGGGCTTACTATTACAATTGCACCATGGAACTTATCGAGGATCTGGAAAACCGGGGACATGTTTTTGTGATCCGGCCTCAGGTTCCGGTGGTCAAGAATACCGAGAATCACGCAGAAGTATTAACAGATTTTTACAACCATGGCTATGAATACGCAAAGGATATTTTTGAACAGGCAGCGTCCTTTGCGGGATGGGAAGGAGATAAATAAATGGATCCTCAGAAGATTGCGCGCATCAACGAGCTGTACCGCCGTTCCAAGGCGGAGGGCCTGACTGATGCGGAGAAGAAGGAGCAGAAGCTTCTGCGCCTGGAATATATCGAGGCCGTCCGCATGAACCTGCGCGGACAGCTGAACAATATTGATATTAAGGAGCAGGACGGCAGCGTCGTAAATCTGGGTGAAAAATATGATGCAAACAGAAAAGGAAACTAAAAAAGCTTTAAAGAAGGCCTTGCGAAAAGAGATCAAGGCACTGCGGGCGGCTCATACGGACGAACAGATTCATGAGCTGAGTCTGGGCGTGCGGGATCAGGTGCTGACCCTGCAGGAATACCGGCAGGCGGAGGTGATCTACGCTTACGTGGACTGTAAGCATGAGGTGGAGACCTCGGATATCATCCGGGCGGCCTGGGCTGACGGCAAACGGGTGGCTGTCCCGAAGGTACTGGGACAGGATATGAAGTTCTTCTATATCACTTCTCTGGAAAATGATCTGGAGGAGGGGTATTACGGAATCCGGGAGCCTTACGAAAAGCACGCGGCAGATGAAAGCGGAGATGAGGAAAAAGCCTTGATGCTGATGCCTGGCGTGGCTTTCGATGAGGAACGGCACCGGATCGGTTACGGCGGGGGCTTTTACGACCGTTTCCTGGAGGCGCATCCGAAGCTTTCCAGAGTGGCGCTGGCCTTTGAATTTCAGGTAAAAGAAAGCGTTCCTTATGAAGCGTTTGATATCTGTCCGGAGAAAATCGTGACAGAGAAACGGGTAATCGGGAGGAAATAGATGACATTAGAGTGTATTGGACAGAAAGCAAAGGAAGCGGAACCGATTCTCCGGGTCATGACCCGGGAGGAGAAAGACCGGGTACTTTTGAAAGCGGCAGAGCTTCTTGTAAGCGAGCAGGAAAAGATCCTTGCATCCAATGAAAAAGATATGGAAGCGGGACAGGAGCGCGGCATGAAGCCGGGACTTCTGGACAGGCTGAAGTTGACCGAAGATCGCATCGCGGGCATGGCGGAAGGTCTTCGCCAGATTGCGGACTTACCGGATCCGGTGGGGGAAGTCATGAAGGACTGGGTGCCGGAAAATGGCCTGCATATCCGTCAGGTGCGAGTGCCTCTTGGCGTCATCGGCATCATTTACGAAGCCCGGCCCAATGTGACTGCGGACGCCTTCGGACTTTGCTTCAAAACCGGCAATCCGGTGGTGCTGCGGGGCGGAAGCGACGCGATTCATTCCAATCAGGCCATCACCGAGGTGCTGCAGCAGGCATTAATAGCCTGTGGTTGCCCGGAAAGTGCTATCCAGCTTCTGACGGATACCAGCCGTGAGACGGCTGCGGCCTTTATGAAGCTGAACCGGTACATAGATGTGCTGATTCCCAGAGGAAGTGCCGGGTTAATCGCCACCGTTGTCAATAACAGTACGATTCCGGTCATTGAGACAGGATCCGGTAACTGTCACATCTATGTGGATGAGACAGCGGATCTTGAGATGGCCGTGAATATTGTATACAATGCTAAGACACAGCGCATCGGCGTCTGCAATGCCTGCGAGTCTCTGGTGGTAAACCGTAAGGTAAAAAACGCATTTCTGCCTCTGCTGGCAAAGAAGCTTCAGGAGAAGCAAGTGGAGCTTCGCGGAGACGAAGCAGCCAGAGAAGCGGTTCCTATGACGGCAGCCACAGAGGAAGACTGGGGTACGGAGTATCTGGATTACATTCTTTCTGTGAAGACCGTAGATAATGTAGAGGAAGCCATTGCCCATATCAATCGTTATAATACCGGACATTCCGAAGCAATTATCACAGAAAATCAGGAACATGCAGAGAAGTTTTTAAAGGAAGTGGATGCAGCGGCAGTCTATGTAAATGCTTCGACCCGCTTTACCGACGGCTTTGAGTTCGGCTTTGGCGCGGAGATCGGCATCAGTACCCAGAAGCTGCATGCCAGAGGTCCCATGGGTCTTGTGGCGCTTACTTCATACAAATACGAGATTACCGGCCATGGCCAGGTAAGGGGGTAATACATGAGAGTAATAGCAGGAACAGCCCGGAGTATGCCGCTGAAATGCATTGAGGGGCTGGATACCAGGCCGACCACCGATCGAATTAAGGAAACTTTATTTAATATGCTGCAGCCGGAGATCCCGGGCTGCCGGTTTCTGGATCTCTTTGGCGGAAGCGGGGCTATCGGTATCGAGGCCTTAAGCCGGGGCGCGGATTTCGCGGCCTTTGCGGAAAATAACCGGAAGGCTTACGACTGCATCGGCGACAATCTGGTCTTCACGAAGCTCAATGACCGGGCGCGGGTATTTTTTATGGACGCTTTGGGAGCGCTTCGGGTGCTGGAGGGCGAAGAGCCCTTCGATATCATTTTCCTGGATCCGCCCTATGGAAAGGGACTGGAGCGGGATGTGCTTGGTTACCTTCAAAATTCCAGCCTGATGACTGCCGATACAACCATTATTCTGGAGGCGTCACTGAACGAAGAGACAGACTGGGTTGAAGATTTGGGCTACCGGATCCGCAAGGTAAAAAAATACAAGACGAATAAGCATCTCTTTATCGAGATGGATGAGGATGACGAATGATTAGAGCAATTTATGCAGGAAGCTTTGACCCGGTGACGAAAGGACATCTGGATGTGATTGTCCGCGCTTCCCGGATCGTGGACGAGCTGGTGGTGGGTGTCTTAAACAACCGTGCCAAAACTCCGTTGTTTTCTGTGGAAGAACGTGTTAAGATGTTAGAAGAAGTCACAAAGGAATATCCGAATATCAAGATTCGCTCCTTTACAGGACTTCTGGTAGATTTTGCGAAGGAATGCGAAGCCCATATTATCGTGCGCGGCCTGCGGGCGATCACGGACTTCGATTATGAGCTGCAGATGGCCCAGACCAATCGGATTATGAGTCCGGATCTGGATACGCTGTTTCTTACGACCAGCCTGGAATACGCTTACCTTAGTTCCACAACGGTCAAGGAGGTGGCAGCCTTCGGCGGCGATATTTCCGCTTTTGTACCGCCCTATGTGGAAGAAAAAATCCGGGAGCGGATGAAGGAGCGTTACGCGTAACTAAAATGGAAATAGAGAGGAGAACGGTTTTATGAGCAGCAAGATCGAACAGATCATCGAGGAGATCGAGGAGTACATTGACGGCTGCAAGCCGCAGACATTATCAAAGACGAATATCATTGTCAATAAAGAGGAGATTGAAGAACTGCTGCGGGAGCTTCGCATGAAGACTCCGGAGGAGATCAAACGTTATCAGAAAGTGCTGGCTAACCGGGACGCCATTCTGGCAGATGCCCAGGCGAAGGCAGACGCGATTATCAAGGAGGCCAATATACATACGACCGAATTGATCAACGAGCATGAGATCATGCAGCAGGCGTATGTACAGGCCAATGAAATTATGGCAGCCGCGGAGGCAGAGGCACAGAAGCGTCTGGATGCAGCCACCATCGAAGCCAATAACTTCCGTATGCAGGCCATGCGCTACACCGACGATATGCTGGGCAATCTGCAGAATCTGGTTCGCCAGACTATGGAAGGACACGCAGCACGCTATGAATCTATGATGAACTCTCTGAATAATTTCAACGAGATTCTGGCAAGCAACCGGGCAGAGTTAGGACCGGCTATCGCAACAGAACAGCCGGAAGAGGAAGCGCCAAAGGAAGATCAGTAAGTCCAAGATACAGAATGGCGAAGCAGGCGGTGAGCAGGGCCGTACCGGCTTTAGCTTTCAGATAACTTAAAACCGAAAGCTGGGTTCCCTGCAGCATGCTTTCCGTCTGTGCTGCACCGGACAGACCGCCGAAGGAAACGATAAAGAGCGACAGCGCCCAAGCGGCGCGCTTGGTAAGAATCGGTGACGCGGCGGTCAGGGCAATGCCGTTTGTGATTTCCAGCAGACCGACGGTCAGGCAGGAACACAGCGGCAGGGAGCCGATAAGGAGAAGCAGCAGCTTTGCCAGCATGGAAAACAGGATGAGATAGCCGCCGAGCTTCAGGATATTTTCCAGGCCGTCCATGATGCAGGCATCCACGATTTTGAAGCTGATTTGAGATCCGGATGTCTTTTTTTCTATGGATAGATCCGGAAAGGTCTGCCTGTGACGGGTCAGCGCCGCGTAGAGGAGCGGCGCGCCATAGACCAGCAGAAGGGAAACAGGGACACGCTCCGGCAGCTCCAGCGCTTCCGTCAGGCAGTAGCCGGTGAGAAAGGCGGGACTTGGGTTATTGGTAAAGGTAAGCAGGTACGCGCCTTCTTCGGGTGTGATACGGTTCTCCCGGACCAGATCGGCGGAGATCTTCGCTCCCACAGGGTATCCGCACAGGAAGCCCGTCAGCAGGCAGAAAGAACCGTTCGGAGAGAGTCCGAAAAAGCTCCGTGCTAGGGGTGCAAGGAACCGGGTGATGCCAGAGACCCCATCCAGAGCGATCAGAAGCCGGGAGAGAATAAAGAAGGGAAGCAGCATTGGCAACAGGGTGTGGAACCACAGCAGCAGTCCTTCCGAGGAAGCCGCAGCGGCCTGTACCGGAGCCAGCAGCAAAAAAGCAAGTAAGATAAGACTGACAGTCATATAAATAAATTTTTTTCTCATAGAAATCTATATGAGAGCAAGGAGGAACAATATGCGAGTTTTGGAAGGATTAGAGCCGAAGAAGGTATTTGAATATTTTGAGGATCTGACACAGATTCCGAGAGGATCGGGAAATGAGGCCGGCGCGGCAGAATATTGTATGGAATTCGCGAAGAAGCGCGGACTATCCGCGTCCCGGGACGAGTTCAACAATGTGGTCATCGTTAAAGAGGCTTCCGCAGGTTACGAGGACGCACCCACCGTCATCATCCAGGGGCATCTGGATATGGTATGCGAGAAAGAGGCGGACTGTACTATTGATTTCGCGAAGGATCCCCTGGACGTGGCCGTAGACGGCGATTTTATCTACGCGAAGGGCACGACCCTGGGCGGCGACGACGGTATCGCGGTCGCTATCGCACTGGCGATTCTGGATGACGACAGCCTGTCCCATCCCCGTCTGGAGTGTCTGTTTACCACCGGAGAAGAGGTGGGTCTTCTGGGCGCCAAGGATTTTGATGCTTCTCATATGAAGGGGCGCAGACTTATCAACATCGACTCCGAGGAGGAGGGGATCTTTACCGTGAGCTGCGCCGGTGGCATGGACGGCATTCTGCATATCCCGGCGGTCTATCAGGAGACTGAGGGCGTACGCTACACCGTAACCGTAGACGGTCTTCAGGGCGGTCACTCCGGAGCAGAGATTCATAAAGAGCACGGCAATTCCAATATTCTCATGGGCAGAGCGCTCTGCTGGTTGGACGAGGTGGTGAATTTCCGGATTGCCGGGCTGTCCGGCGGTCTCATGGACAATGCGATTCCGCGCAGCACGAAAGCGGTACTGTATGTGCCGGAGGAGGAATGTCAGGCCTTTGAAGATCGTCTGAATACCCTCGACGCCATTTACAAGACTGAGTTTGCGGCAAGCGACGCAGGTGTAACCGTAAGCTTCGTATCCGAAGGAAAGGCAAGCGGTCAGGCCCTGACGCCCAAGTGCGCGGCCATCCTGATGTATGTGCTTCATATGGTGCCCAACGGCGTCATCAAGGACAGCATGGATATCCCGGGACTGGTACAGACGTCCCTGAACCTGGGCATCTTACGTCTTACCAACGAAGAGGCGACCGCCACCTTCAGCATCCGAAGCTCCATTGAATCCGAGAAGCAGGAGCTGGGCGACCGTCTCCGCCACTGTGTGGAGTTTCTGGGCGGAACCTACGAGGAGAAGGGCTCCTATCCGGGATGGGAGTACCGTCATGAGTCCGAACTTCGGGATACCTGTGTGTCTGTATTTAAGAAAATGTATGACCGGAATCCGAAAGTTATGGCCATCCACGCAGGCCTGGAGTGCGGTCTGTTCAGCGGCAAGATGGAAGGCCTGGACTGTGTCTCCATCGGACCGAATCTGTATGATATCCATACGCCGAAGGAGCGCTTAAGTATTTCTTCCACAAAGCGGATCTATGAATTTGTGGTAGAGGTTCTAAAAGAACTGCGCTAAGCATAAAATATTTAGTAAGCATTTTTGATGCGGAGTGAAGATGCGGGATGCGTAAGCTTTCAGCTGCGGGGTCTTGGTTACTGCTGCTGGGTCTTGGTCTGTTGATTCTGGGTACGGAAGAACATATCCGGAGACAGGCCGGACTTTTTAAGACGGCTCAGGCGCAGGAGCGCCCGGAGGAAACTGCGCGGCGTTATTATGAGCTGTATGAAAATATCTGGAAAGATCTGGAATATTTTCCGATTCCCCAGTGGAAAGAGGAAAACCTATCCGTTACTTATGAGAACAGCTGGCTTTTCGAGCGTACCTATGGCGGAACACGCGGCCATGAGGGAACGGATCTGATGCCGCCGGAGAACGAAAGCGGGGTGTATCCGGTGATCAGTATCTCAGACGGTACGGTGGAGAGCGTCGGCTGGCTGGAAAAGGGCGGCTGGCGAATCGGTGTCCGGAGCATCCACGACGTATATTTTTATTATGCCCATCTTTCCTCCTACGCGGAGGAGTTCCAGAAAGGCGACGTCATAAAGGCGGGGCAGCTTCTGGGCTATATGGGCGATACGGGCTACGGAAAGCAGGAGGGTACTTCCGGTCAGTTCCCGGTGCATCTGCATCTTGGGATCTATCTTCGAAATGAAGAGTTTGCGGAACTGGCAGTGAATCCCTACTGGTTTCTGCGCTATCTGGAAAACTGCCGGCTGACGGTATCCCGGGGCGCGTCCGGCTGAAAAGGAGAGGTATATGGAAATACAATTGTGGCGGGAGATTTTAAATCCCTATGAGCTGGCGGTCAAGGAGGTCATGACTAAGTTTAACCACCTGATCAAGGAGCACCGGGATCGGGGACTTTACTGTCCCATCGAGCAGGTGGATGGCCGGGTCAAGACCATTTCCAGCATTCTGGATAAATGTCAGAAGAAGAAAATTGATCTGGAGGATATCGAAGAGAAGATCTATGATCTGGCCGGTATCCGCATCATCTGTCAGTTTGTGGAGGACATCGACAAGGTAGTGGAGATCATCCGGAACCGCAAGGACATGGAAATCAAGCAGGAGCGGGATTACATACGGGAAATGAAAAGCAGCGGCTATCGCAGCTACCACATTATCCTTTATTATACGGTGGATACGCTGAACGGCCCCAAGCGCCTGCAGATGGAGGTGCAGATCCGCACCATGGCCATGAATTTCTGGGCCACGGTGGAGCATTCCCTCCAGTATAAGTACAAGCGGAATATCCCGGAGCATATCAAAGAGCGGCTTTTAAGCGCGGCGGACGCCATCATCACCCTGGATAATGAGATGTCCACGGTGCGCAGCGAGATCATGGACGCGCAGATCTCCTTCCGGATTCAGGCGAACATCGTGGCGGATATCCTGAACAATATCCAGAACCTGTACCGGGTGGCCAATAAGCGGGAGATCCTAAAGATTCAGGATGAATTTTACCGAATCTACGCCATGAATGACATCGATCAGCTGGAACGCTTCGACCGACAGCTGGATATGATTGCGGAGGGCTATCGGGCCCAGTCGCTTCCTACGGAGGAATAAATGTTACAATTACCGGAATCCTTTTTACAGGAAATGAGAGAACTCCTGGGCGATGAATATGATGCCTGGGAGAAAAGCTATGAACATAACGAGGGCTTTCGCGGCCTTCGTGTTAATACAGGGAAGCTGCGTCCGGAGGAGTTTCAGGCTCTTTCGGCCTTTTCTTTGCGTGCGGTTCCCTGGACCCGAAACGGCTTCTATCTGGAGGAACAGGCGCAGGCGTCGAAGCATCCGTACTACGCGGCCGGGCTTTATTATCTTCAGGAGCCCAGCGCCATGACGCCGGCAGCCTGTCTGCCCATCAAAGAAGGCGATCGGGTACTGGATCTCTGTGCAGCCCCCGGCGGAAAGGCCACGGAACTGGCGGCAAAGCTGCGCGGAACAGGTGTTCTGGTAGCCAACGACATCAGTAATTCCCGGGCAAAAGCCCTGCTTAAAAATCTGGAGCTCTTTGGCGCCGGCAATATTCTCGTAACCAGCGAGACGCCCGAGCGGCTTCTTAACTATTTCGAAGGCTGGTTTGACAAGATTCTCGTGGACGCCCCCTGCTCCGGCGAGGGCATGTTCCGAAAGGAACCGTCCATGGTGAAGGACTGGCTGGAAAAGGGACCGGATTATTATGCGGAAATTCAGAGAACCGTGGTGACTGCGGCGGCGAAGCTGCTGCGTCCGGGCGGACAGTTAGTCTATTCCACCTGCACCTTTTCGAAACATGAAAATGAGGAAACCATTGAGCGGCTGATAAAAGAGGAAGGCTTCACCCTGCTGCCGCTGCCATTACCGGAGGAACGGGAAGCGCTTGGCTTCGCGCCGGGGCTCGGGGCCTGCGCAGGCGCAGCCCGGCTGTTTCCCCATCGGTTAGATGGGGAAGGACATTTCGTGGCTTTACTGCAGAAGAATGTATGTTCTGATAATTCTGCCGCGACGTTACCAAGGCACAAGGAAAAGGCAGACTCTAAGGGTGTGCTGAAAAAGCTCCCGGAGGAATGGCTGGATTTCGCAAAGGATCTGCATGTGAAATGGGACGCCCGTTGTTTTCGCCTTTACGATGGCCGATTATATGTGCTGCCTGAGGCATTGACGGGTAAAAATATCCGTTCCTTACGCTTTCTGCGGACAGGCCTCTATCTGGGCGAAGTAAAACCGAAGCGCTTTGAGCCCAGCCAGGCTCTGGCCATGTATCTGCGAAAAGAGGAGTTCGCCCTGTCGGTGGACCTGAAAGCGGACGATGAACGTGTATTCCGCTATTTAAAGGGTGAGACGTTGGATCTGGAGGACCTGGCAGCGCGAGGGGCGAAAGGCTGGTGTCTGGTCTGTGTGGACGGGTACCCCTTAGGCTGGGGAAAGCTTGCAAACGGTACGCTCAAGAATAAATATTATCCCGGATGGAGGTGGTAGCATGCGTCTGGACAAATATCTCTGTGAAGCGGGATACGGAACCCGGAGCGAAGTAAAAAAATTGCTGCGAAGCTGCATAGTTACTGTAAACGGGGAAAGGGTTACGAAGTCGGAGACAAAGATAAAGGACGGCGATGTGGTGTGCGTAGCCGGAAAAGAGGCGTGCTTTTCCAGGGTGGAGTACTGGATGCTGCATAAGCCTGCCGGATATATTTCCGCCACCGAGGATAAAAAGCTCGACACAGTACTGGAGCTTTTGCCGGAGAACGCTCGTTCGGATTTGTTCCCGGTGGGACGGCTCGACCGGGATACGGAAGGCCTGCTGCTTTTGACCAACGACGGTAAGCTGGCCCATTACCTGTTATCCCCCAAACGCCATGTGGACAAGACCTATTACGCCAGGATTCAAGGTCGGGTGAAATCGGAACATGTGCAGGCCTTTCTGGAGGGACTGGATATCGGCGATGAGAAAAAGACCCTTCCGGCGGAACTGCGGATTCTGAAATCCGGCCCGGAATCGGAGATCGAAGTGACTATTCGGGAAGGACGCTTTCATCAGGTAAAACGGATGTTCGAGGTCATCGGCTGTGAGGTTACGTATCTGAAACGGCTTTCCATGGGAAGTCTGAAGCTGGATGAGACTCTGGAGATCGGCGCGTGCAGGCCCCTTACGGAAGAAGAACTTCGAAAATTGAAGGAGGAGACAGGATGCTGGACGGAATAAAAGCAGTTCTTTTTGATCTGGACGGAACCCTGGTAGATTCCATGTGGATGTGGGGAGCCATTGACGTGGAATATCTGGGCCGTCATGGCCTGACAGTCTATCCCGGGCTTCAGCAGGCCATCGAGGGCATGAGCTTTTCGGAGACTGCAGCGTATTTTAAAGAGCAGTTCGCCCTGCCGGATAGTCTGGATGTGATTAAGGCCGAGTGGATCGCCATGTCAAAAGAAAAATACGCCCATGAAGTGCCTTTAAAACCAGGCGCGCGGGAATTTCTGGAATACCTAAAATCACACGGAATCAAAGCCGGAATCGCCACCAGCAATGGCCGGGAGCTTCTGGACGCCGTGGTGGCCGGGCAGGGGCTTGCGCCTTATTTCCAGTGCCTGATGACCTCCTGTGAGGCAGGGGCCGGAAAACCAGCGCCGGATATCTATCTCAAGGTGGCGGCGGAGCTTGGCGCGAAACCGGAAGACTGTCTGGTCTTTGAGGACACACCCGCAGGAGCCCAGGCCGGGAAAGCAGCCGGAGCAAAAGTATGTTCGATCTACGACGCGTATGCCAAAGATCGGCAGGCTGAAAACCGCCGGCTTGCAGATTACTATATTCACGATTTTTATCAGGTGCTGGACGGGACCTATGAGACGTTGGTACCAGGACAGGAGTAATACATGAAACAGCAGGGATTTTTGCCCGCAACAAAAGAAGAATTAAGGGAACGAGGCATTACGCAGCCAGACTTTGTCTATGTCATCGGCGACGCCTACGTGGATCATCCATCTTTCGGCCCGGCGATCATCGGGCGGGTGTTGGAAAGCCACGGCTACAGCGTGGCGATCCTGGCCCAGCCGGACTGGAAGGATCCAAAGAGCATTCAAGTCTATGGCGAGCCGCGCCTGGCCTTCCTGGTCTCCTCCGGAAATATGGATTCTATGGTAAATCACTATTCCGTGTCGAAAAAACGCCGGAAGACTGACGCATTCACGCCGGGCGGTGTTATGGGAAAACGCCCCGACCGGGCCGATATGGTATACAGTAACCTGATTCGCCATGTATATAAGCATGTGCCTATTATCTTAGGCGGCATTGAGGCCAGTCTCCGACGCATGGCCCATTATGATTACTGGGCGGATGGCTTTAAGCGGTCACTGCTTCTGGACAGCGGAGCGGATCTGATTTCCTATGGCATGGGCGAACGGTCCATCGTGGAGATTGCCGACGCGCTGGCTTCCGGAATTTCCATTCGGGATCTGACCTTTGTAAATGGAACTGTCTACAAGACCAGCCATAAAGAGGATATTTACGACGCGATTTTCCTGCCGGATTATGAGAGTATGAAGGCCGATAAGACTCTATATGCCAAAAGCTTCGGGATTCAGCAGAAAAATGCCGATCCGATCCGGGGAAAACGGATGGCGGAGCAGTATTCCGAACATCTGTTTATCGTGCAGAATCCGCCGGCAAAACCCTTGTCCCAGGAGGAAATGGATGAGATCTACGATTTGCCGTTCCAGCGGGCGGTGCATCCTTCCTGTCTGACGCAGGGCGAGGTTCCAGCCTTTTCGGAGATCAAATTCAGTCTGGCAAGCTGTCGGGGCTGTTTTGGAGCCTGCAGCTTTTGCGCCCTGACCTTCCACCAGGGACGGATCATCCAGGCCAGAAGCCATGAATCCCTGCTCCGGGAGGCCCGGGCTATGACAAAGGATAAGGACTTCAAGGGCTATATCCACGACGTGGGCGGTCCCACCGCAGATTTCCGGCAGCCTGCCTGCGATAAGCAGCTGAAAGCCGGAGCCTGCCCGGAACGGCAGTGTCTGTTTCCGAAACCCTGTCCGAATCTGAAGGCCGATCACAGCGATTACATCAGCCTTCTCCGGAAGCTCCGGGCCATCCCCGGCGTGAAAAAGGTGTTCATCCGTTCCGGTATCCGCTTTGATTATGTGCTGGCGGATCCAAATCAGAGTTTTTTGAAAGAACTCTGTGAATATCACGTAAGCGGCCAACTGAAAGTGGCACCGGAGCATGTGTCCGACGCAGTCTTATCGAAGATGGGCAAGCCGAACCGCAGCGTCTACGAGGAGTTCTGCCGCCGCTATAAAAAGATGAACGAAACCCTGCAGAAAAAGCAGTATCTGGTGCCGTACCTCATGTCCTCCCATCCGGGATCGACGCTGAAAGAGGCAGTGGAGCTGGCCGAGTACTGCCGGGATCTGGGCTACATGCCGGAGCAGGTGCAGGATTTCTACCCGACGCCCTCCACCATGTCCACCTGTATGTATTACACCGGTCTCGATCCTCGCACCATGGAGAAGGTCTATGTGCCGAAGAATCCCCATGAAAAGGCCATGCAGCGGGCGCTGATCCAGTACCGGGATCCCAAGAACCGGGAGCTGGTGCAGGAAGCCCTGGAGAAATGTGGCCGCCGGGATCTCATTGGTTATGGACCCAAATGCCTGCTTCGCCCGGAGGGAGGAAGACCCGGAGAGCGGAGTGGACAGAAAACCGATTTCCGGAAAAACAGTTCCGGGAACAGAGCAGGCGGACGCACGGAACGAACAGAAACAAATGTTCGAAAGAACGCTGGAGCGAAAAAGAAGACGATCCGGAATGTACACAAGAAGAAATAGGAGAAGCTATTTATGAGTCAATATCAGCTGATCGCCCTGGATATGGACGGCACCTTATTAAACAGCAAAAAAGAAATCAGCCCCGGATGCAGAGAAGCCATTAAAAAAGCACTGGCAGAAGGCAAAGAAGTTGTGCTTTCCACCGGCCGCTGCCGCCCGGAGCTGACAGAATTCCGGAAACTGATCCCGGGTCTCCGCTATGTGAACTGTACCAGCGGAGCTATGGTTTACGATTTTCGGAAGCAGCGGGTGATTTATTCCAACACCATAGATATCCCTGTGGTCAAGGAAATCTTCCGCCTCGCTCGGAAGGAAGAAGCCATGCTGCACATCCTGGATGAGAAATCCATCGAACAGACCAACCAGCTGGCCCACATCGATCGCTACGGCATGGGCGTCTACAAGGAGCTGCATGCCCGGGTTGTGGAGCCCCATGACGATCTGTATGGCTTCTACATGGCCAATCCATTTCCGGTGGAGAAAATCAATTTGTATCATCAGAGTATGGAATCCAGGACGCGGACCAAAGAGCGGATTCAGGCTCTGGCGCTTCCGGTGGAAATGGTAGATGCGGAGAGCTCGTCCCTGGAGCTGACTGCCACAGGCGTCGATAAGGGCGTGGGCCTTACGAAGCTCTGCGAGGCCCTCGGCATTCCGGTGAGCGCCAGCATCGCCGTGGGAGACGCAGACAATGATTTAAGTGTCCTACGGGCCGCAGGACTTGCCGTAGCCATGGGAAATGCGTTGGATTCGGTGAAAGCAATTTCGGATGTCACCGTGGCGGACTGTGATCACGACGGCTGCGCGGAAGCCATTTACAAATATCTGCTTGGATAAAACCGGGAGGTGGAAAGGATGGAAAAAAAGAGAGCATCCATCGCAATCGTAACAGGAGCATCCTCCGGCATGGGCCGGGAATTCGTCCGTCAGATAGCGGAAAGCTACCGCTCCATATCGGAAATCTGGGTGATCGCGAGACGGGAGCAGGCATTGCTTACACTGCAGGAGGAGCTGAAGGATAAAACGACGATTCGGACCCTGCCCATGGATCTGGCGGAAAAGGACGCCTGTGCGGAGCTTGCGGCTTTGCTTAAAAAAGAAAAGCCTGTGATCCGGATTCTGGTGAATTCCGCAGGCCTGGGACATGCCGGGAAGCTGGAAACCCAGGATGTGGATCAGATCTTAAATATGATCGATGTCAACTGCCGCGCGCTGACAGCCGTTACCATGACCTGCCTGCCCTATTTCCGGAAGGGCAGCCGAATCCTTCAGATGGATTCCGGCTCGGCCTTTCTGCCTCAGCCGGGCTTCGCGGCCTACGCGGCCAGCAAGGCTTACGTGCTGTCTTTGTCGAGAGCGCTGAAGGAAGAGCTGCGCAGCCGCCAGATCTCCGTGACCGCCGTGTGTCCGGGTCCGGTGAAAACGGATTTCTTCGCCACCGGCGGCATTAAGCTGAACCCGGTCAAGCGCCTGTTCCTGATAAAGCCCGAGCGTGTAGTACGGAAGGCCCTATTTGACGCCGAAAAGGGCAAGGCCGTATCCATCTCCGGCGGCAGTATGAAGCTGGTCCGCGCGGCGTCCGGCGTACTGCCCCAGGGCCTGATGACGCGGCTGTCAGCGATGCTGTTTTCTTTCTGAAACGGGAAAATAACATATTAAAAATGGATAGGGGAGTTTTATTATGGAAAAAAGTACAGTCGGAACCTTGACGACGCTGTGTTATCTGGAGCAGGGCGGCAAATTCCTGATGATGCACCGAATTAAGAAGAAAAATGACGTAAATCAGGACAAATGGATCGGTGTAGGAGGACATGCGGAGGCCTACGAGAGCCCCGAGGACTGCCTTCTTCGCGAGACCTTCGAGGAAACCGGCCTGACACTGACCGATTACCGCTTTCGCGGCATTGTCACCTTCGCCCTGAAGGGCGTCGAGACCCAGTATATGTGTCTTTACACTGCCACCGGCTGGGACGGCGAGCTGGACTACAATTGTCGGGAAGGCGTACTGGAATGGATCCCGAAGGATAAAATCGATGACCTGGAGCTCTGGGTGGGGGATAAAGTTTTCTTTAAGCTGCTGGCTCAGGAGGCGCCATTTTTCTCATTAAAGCTTACCTATGACGGCGATACGCTGGAGGAGTGCGTGCTGGACGGAAAAGCACTGGATTGGCTGAAATTTCTTGACAATGGGTGTGGAACGCCGTGTAAATAAGTGATACGGAGGAACGTTTATGTACAGTGACGCATTCTGTAAAGTATACAATCAGTTCGGTTGGAACTATTTTCCCGAGGCCTTCGGCGAACAGCTGCTTACCTGGCTTCACCAATATCAGATAACTGTCCACAAAAGCCTGGATCTGGCCTGCGGCACGGGCGTGCTCTGCGAGATTCTGGCGGGAGATGGTATCGAGGCCAGTGGAATGGATTTTTCGGAGGGTATGATCGAGATCGCGAAGCAGCGAAATCCGGAGATTTCCTATGAGGTGGCAGATATGATTACCTATCGGCCGGATGAAAAGTTTGATCTGGTGACCTGCACCGGCGATGCGCTGAATCATATCATGCGCCTGGAAGATATGGATCGGATATTCGCGAATGTATCTGCATATTTGGCAGAGGGCGGCTATTTCATTTTCGATATCCTGAATGAAAAAGAAGTGCCGATGGCGGAACCCATCGATCTGGATTTCAGCGAGACGGTCAAGGCCCAGTTTATGGTGACCCACGATCCGGATGGCCGCATCAACCTGAAAACCACCGTTTATGAAAATGGCGTAAAGCAGTTCGAGGAGAATATCAAAGAAATTGTCCACGACGAGAAAGCCGTCTGTGAGCTGCTTCGAAAGAACGGTTTCCGGGTGGAAAAATGTGCCAATCATTTCCTGGAAAATGAAGGAAATTTCAGTAAAACCTGGTATATCATTGCAAGAAAATAAAAAGGTTTTTTTCTTTATCCCATAATACACCACGCCGACCGCGTCCGCCAGAAACTAGAGGCCGTAGAGCAGAAACAGGATACCGTTTTCATGACAGATCCTTTCGTTAAATCAGAGTTCATTTTTGTTCACGTCTTTCTTAAGTAACTTCGTGATCTGACATTCATTATAATAAAAGATAACGGAAAATGCAACCGGACCGCGTACGGCTACGTTTTACCGGATAATGGACAGCCCGGCATTGAGCCGCGAAATTTTGTCTTTCTCACAAAAAAGAATGCTTGAAGTATGCAGGAGATCTGCGTATAATGAAATGCGGGTGAGAAGCCCCTTGACAGAAATGGTTTGACAGAAAAAGGAGAGTTTATCATGAAGAAATACTGGCTGGCTGTGCTGCTGGGCGTTTCGGTGCTGGCGGCAGGCTGTAAAGGTAGCACAGATAAAACGGATACCGCCAGGGAAGCCGAGGCGGAGAACAAAGAAACCGAAGATCAGGAAAAAGAAGCTTTAAAGACCGATGGAACGAAAGACGCTATCCTGGCAGGCGCAGGTACCCTGTCTGACGCCGCAAAGAGCGCTTACCGTTCTGTGCTGGATGACATTTATTATAATCAGCAGTTCCCCAATGGTTTAGAACTGGATTATAACGGCTCGGATCTTTCGGAAAATAAATACGGCGTCTACGATATCGACGGCGATGGCCGCGACGAGCTGCTGATCGCTTATACGACAGCGTCCGCGGACGGCCAGATGTTCCTGATCTATGATTTTGTGGAAGCGCTGGACGCGGTGCATGAGGAATTTACCGGCTTCCCGGCTGCGACGTTCTATGACAATGGTGTAGTGCGTGCGGACTGGAGCCACGATCCAAGTACCGTAGAGGGCAGTGATTTCCAGCCCTTTACGCTCTTCATTTATGACGAGGAAGTGAATACATATGAGTTTCTGGGCTCTGTCTGTCAGCAGGATAAGCCTGACGTCTATTATCAGACTCTGGCAGGCGGGGAGGAGACGGAGATTGACGAAACCGTTCTGAAAGACTGGCTGGATTTCTGCATCGGAGACGCAGGCCAGATCGAGGTCCCCATGGTAGAGCTGACAGAAGAGAACATCAAAGCATTAAAATAAACAAAGTCATCCTATAAAGGAATTACAAGGAGAACCTATTTATGCGAAATGTACCCCAGAAAGGCGACCACGGCTATACGGACGCCCATAAAAAAGCGCAGATTATTAAGACCTTTATCTTTTTCCTGCTGCCCGCCGTCATCTTTACCGTCGGCTATGTGACGTCCGGGACACGCCTGAATCTGTTCACAGTGGTGGCGGTTGTAGGCTGTCTTCCGGCCTGCAAGGAGCTGGTCAACGTGATCGTGTTCTGCAGACGCCGTTCCATCCCTCAGGATCTCTACGAGGAGCTGGATCGACACACCGGCGGTATGGAGCACGCTTATGAGCTGGTTCTGACCACCTATGAAAAGAATTATCCTGTCCATAGCCTGGTGATCCGCGGAAATGAGATCGCAGGCTACACCACACTGAAAAATACGGACTTAAAACCGGTGGAGGCGCATATCACCAAGATCCTGAAGGAGAATGGGATCTCCGGTGTCCATGTGCATGTGTTTGCGGATCTGAAGGCCTATCTGGATCGGGTGGACGCCCTGGCGAAAAAGGAACCGGAGGAGATCCCGTTTACGCCGGATGAGCGCTATCCGTCCCTGAACCGGGAGCAGCTGATCCGGGGGTTAATTCTGGCACTGTCCCTGTAAAAATGAGCAAAACGATAATGCAGCAGGCTTTCTAAATATCAATGGCCTGCTGTATTTTCACTTATAGGATGTAAAGGAGAGAAACCATGCGTCTTCTGACCGTAGGCGAAAACGAAGCCGGACAACGGCTGGACAAATTGCTGGGAAAATATATGGACAAGGCCCCGGCCAGCTTTTTTTACAAAATGCTGCGCAAAAAGAATATCACCCTGAATGGGAAAAAGGCGGAAGGAAAAGAGCGCCTGAAAGCAGGAGACGAGATCAAGCTGTTCCTGGCGGACGAGACCATAGACGGCTTTTCCAGTATGATGGGGGAAATGGGAACCGAAACCAGACAAAGTGGGAAAAAGGAGACCATGGCAGCAGGAGGAGCCAAGTCAAAGAAAAAGCTCCCATTAAGGCTCCGACCGGAAATCATCTACGAGGACAAAAATGTCATTTTCTTTAATAAACCGGCAGGTCTCCTGTCACAGAAAGCGAAGCCCTCGGATATCTCCCTGGTGGAATACCTGACGGAGCATCTCCTGGAAACCGGCGAAGCCACAGCAGAAAGCTTACGCAGCTTCCGTCCCGGCATCTGCAACCGTCTCGATCGCAACACCAGCGGTCTGGTAGCCGCAGGCAAGAGTCTCCGTGGCCTTCAGGAGCTGAATGAGCTGTTCCGTATCCGCAGCCTGCACAAATACTACCGCACCATAGCTGCAGGCTCTGTCATGGATAAACAGCACATCGAGGGCTGGCTTCAGAAAAATGAAAAGACCAATCAGGTACAGATTTTTAAGCAGGAGAGAAAGGACGCTTTGCCTATCTGTACCGAGTATATGCCGTTAAAACAGCTGACTTACAACGGAAATCCTTATACCTATCTGGAAATCAACCTGATTACAGGCCGATCCCATCAGATCCGCGCGCACCTGGCCAGCATCGGCCATCCGCTTATCGGGGATACCAAATACGGCAGTCCGAAGATAAACGCGGAATTCCGGAAAAACTTCGGTCTGAAATACCAGCTTCTCCATGCCTATCGGCTGGAGCTTCCGGAGCTCACCGGAGCTCTTTCGAATCTTTCGGGGCAGCAGTATATTGCGCCGCTTCCCAAAGAATTTATGAACGTTTTGAACCGCGGCTGATGTAAAAGCCACGGTTTTTCGTTATTCTATACAAAACCTTTTCGAAAAATTCATATAGTATTCACAAAAATTTAAGAAACACTTGCAAAGTAAAAAATCCTGTGCTAAAGTATTATCAGATTGAGAGACAATTACATCGTGGTTTCACATACGACGTGTTACTGGTTAGGCAGGCAAGATCGGGTGAAAATGAAAAGGATAGAAAAGTGCGGATAAGCTGTATCAGTATCTGCGTTTTCTGTTGGAAATTCATTTCACTGGGTCTTTTTTTGTGTGAAATTTTCTGGTGCGTACCAGGTCTTTCGATACCATATATTCTGGCCGGATATAAGAACCTTATATTTTACACATTTACAATACAAAGGAGAGAAAACCATGGATTACAACAAAATTGCCCAGGACATTCTTGACAATGTGGGCGGCAAAGCCAATGTAAAACAGGTGACACACTGTTTCACCCGTCTGCGCTTTATCCTGAAGGATGAGAGCCTTGCAAAGAAAGACGTGGTAGAGCATCTGGAGGGCGTTATCTCTGTCGTCGTTTCCGGCGGACAGTTCCAGGTGGTATGCGGCGCAAAGGTCACAAAGATTTATGACGCAACCGTAGCGATCCTCGGAGACGCCGTTGCAGGCGGTTCCGTAGACGAGCAGGTTCCGGATCAGAAGCAGCCTCTGGGCAACCTGATTCTGCAGAAGATCACCGAGATCTTCACACCGCTGGTACCGGCTATTGCGGCAGCAGGTCTGATCAAGGGTCTTCTGGCAGCATTTGCCAAGGTGCCGGGCTTCGATACAACCAACAGCACCTACATCATCATGAACACCGCTTCCAATGTTATTTTCTACTTCATGCCGATTTTCCTTGCTTACACCGCATCCAAGGCATTGAAGTGCAGCACTGTTGTAGCTATGATGCTGGGCGGCTTTATCTGCCATCCCACCATTGACGCACTGGTTCAGGACGTAGCTACCAAGTCCACCATCTTCGGACTTCCGGTTATCAAGATGGCGTTTACCGTAGGAGAGTCCTCTAAGGTATTTGCTTACACTGAGTCCGTTATCCCGATTCTTCTGGGCGTGATTGTACTGTATTTCCTGGAGAAATTCTTAAAGAAGGTCGTTCCGGAGATTCTGCAGCTCATCCTGGTACCGGGTCTGTCCCTGATTATCATGGTTCCGGTTATGCTGACTGTTGTAGGACCGGTTGGTATCTATGTTGGTTATATTATTCAGTTCCTTTACAATGCGCTGTACGGCTTCAGTCCGGTACTGGGCGGTATCATCGTCGGCGGTCTGTGGGGCGTATGCGTTATCTTCGGCGCGCACAGAGCACTGCTTCCGATTGGTCTTAATGACGTAGCCCTGACAGGAACCAACACCCTGATGTGCTTCGCTGGTTCCGCAAACTTCTCTCAGGCAGGCGCAGCACTTGGCGTTATGCTGAAGACCAAGAGCCAGGATTTAAAGCAGGTAGCAGCTTCCGCATCCCTGTCCGCATGGCTGGTAGGTATTACTGAGCCGGCTATCTACGGCTGTAACCTTCGTCTGAAGAAGCCGATGGTATGCGCGGTAATCGCCGGAGCTCTCGGCGGTGGTATCATGGGTATCGGCCACGCAGTCAACACAGGTTTCGCAAATAATGGTATTCTGACCATCATGTCCTACTATGGCGAGGGAACAAGCCTGGGACAGTTCGTAGCTTACTTACTGGGTATCGCAGTGGCATTCTTTGGCGCGGCTATCCTGACTTACATCGTAGGCTTTGAAGATGTGGACGCAGTTCCGGCAGGCGCAGCAGCACTGGAGTCTGACCTGGCTATGCCGACCGCACCGGCTCACACAGGCGAGACCGTAGAAATCGCTTCTCCGGTAGAGGGAAAGGCTTACCCGTTAAATGAGGTGCAGGACGAGGTATTTGCTTCCGAGGCACTGGGCAAAGGAATCGCAGTTCTTCCGACCAAGGGAGAGGTGGTAGCACCGGCTGACTGTACCGTATCTGTTCTGTATCCGACCCTTCACGCTATGGGCCTGAAGCTCGAAGACGGCACAGAGCTTCTGATTCACATTGGTATGGACACGGTAGCCATGAACGGCGACGGCTTCACAAAGCATGTGAACGAAGGAGACAAAATTAAAAAAGGAACCCCGATTGTATCCTTTGACATTGACAAGATCAAAGCGGCAGGCTATGATACTACCGTAAGCGTTATCATTTCCAATACGGCTGATTTCGCAGAGGTCACCGGTGTTCCGGCAGAGAAGGCTGACCTTACCAGGGTTGTTATCAAAGCTGTAAAGTAATTGTTTGAATCTGTAACAAAAACATCCGCCGGGCGGAAGTCAGTACACTTCCGCCTGGCTTTTACAACTTTTAAAGGAGAACCTTATCATGACAAATTTTCCTGAAAATTTCCTCTGGGGCGCATCTTCTTCCGCATTTCAGATCGAAGGCGGCTGGGATGAGGACGGCAAGGGCATGACCGTGGCCGATTACAATTCCTTCAAGCGTTCCGACAAGCAGGCGGACAGCAAGGTGGCCAGTGACTTCTATCATCACTGGAAAGAAGATATTGACCTGATGAAAGAGATGGGTATGAAGGCATACCGTTTCTCCCTTTCCTGGGCCCGCATCATTCCGGACGGAGACGGCGAGGTCAACCAGAAGGGCATCGACTTCTATAATAATGTGATCAACTATCTGCTCAAGCAGGGCATCCAGCCCCTCGTAACCTTATACCATTTCGATCTGCCCTACGCTCTGGTAGAGAAGTACAATGGCTGGGAGTGCAGAGACTGTGCCTTCGCTTTTGAGCGTTATGCGCGGGTCTGCTATAAGGCTTTCGGAGACCGGGTAAAATACTGGCAGATGATCAACGAGCAGAACCTGATGATCCGTGTCAACAACCGTATGAATATCTACACTGAGGACGAATGGGAAGCAGACCGCATGCGTGCCCAGATGGATTACCATATGTTCCTGGGTCATGCGCTGGCGGTCAATGCCTGCCATGAGCTGGTTGAGGGCGGAAAGGCCGCTCCGGCCGTATCCTCCACCTGCACCTATCCGCTGACCAATAAGCCGGAAGATGTATGGGCCGCGAAGATGAACGACTGGTTCAAGACAAACTACTGCCTGGAAATGCACATCAACGGCGAGTATCCGGGTTACTATATGCGTTATCTGAAGGAGCGCAATATCGTTCCGAAGATGGAAGAGGGCGACGCAGCCATTCTGAAGTCTGCGAAAATAGACTATATTGCTCTGAACTACTACCGTACCCTCTGTGCAAGCTATCTGCCCGCAGACGAGGAACATCCGGTTGGATCCAGAGTCTTCCGCGGCAATGAGGTAGACTTTGACCAGTACGGCTACTGCCGGGACGAGAAAAACGAGAATCTGAAAGCCAGCGAATACGGTGCCCAGATTGATCCCATGGGTCTTCGGATTGTACTGAATGAGTACTATCGCAGATACCATCTGCCGCTGATTATCACCGAGAACGGTCTCGGTATGGCGGACGAGCTGACCGAGGACGGACGCGTGCATGACGATTACCGGATCGACTATCTGCGCGGCCATATCCAGGCTATTTCCGACGCCATCGACGATGGTGTGGAAATGATGGGTTACTGCCCCTGGTCTGTGATGGATCTTTTAAGCTCCCATCAGGGCTTCCGGAAGCGTTACGGCTTTATCTACATCAACCGTGATGATTTCAACCTGAAGGATCTGGGAAGAATCAAGAAGGACAGCTTCTACTGGTATCAGAATGTAATTAAGACAAACGGGGAGAATCTGTAATACCATGCGTGTCATTAAGGTGTTGAACAATTCGCTGGTGCTTGCGTTGGACAACGCGGGCCAGGAGTCTATTCTCATGGGAAAGGGAATCGGCTTTCACAAGTCCATAGGATATGAGTTTCAGGAAAGCGAGATTGAAAAGGTCTTTGTTCTCAAGGACAAGGAGGTCTCCCGGAACATCATCCGTCTGGCGGCAGAGACAGACAGCGTCTTCTTTGAGCTGGCCAAGGCGGTGATTGATTATGCCATTGAACAGTTCGACATGAAGCTGATGGACCATATCTATCTGTCCCTGACGGATCATCTGTCCTTTGCGGCCAGACGGATACGGGAAGGCATTGTTCTGCAGAATTTTTACACGCTGGAAATGAAAAAATTCAATCCCCAGGAGTTTCAGGTGGGGGAATATGCGGTGAAGCTCATGCGGGAGCGTCTGGATCTGGAGATTCCGGTGGATGAGGCGGGCAATATCGCCTTTCATTTCATCAACGCCCAGTTCAACCATCCCTATAACAGTCAGAATCTTCTGATTAGCCGCACTCTGGACGCAGTGCTGGATATTGTAAAATATGCCTTTGGGATTACTTACAACGAGGACAGCACTTCGTATTCCAGGTATGTAACCCATGTGCGCCTGTTCGCCCAGCGTCTGGTGAGCCGCAATCAGCTGCCGGATGAGAAGAACAGTATTCTCTATGAGCAGATTCATTCCATCTGTCAAAAGGAATTTGCCTGTGTGGAGAAGATACAGATCTATGTATATGAGCAGTTTCGCCAGAAGCTGTCCAGCCAGGAAAAAATGTATCTGGCACTTCATATCCATCGGGTACTGGAAGAGGATTAAATATTAATACGGAAAGTCAGCTCTTTGGGAGCTGGCTTTTTGCATCCCCGGGCTTTGCTTTTCCGAAATCAGAGGTTGTTTTATCATGACTTCCGATTTATAATGATATTTGATTTTATTCGCGTAAAAATTTTCAGATAAAGAGGACCTGACTATGGCGACCTGGAATTCCAGAGGGCTCCGGGGTTCTACCCTGGAGGATTTGATCAACCGGACCAATGAAAAATACCGGGAACAGGGACTGGCGCTGATTCAGAAGGTGCCGACCCCCATTACCCCCATTAAGATTGATAAAGAGCACCGGCACATTACCCTGGCTTATTTTGACCAGAAAAGTACCGTGGACTATATTGGAGCTGTACAGGGCATTCCCGTGTGCTTCGACGCCAAGGAATGCGACACGGACACGTTTCCGCTCCAGAATATTCATGCCCATCAGGTGGAATTTATGGGCGATTTCGAGCGTCAGGACGGCGTGTCCTTCCTGATCATTCTTTTTGCAAAGCGAAATGAACTCTATTTTCTTCCATATAAAAAAATGAAGGAATTCTGGGATCGGGCCGAGGCAGGCGGACGGAAGAGCTTCCGCCATGACGAACTTGACCTGTCGTATGTGCTTGCGCCCCACGGCGGCTACCTGGTTCCCTATCTGGACGGAATTCAGAAAGTGATTGACGAATCGGGTTAAACACTTTATAATGGTAAATCAGTAAAGCGTTTAGGAGGCAAAAAGTAAGATGAAGAATCAAAATCCGCTTTTGCATACCCCGGAAGGCGTCCGGGACATCTATGGTAATGAGTTCGTACAGAAATTTGAATTGCAGCAGCTTTTATACCGGATCCTTGCGGGCCGCGGCTATCAGGGTATTGAGACGCCTACCTTCGAGTTTTTCGACGTATTTTCCAGAGAAGTCGGTACAGTTTCCTCCCGGGAGCTCTATAAATTCTTTGACAAAGAGGGCAACACCTTGGTACTCAGGCCGGATATGACGCCTTCCATCGCCCGAGCTGTGTCCAAATATTTTCACGATGAGACCCCCATCCGGCTCTGCTATATGGGCAACACCTTTATCAACTATGACAAATATCAGGGCCGCTTAAAAGAGACTACCCAGATGGGTGCAGAGCTCATGGGCGATGGCAGTGTGGCGTCTGATGTGGAGCTGCTTTCGGTGCTGATTGAAGCCCTGCAGGAAGCGGGCCTTCGGGAATTTCAGGTGAGCGTGGGGCAGGTGGAGTTCTTTAAGGCGCTGCTTCGGGAGGCCGGTATCGGCAATGCGGCAGAGGAGAGTCTGCGGAGACTCATTTCCGATAAGAACCGGTTCGGCGCGGAGGAGCTGCTGGCAAGCTATGATATTTCTGAAAAGCTGCGCGCAACCTTCCTTGAGATGGCGACGCTGACCGGAGGCGAGGAGGCTTTGCAGAAAGCCAGAAGCCTGACAGACAACGCGGAGGCACTGGAGGCACTGGAGCGGCTTCAGGAGATCTACGAAGGTCTGAAGAAAAAGGGTTATGAAAAGTACGTAACCTTTGACCTGAGCATGCTAAGCAAGTATAATTACTATACAGGCATTATTTTCCATGCCTATTCTTACGGCTACGGCGAGCCCATTGCCAAGGGCGGACGGTACGATAACCTGCTGTCCCATTTTGGCCGGGAGCTGCCCGCGGTTGGCTTTGCCATCGTGGTGGATCAGCTGCAGCGGGCTCTTCGAAATGACGCGGAGAAGAAGGTGAACGCCACCGATGACGGCAAGCGTTATCTGACCTTCGCGCTGACCAAGGGACGTCTGGCCAAGAAGACCCTGGAGCTTCTGGAAAAGGTGGGTATCACCTGCGAGGAAATGAAGGATCCGGACAGCAGGAAGCTGATCTTCGTAAATGAGGAGCTGGGTCTCAAATTCTTCCTGGCCAAGGGTCCGGACGTCCCTACTTATGTGGAGTACGGTGCGGCGGACATCGGCGTGGTCGGCAAGGACACCCTGGTGGAAGAGGGCCGGAAGATGTACGAGGTGCTGGATCTGGGCTTTGGAAAATGCCGTATGTGTGTCTGCGGACCGGAATCGGCCCGGGAGAAGCTGGCTCATCAGGAGCAGATCCGCGTGGCCACCAAGTACCCGGATATCGCAAAGGATTATTTCTATAATCAGAAGCATCAGACCGTGGAGATCATCAAGCTGAATGGCTCCATCGAGCTGGCGCCCATTGTGGGGTTGTCTGATGTGATCGTGGATATCGTGGAGACCGGCTCCACGCTCCGCGAGAACGGCCTTGGCGTGCTGGAAGAGGTAATGCCTCTATCTGCCCGCATGGTGGTCAATCAGGTGAGCATGAAGATGGAATCAGAGCGGATTACCAAGCTGATTCAAGATCTGAGGGCTGCACTGTAAATCGGAGGAAGCATGCAGCAAAAGCGTTTGGACTATCTGGATATGGCAAAGGGCATTGGAATCTTTCTGGTGATCCTGGGTCATATCGAATATATACAGGAGGATACCCTGAAATGGATTTCTTCCTTTCATATGCCGCTGTTTTTCGTGGTGGGAGGAATTCTGGCACGTCTGAAGCAGGGAGAAAAGCGTTCGGTCTTTCAGTCCATTGAAAGCCGGGTGCGGGGCGTACTGACGCCGTATCTGTCCTTTTCTCTGATGCTGCTGACCATGAATACGATTACGCATCTGCTGAACAGCGAGGCCCTGTCCGGAGCGGCGCTTGCGAGACAGTATGTGGATACCTTTACAGGTTACGGTGTGCATATTTTATGGTTTTTACCGGCCTATTTTATCGCGGGCACGCTATTCGCGGTGCTGACGGGAACCTGTAAGGAATGGCAGAGAAATTTTCTGATTGTGCTGTTGGCCGCCGGCGCTTACGGCATTTCTGCCGGGCTTGGGCTTGATCGGTATGTAACCTGGGAATGTACCTTAAGCGGATATCTGGGTTATGATATCCTAATTACGGTGTTGCGTGGAATTCTGGCTATGCCGTTTCTGGTGATGGGCTGGTACATGACGAGGCTTCCCAAGGGCTGGCCTGCGTTGCTGCTGATTCCCGGAAGTCTGCTGGCGCTGCGGGCTCCGGTGTTTGATCTGCATTACCTGTATGTACATCCGGTGCATTACCTGAACGCGTTTCTGTGCTGCGCCGGGCTCATCGCCCTGGTGAAGGCACTGCCGGTGAGCCGCGTGTTATCTTGGCTTGGCCGGAATTCTTTAGTCATTATGTGTACACACGCCACCTTTTTGGTGGTATACTATGTGTCACTGGGAATGTTTTTTGTAAAAAAATGGATACCAATGTCCCAGCCTGCGTTTAATCTGGGCGTTGCCATATTGGTCTGTGCCGCGGAGGTTCCCATTGCCTGGATTTTTAACCGCTGGTTCGGACGTCTTATTGGGAGGTCATCAAAATGAAAGTCGTTACATTGGATGAAAACAGCAAACAGAATCTGCTGGATGAATTGTTGAAGAGAAGCCCCAATCATTACGGGGAATTTTCCGAACGGGTCAACGCCATCATCGAAGATGTAAAAAAAAATAAAGACGCGGCCCTGTTTTCCTATACGGAGCGGTTCGACGGGGCGAAGCTTGACGCATCCACCATCCGCGTCACCAAAGAGGAGATCGAGGAGGCTTACCATGAGGTAGATCCGAAGCTTCTGGAGGTCATCAAAAAAGCCCTGGTCAATATCCGCAGCTACCACGAGAAGCAGCGCCGTTACAGCTGGTTCGACAGCAAGCCGGACGGCACCCTGCTTGGCCAGAAAATCGGGCCCATCGCCTCCTGTGGCGTCTATGTACCCGGCGGCAAGGCAGTCTATCCGTCCTCCGTTCTGATGAACGTGGCCCCGGCCAAGGTGGCCGGTGTGGAGCGTATTGTCATGACCACACCGCCCGGAAAGGACGGCAAGGTATCTCCTAATACCCTGGTGGCAGCCTGTGAGGCGGGCGTGGATGAGATCTACAAGGTGGGTGGAGCCCAGGCCATCGCGGCGCTGGCTTTCGGTACGGAGAGTGTGCCGAAGGTAGACAAGATCGTGGGGCCCGGCAATATCTATGTGGCTCTGGCAAAGAAGGCCGTATATGGCTACGTAAGTATTGATTCCATCGCAGGCCCCAGTGAGATTCTGGTACTGGCTGATGAGACCGCCAATCCCCGCTATGTGGCGGCCGATCTGCTTTCCCAGGCGGAGCACGACGAGATGGCGTCCGCAATCCTGGTAACCACCAGCAAGGAGCTGGCGGACAAGGTTCAGGTAGAGATCGAAGGGTTTGTGCAGAAGCTGTCCAGGAAAGCGATTTTGGAAAAGTCGCTGGAAAATTACGGATATATTCTGATTGCGGAGAATCTGGACGAGGCCATCGCGGCGGCCAATGAGATCGCCAGCGAGCATCTGGAGATCGTCACAAAGGATCCTTTCCAGGTGATGACTAAAATCCGAAACGCAGGCGCGATTTTTATCGGCGAGAATTCCAGCGAGCCCCTGGGGGACTATTTCGCGGGACCGAACCACATCCTGCCGACCAACGGTACGGCGAAGTTCTTCTCCCCGCTGAGCGTGGACGATTTTATGAAAAAATCCAGTATCGTATACTATTCAAGAGAAGCGCTGGAGGTGGTACATGAAGATATTGAAACCTTCGCGAAAGCGGAGCAGCTGACGGCACACGCGAACTCCATTGCGGTACGCTTTGAGAAAAAGGAGGACTAGACTATGGAACGAATCGCAAGTCTTTCCAGAACCACGAAAGAGACGGATATTTCCATTACCCTGAATCTGGACGGCAGCGGAAAAGCGGATATCTCCACAGGCATCGGTTTCTTTGACCATATGCTGAACGGCTTTTCCAGACACGGACTCTTTGACCTGACCTGCCAGGTGAAGGGCGATCTGGAGGTGGACTGCCACCATACCATCGAGGACACCGGCATTGTGCTGGGGCAGGTGATTCGTGAGGCCGTGGGAGATAAAAAGGGCATCGTCCGCTACGGCACCTGCATTCTGCCCATGGATGAGTCCCTGGTGCTCTGTTCCCTGGATCTGTCCGGCAGACCCTATTACGTCTCCGACGTGGAATTCCCTACGGAAAGAGTAGGGGAAATGGATACCCAAATGGTGAAGGAGTTTTTCTACGCCATTTCCTATAGCGCCGGTATGAACCTGCATTTCAAGATGCTGTCCGGCGGCAACAGCCACCATATGGTCGAGGGCATGTTCAAGGCCTTTGCCAAGGCCCTCGACATGGCGACCACGCACGATCCGAGAATTACAGACGTGTTATCTACGAAAGGAAGTCTTTGATATGAGTGAAAAAAATATCGCAGTGATCCGGCTTCTGGCCGGAAAGGTGCAGGGAGAGGGCGCAGACAAAGAAGCGGCTGTCCTTGCAAGATATTACAGTGACAATGGAGCCGACGAAATTCTGGTCTTTGACCTGTCCGACGGGGATGTGGATCACGATCTGTCCATCGGCGCGTTGAAAGAAATCTGCCGCACCGTGGAGGTTCCGGTGAAGGCCGGCGGCAGAATCAAGCGGCTGGAAGATGTGAAGAAGATTCTCTATGCGGGCTGTGAAAAAGCCATTTTAAACTATGGACGTCAGGAAAATATCGACCTGACTGAGGATACATCCAAGCGCTTCGGCAAAGAAAAGATTGCAGCCTGCGTGGACAGCTCTGATGTGGTCAGCGCCCCTGCGGCTCTGATCGAGGAGTATGTGAGCGAGCTGATTTATCTGAATGAGCTCGTACCCTTCGTTGAGAAAATCCGCCCCTTAAGCTGCAATATGGAATGGTCCGAGTTTAAGCTTGGCCCGGACGGCCTGGTTCCGGTGGTGGTACAGGATTACCGTACCGATGAGGTACTGATGGTAGCCTATATGAACGAGGAGGCCTTCCATCAGACGACCCGGACCGGCAAGATGACCTACTGGAGCAGAAGCCGCCAGGAGCTTTGGGTCAAGGGTCTGACCAGCGGTCATTACCAGTATGTAAAGGACCTTAAAGTAGACTGCGACTGCGACACCATTCTGGCAAAGGTATCCCAGACCGGAGCAGCCTGCCATACGGGCAATAAGTCCTGCTTCTTCCACGAGATCGCGAAAACCGATTACAAGAATACCAATCCACTGAAGGTTTTCGAGGATGTATACAAGGTGATTGCAGACCGCAAGATACACCCCAAGGAAGGTTCTTATACCAATTATCTCTTCGACAAGGGTATCGACAAGATCCTGAAGAAGGTGGGAGAGGAAGCTACGGAACTGGTTATCGCGGCAAAGAATCCGGATCCGGAGGAGATCAAGTATGAGATGTCGGATCTGCTGTATCACGCTATGGTTCTGATGGTGGAGCGGGGTGTGACCTGGGAAGATATTACGTCGGAGCTGGCCAACCGGTAAAATAAAAACCATGGCAGTTCTGATTTCAGAATGCATTTCATAATGTATAGTAATTCCCACGAAATAAAAGGCGGTATCTTTATGAAAAAAACAGAAAGACAGGGCGGACAGTACCGGCAGCTTCTTTTGGCGCAGCGGGGGCAGGCCCCGGCTCAGGAGGAACCGGTCGGACGAATCTGGATAAGGATTCGCTTTTATGTCTGTCTCTGTCTTTTTGCGGCGTATATGCTTCTGGATTACAGCCATGCAAATATCGCTTCCTGGAACAGTGAACGGATCTGTCAGGAGGTGGAGCGGGATTACTCCGAACAGCTTGGCTTTGATTTGAATCAGGTTCTGAGCCAGGCTGCGTCGGCCATAGAATGAATACAGGATCTTTAACTAATGAGTAAGACTTTTAAATTCGCATTCGTGAAAACCATCCCGGTTATGCTGGGATACCTTTTCCTGGGACTGGCCTTCGGCCTGCTTCTGCAGGAAGCCGGTTACAGCTTCTGGTGGGCTCTTCTGATCAGCACTGTCGTCTACGCCGGTTCCATCCAGTTCGTACTGGTAGGTTTCTCTCCCTGACCGATGAAACCTATTCCCTTTTATGTTCCTTAAAGGTGCCGGAAGAAATAGATGAAAAGAAAGTCATGTTCCTGATTTCTCTGCTGGATCAGATTTACTGGATCGTCGGCTCTGTGGCAGGCGCGGCGCTGGGACAGGTGCTGCCCTTCGATATGACAGGCATTGATTTTGCCATGACGGCACTCTTTGTGACCATCTTTGTGGATCAGTGGAGAGAAGCGAAGAGCCATCTGCCCGCAGTCATCGGTCTTATCAGCTCGGTGATCTGTCTTCAGATCTTCGGCGGCAGCAATTTTATCCTGCCGTCTCTCATCATTACAGTGACAATTCTGATGGCATTGCAAAAAAGACTGGAAGGAAGGGTGGAAAATACATGACAGCGACGCGCGCATTTGTTATAATTCTGGTGACAGCTGTCTGCACGCTGATTACCAGGCTCGTTCCCTTTATGCTGTTCGGCAGGAAAAAGGAGATGCCGAAAGCAGTCAATTATCTTGGCGCGATTCTGCCCCCGGCGATTATGGCAACTCTGGTGGTCTATTGTCTGAAGGGCGCGGATCTCTTTTCCCCCACCCATGGCATTCCGGAACTTTCGGCCACGATTCTGACAGCGCTTTTACATGCCTGGAAACGGAACGTCCTCCTTAGCATCGCGGCGGGAACCTTCTGCTACATGCTTCTGGTGCAGGTAGTTTTCTGAAATAATATTTTTGAAGTAGGAAAGACATGAATTTAAACAAATTAAAACAGAACAAAAAGAAACTTTTTGCAGCAGCGGCAGTCTTGTGGCTGCTTGCTTGCATGTTTGTCACGCCGGTATTTACGACGGTGACACTGACCTTTGAAAATGACCCTCATGGCGAGGTGGTAACAACCGTTTTTTCCGGACCGGGTGAAAATGTCAGCGGCCGGGATGAGCACCATCGGGTGGTGGTGAATGGGGTTGCCCGGATCTTCTTTGGCGATCTCCAGTACGGCAGCCACTGCTCCCTGAAACGTATCGACCCGCTGGACCAGCATTATTCCACAGGCGAGCCGCTGACCATCACAAGACTTACTGTGTCGAAGAACGGTATTCAGACGGTGGATCTGACCGGTGACAAGCTGGGGACTTATTTTACGGTTAATTCAGATCTGGAGCTGTTGGGAGAGGACGGTTTCACCTTTCTGGTAACCGGAGAGGATTCCCAGATGCTTCCGACAGAAGCCTTTCAGACACTGTGTGCGCAGACGCCCTTTGCCGTGCGGCTTCTGGGAGCGCTTGGCAGCGGCATTCTTCTGGTACTGGCTATTCTTTTGGTACGCTGGTTCACACGAACAATCGCGGGACAAAGTCTCTTTTCCAAACTGATTTTCTGTGTGTTGTTCGGCGGACTTTTCGCGGCCACCTTGATGACCATTTTTACCGGCTTCTGGAATCCGTTCTATCTGAATCCGGACGAATATCATACCCTGTCGGCAGTCAATTATTATTTCTCGCACTTTATGCCGCCGGATATGCGGGATCCGGCCATCATCGATTCTTATGCCATCTACGGAACCACTAGGCACAGCGAATGGACGCTCTTTTATTTCCTGACTGCGAAAATCGGACAGTTTTTTGCAGACCCCATTATCCGGGTGCGTTTCTTTACGACGGTGACCTTCTGTATCATGGCTGGCATTGCGCTGAAGAACGTAAAGAAGAACTGGGCGCTCTCTGCCATGCTGCTTCTGACGCCCCAGGTGTGGTATCTGTTTTCCTACTGCACTTCGGATTCCCTGGATTTTTTCATGAGTTTTCTGTGCATGTATGAAGTTATGAAAAAGGACAGCATGCTGAATCGGGTGCTGGACGAGCCGTTTTGCAAAAAGCAGCTGCTTTATATGGCGCTTCTGGGTCTGCTGTTTGTGCAACCCTTATGGGGCAAACCCACGTTCTATGTGGTGCTGATTTTCATTTTCCTGGTGCTGCTGATTCGACTGTTCTACACGCCGAAGGAGAAGCGCATGACGCTGCTCTGGAAGTATTTGGGCATTGTGGGTTTTACGCTTGGTATTTTCACGATCCGATATATGATTACGGATTTCCCGTACTACGGTCTCTTTGGCAAATATCAGGTCTATATGGATATGATGGAGCAGACGGCCCTGCCCGAATACAAGCTCTCCACGCCGGCTCTGGAACGGGCTTATTCTATGAGCTTTATGGAAAAGGGCATTACATTGGAACAGCTTCTGACCGGCTTTGATTTCAATAAGAACCTGTTCCGCACCTTCGCGGGCTTCTTTGGATCTTACGCGTTCGGCGCCCGGGACTGGTATTATACGGTTATGGCCATTCTCTATCTGGCGATCATCGGATATCTGCTGGCGCAGGCTTACCGGAAAAAAGACTCCCGGACCTGGTGGGAGATTGGCGCGGCGGCCTTGTCTATGTTCATCCAGTACGCGCTGATTGTATACAATGCCTGGGTGGTGGACTTCCAGCCCCAGGGACGTTACCTGCTGCCGATTGTGTTCTATGCGGCCTACCTGATTCATCGGACGGACTGCGAAGGGAAGAGTAAGGTGCTGCGGATATTACTGTGTCTGACCTGTCTCTTGTCCCTGTACAGCTTCTATACCGTGGGCATTCCGAATCTGGTGTCGGTGCACGGAATACAGGCGTAACTGAAAGTCCGAAATAAAATGCGGCACCAGGAATATATTTATATGCCTTGACACAGGCGAATGAAGGAGAAACATAGGTTATGATCTGGTTGAAAGACAAACGAATATGGATTTTGCTTGGCTTCTATGGAGTCCTGGCGATTCTTTTTCATATGTGCTGGCTGAAGCTTGGCGGCGGGGATGATTATTACTTTATGACCTGCCTTGATGATACCAGCTTCGGCGCATTCATGGTGAAGCGCTGGTATGGCTGGTCCTCCCGCCTGGTAATCGAGGGCGTGCTGGTACTGGTATTGCAGCAGCCGATCCTGGTATGGAAGGTGCTGGATATTCTGGTGTCGGTGCTAATTGCGTGGCTGTTGTGCGGATTTTTCTGCAGCGGCTATGGGAAACATGGAAGTGGCAGCAGTATCCAGACCGACAAAAACACTTTGTCTGGGACTCGGACGGTTGTCCCGCTTACATCCCTGATTCTGTTCCTCTGCCTCCTCCTTTCCTATGATTTCCGGGAAATGGATTCGGCAGGCTATATGACCACGACCATCAACTACTGGTGGCCCCTGGCAGCGTTAATGATAGCGGTGCTGCCTCTGTATCTCTGGTATCAGGAAGGTACCTGCAAGAAAAGTTACTATGTCCTCGGTACGCTGGCGGCCATTTTCGCCATCAATCAGGAGCAGATCTGCGCCATGGCATTGCTGGCCTGTCTGTATCTGCTGATTACAGATAATCTGCGGAGAAGAAAGACGAATCCCTATCTGTATGTACTCCTTGCCCTGTCTGTATGCTTCGCCATCTGCGTCGCGATTTGCCCAGGCAATGCGGCTCGCAAGGCTTCCAACATTGATTTCTGGTTCCCGGCCTACGCCGGATTCAATCTGGTGCAGAAGGTATTGCTTGGTTGGTACAGTCTACTAAAGACTCTGTATCAGGACGTCAATCTGCCCTATTTTCTGATGAGCGCCGTGCTGTTTATGGCAGTCCGAAAAAAACAGAAGAGATTTCCGGCACGCCTTATCGCAGCCATTCCACTGCTCTCAAATTTGGGACTTCTGGGCGTCCTGCTGTTCGGAAAATACCGGGAATACCCCTGGGTACACCTGATTCTCCATGTGTTTGATTTCGACCAGCCCGTAGTATACTATCAGGGCAGTCTGCCGAATTCCAACCGGCTCCTGCTGCTTGTATACACGTTCTGCTGCGCCTGCGTGGTGATTTCCCTGTTCCTTATCTGGAATAAGAAAGAGCGATCCATCGACGCATTAGCACTCCTCGTCATTGCCTCCGCCTCCAAGATCAGTATGGGCTTGTCGCCTACAGTCTGGGCCTCCTCGGAGCGCACCAGTATTTTCCTGGATTTCGGATTTATTCTGCTGGGAATGCTGGCGGTACGGGAAATGGAGCCGTGGAAAGCTGCTAAAAAATCGTGTTGTGCCATACCGTAAAGTAATGTATAATAATTCCCAGTGCTTTATGCATTATTTAACTGGACATATTTTGTTCTTACGATGTAATAAAGGAATATAGGTATTTCATGAAACGTAATAAAATAAAAAAAATTCAGTATATCATATGTTGTGTTCTATTAATATGGGGTGCAATTGATAGTTTAGTTAAATTTGTAAGGCTGGTTACCAACCCGGCATGGAGTGCTTCTTATAGTGCGCCGTTGCTGTGGTTTCTGATTATTTATTTTGTACCAGTGTGTATTATATTTTTTATATTTGAAATAATCAAACGATTTATTAAATAAATTAGGGGGAATCACATAATAGCGGAACAGGTTACCACTCCGATATCATTACCGGAAAATCATGTTGTATTTAATGAGTTCCCTGATCTATGCTATTGTGCAATTATTTTATGTGTATATAGCACAAAGAACAGCGAGGTATGTATGAAAAAATTAGCTTTGTCCGATGAAATTTTGCTGAAGATAGATAAACCGGCCCGGTATCTCGGAAATGAGATCAACGCAGTGATGAAAGATAAAAATAAGATAGATATTCGTTTTGCCATGTGTTTTCCGGACGTCTACGAAATAGGCATGTCCCATCTGGGCATCCAGATCCTGTACGATATGTTCAATCAGCGGGAGGACGTCTGGTGTGAACGCGTCTATTCTCCCTGGACCGATCTGGACAAAATCATGCGGGAGCAGCACATTCCGCTCTTTGCCCTGGAGTCGCAGGACCCCATTCGTGAGTTTGACTTTCTGGGTATCACGCTGCAGTACGAGATGGCCTACACCAACGTCCTTCAAATCCTGGATTTAAGCCAGATCCCGCTCTATGCCAAAGAGCGTACCTGGGATGACCCCATTGTCATTGGCGGCGGTCCCTGCGCTACCAATCCGGAGCCGCTGGCGGATTTCTTTGATCTGTTTTATATCGGAGAGGGCGAGACCTCCTATTTTGCGCTGTTGGACGCTTATAAGGCTTCCAGGGCAGCAGGAGAGAGCCGTGTACAGTTCCTGGAGCGTGCGGCGGAAATCCCGGGAATCTATGTGCCTTCTTTTTATGATGTCATTTACCATGAGGACGGAACCCTTGCGTCCATGGAGCCCAACAATCCCCATGCGCCCGCAAAGGTACAGAAGCAGGTGGTCACCGATCTGACTCACAGCTTCTATCCGAAAAAGCCGTTGGTTCCGTTTATCAAGGTGACCCAGGATCGTGTAGTTCTGGAGATTCAGCGTGGCTGCATCCGCGGCTGCCGTTTCTGCCAGGCCGGTATGCTGTACCGCCCTATCCGGGAGCGTTCCCTGGAAATGCTGGAAGAGGCCGCCACAGAGATGCTTAAAAACACCGGACATGAGGAGATTTCCCTAAGTTCCTTAAGCTCCAGCGATTTCAGCCGCCTGCCGGAACTGGTGAATTTCCTCATCGATACCTTTGGTAATAAGGGCGTCAATATTTCCCTGCCGTCTCTGCGTATCGACGCCTTTTCCCTGGATGTCATGAGCAAGGTCCAGGATATCCGCAAGAGCAGCCTGACCTTTGCGCCGGAGGCCGGTTCCCAGCGTCTCCGGGACGTGATCAACAAGGGACTGACTGAAGAAATCATTCTGGAAGGCGCCGGACAGGCCTTTGAGGGCGGCTGGCAGAAGGTGAAGCTGTATTTCATGCTGGGACAGCCCACAGAAACGATAGAGGACGAGAAGGCCATCGCCTGGCTGGCGGAGAAGATCGCAAAGCGTTACTACGAGATTCCCAAAGACAAGCGCAACGGTAAATGTCAGATTACCGTCAGCACTTCCTTCTTCGTGCCGAAGCCCTTCACCCCGTTCCAGTGGGCGCGCATGTGTACCAAGGAAGAATTTCTCGACAAGGCCTATATCGTCAACAGTGAGATCAAGGCCCAGTTAAATAAAAAGAGCATCAAATACAACTGGCATGAGGCCGACGTGACCGTGCTGGAGGGCATTCTGGCCCGCGGCGACCGCCGGGTGGGCGCGTCCCTTCTGGCTGCTTACCGGAACGGCTGTCTCTTTGATTCCTGGAGCGAGTGCTTCGATAATGACAGGTGGCTTCAGGCCTTTGAAGAGACCGGACTGGATGTGCCGTTCTATACTACCAGACATCGTGATGAAAATGAGTTGTTCCCCTGGGACTTCATCGACATCGGCGTTACGAAAAAATTCCTGCTGCGGGAGTGGAAGCGGGCTCACGAGGAGACCGTAACCCCCAACTGCCGTCAGCAGTGCCAGGGCTGCGGCGCGGGCAGTTACCGTGCCGGCTGCTGTCCCACAGCGCTTACAGGAGGTGAAAACGCATGAAAATCCGTATCAAATTCCGCAAATATGGTATTATGAAATTCATCGGCCATCTGGATATCATGCGCTATTTCCAGAAGGCCATGCGCCGGGCGGACATCGACATCTGCTATTCCGCAGGCTTCAGCCCCCATATGATCATGTCCTTTGCGTCTCCCCTGGGCGTGGGGCTTACCAGCGACGGCGAGTACCTGGACATTGAGATAGGAAATGAGCTGTCCTCCGAAGCGGCAGTAAAGCGTCTGAACAGAGTTATGGCCGAGGGCGTGGAGGTTCTTTCCTTCCGGAGGATCCCCGAGGAAAAATCCGCCAACGCAATGTCTCTGGTGGCGGCCGCCGATTACGAGGTCCGTTTCCGGGAAAACAGCCTGCCTGCGGACTGCGTCTTTGGAAATGGCCTGGAGGAAAAATGGGCGGAGTTCTGCGCACAGAAACAGCTCCTGGTGACAAAAAAGACGAAAAAAGGCGAGCGGGAGCTGGATCTAAAACCATTGATTTACGATACAAAATGCCAGGATGATTCCATTTCCTTACAGCTCTCCGCCGGAAGTGCCGAGAATGTGAAGCCGGAGCTGGTACTGGAAGCCTTTGCCACTTACGCAGGCTTTGAACTTCCGGAATTTGCCCTGCTGATTCACCGGAAGGAGCTGTACGCAAACCTGGCCGGTGAGGGCGAGCCACGGAAGCTGATAAGCCTGGAAGATCTGGGAGAGGAATTCTGATGGAACAGACAGAAATCATGGCAGAGCATACCTCTTCTTCGCACGCCGGGCAGCAGGGAGGCGGCGCCTTTCTGGTAACCACCCTGACCATCAGGGACCGGGAGCGCACAGTCTACGCTTTTTATGAAAATGACCATGCCGCCGAGCTGTCCTGTCTGCCCGCAGGCGGAGAATCCATCCTCGGAAATATCTATGTGGGCAAGGTGAAAAATATCGCTGCCAATATCAGCGCGGCCTTTATCGAGATTGCAAACGGGCAGCTCTGTTATTACGCCTTAAATGACAATGATGCGCCCATTTTCACGACACCGAAGAAAAAGAACACACTGGTGGCCGGAGATGAGCTTCTGGTGCAGGTGAGCCGGGAGGCCGTCAAGACCAAAGCCCCCACAGTCACTGCGAACCTGAATTTTGCCGGAAAATATCTGGTTCTGACCAGCGGCAAGCATCATCTGGGGCTGTCTTCCAAGCTTTCTCCTGAGGATAAACAGCGGCTTCGCACTATCGCAGAGCCTTTTCTTGGGAAAGATTTCGGCATCATCGTCCGTACCAACGCAGCGGAAGCCTCGGAGGATGAGCTGCGCGCGGAGCTTGGCGAACTGACAGAAGCCTATCGTTACACCGTGGAAACCGGGCGAAACCGCGCCTGTTTTTCTCTTGTATACAAAGAGCCGTCCGCTTACGCGGCAAGACTGCGGGGACTACGTGCCGACAGCTTTAATAAAATCGTGACGGATCGTGCGGACATTTACAGGGAACTAAAAGCCTATCTGACAGACCGTCAGCCGGCGGATCTGCCAAAGCTTTATTTCTATGAAGAGACAGCACCGTCCCTGGACAGCGTCTATGGCCTGTCCAAGGCCTTTGAAGAAGCCGGAAAAGAGCGTGTATGGCTCAAATCCGGCGGCTATCTGGTAATTCAACCCACGGAAGCCCTGACCGTTGTGGACATAAATACGGGTAAATATACGGGCAAAAAGAAGAAGGACGACACCTTCCTGAAAATCAATCTGGAGGCGGCCAGAGAGTTGGCGAGACAGCTCAGGCTCCGGAATCTGTCCGGTATCATTGTGGCAGATTTCATCGATATGGATCGGGAGGAAGATAAGCAGACACTGATGGCAGTGCTGGCATCGGAATTAAAAAAGGATCCGGTACGGACGTCCCTCGTAGATATGACGCCTCTTGGCCTGGTAGAAATTACTCGTAAAAAAGTGCAGAAGACACTGGCAGAGCAGGTAAACAGCTGATTTCACAGACATCCGAAAAACACATTCAGGAACGTTTTAAGGGGACTGAATGCATGAAAAACAGACGAAAAATATTTAGCTGAAATATGATAGAAATTACTTGACAGCAGGAAATTGTCCTGCTATTATATAAAAGATGCCGCACAACGAGGTATAAGTATGTGCTTTTTCAGTCCGACTGGAGAGCGCGTCACCGAAATTGGCGAGTAATTATATTAGGAGGTGCCACAGAATGTACGCAATTATTGCAACAGGTGGTAAACAGTACAAAGTATCTGAAGGCGACGTGATCAAGGTTGAGAAGCTTGGCGTTGCAGCTGGTGAGACTTATGAGTTCGATCAGGTTCTCGCAGTTGGCGGAGATTCTCTGACCGTAGGTACACCGACTGTAGCAGGAGCTACTGTAACTGCATCTGTAATCGGTGATGGTAAGGGCAAGAAAGTCATCGTTTACAAGTACAAGAGAAAATCTGGATATCACAAGAAGAATGGTCACAGACAGCAGTACACAGAAGTGAAGATCGAGAAGATCTCCGCGAACTAATTGTCATGATAACCGTTACCATATATAAGAAATCCAATCAGTATCTGGGGTTCGATATCAATGGACATGCCGGATACGCGGAGGAGGGTTCCGATATTATCTGCGCAGCAGTCAGTGTGCTTTCACTGAATACGCTGAATTCTATCGAGGCCTTTACAGAAGATGAATTTTCCGGTGAACAGGGTGATGGGTCGCTGACCTGCACCTTCCCGGAGCCTTTGTCAGAGAAAGCCGCATTGTTGATGGATTCCATGGTACTTGGGCTGACAGACATTCAAAAAAGCTATGGGAAACCATATATCAGGATTGTATTCAAGGAGGTGTAATACCATGTTACAGATGAACCTTCAGTTATTCGCTCATAAAAAGGGAGTAGGTTCTACAAAGAACGGCAGAGATTCCGAGTCCAAGAGACTGGGAGCTAAGAGAGCCGACGGACAGTTCGTAAAGGCCGGAAACATTCTTTACAGACAGCGCGGAACCAAGATTCACCCGGGTGTGAACGTAGGACGCGGTGGCGATGATACACTGTTTGCTCTGACCGACGGAGTCGTAAGATTCGAGAGAAAGGGCAGAGATAAGAAGCAGGTTTCTATCGTTCCGGTAGCAGCAGAATAAGTTGGTTGTAAAAGGCTTCAAGTCGGAAGATTTGAAGCCTTTTTTACCATTTTAATTTTCGGAGAATTATTATATGTTTGCAGACAGAGCAAAGATTTTAATCCGCTCCGGTAAGGGCGGAGACGGACATGTCAGCTTCCGCCGGGAGCTGTACGTACCCAACGGCGGTCCGGACGGCGGAGACGGCGGACGCGGCGGCGATGTGATTTTTGAAGTAGACGAGGGACTGAATACCCTCTATGAGTACCGTCATAAGAGAAAGTTCAAGGCTCAGGACGGCGAAGAAGGCGGAAAACGACGCTGCCACGGTAAAGACGGCAGCGATATTATATTAAAGGTTCCGGAAGGAACTATCATCAGAGAAGCGGAGAGCGGAAAGGTGATCGCGGACATGTCCGGCGAGAACCGCAGACAGGTAATCCTGCAGGGCGGCCGTGGCGGCGCGGGAAATATGCATTTTGCCACATCCACCATGCAGGTCCCGAAATACGCCCAGCCGGGCGTACCGGCCCAGGAGCTGGAGGTTCTTCTGGAGCTGAAGGTCATCGCGGACGTGGGACTGGTCGGTTTCCCGAATGTGGGAAAATCCACGTTCTTATCCCGTGTGACCAATGCACAGCCGAAGATCGCCAACTATCATTTCACCACTCTGAACCCGAATCTGGGCGTGGTGGATTTGCAGGGTGCTCCTGGCTTCGTCATCGCGGATATTCCGGGACTGATTGAGGGTGCTTCCGAGGGCGTGGGTCTGGGACATGAGTTCCTGCGCCATATCGAGCGTACCCGCGTACTGATCCATATTGTAGACGCTGCATCCACGGAAGGCCGTGATCCGGTAGCGGATATCTACGCCATCAACAAGGAGCTTGAGGCTTACAATGAAGAGATCGCGGCGCGTCCGCAGGTCATTGCAGCCAATAAGACAGACGTCCTGGGCGACAATGAGGAGCCCATCCAACGTCTGAAGGACGAGTTTGAGCCACAGGGCATCAAGGTATTCCCGATTTCCGCTGTGGCCGGAAAGGGACTGAAGGAACTCCTCTACTATGTAAGGGAGCTCCTTGATCAGGCGCCCCAGGAGGCCATTGTCTTCGAGCAGGAGTACTTCCCGGGCGAGGAGCTGGTATACGAGAACCTGCCATACACCGTTACCAAATCCGAGGAGGAAGAGGGCGTCTTCATCGTGGAAGGACCGCGTATCGAGAAAATGCTGGGCTACACCAACCTGGATTCCGAGAAGGGCTTTGCCTTCTTCCAGAACTTCCTGAAGAATACGGGTATCTTAAAGGAGCTTGAGGAAGCCGGTATTCAGGAGGGCGATACGGTCCGGATGTACGGACTTGCATTCGACTACTTCCGTTAGGCAATGAGCAGTGCGGAAGAAAGTAAAGACAGACACGTTGTACCCGAAGGGCACATAAGGGGCTGTTTTTGCTTTCTTTCATAGGGCGAAGCCCGCGAGCGAGATGGAGCGCAGCGGCAAGGTAAGCCCGGAGGGCGAGAGAGTGCCCTGGGGCAAATCGAGCCGCACTGCGATATAAATATAAGACAAAAGGAGAAATCATGACAAGTAAACAGCGTGCTTATTTAAAAGGCCTCGCAATGACCATGGAGCCGATTTTCCAGGTGGGCAAATCTTCCGTTACACCGGAATTTACCAAGGCTGTGGACGAAGCGCTGACTGCCAGAGAGCTGATTAAGCTCAGCGTTCTGCAGAACTGCGCGGATGATCCCCGCGCCATCGCAGAGGTAATTGCCGACCGCACCCGCTCTCAGGTCGTGCAGGTGATCGGAAAGAAGATCGTGCTGTATCGTGAGAATACAGACGAAAAGTACAAGAAAAAGAAGATTGTACTTCCGTTATAAGATTTTATAAAACACAGATTCTCAGGGAAAGGCGGTTATTTTCATGGAGCTTACACGAAAAAAGGTCGGCATCTTGGGCGGAACCTTTGATCCGATTCATACCGGACATCTGATTCTGGCGGAAGCTGCCTATGAGTCCTTTTCCCTGGATTATGTGCTGATTATGCCAAATGGCAACCCGCCCCACAAGGCCGGTCAGGTGAACGCTACCATGGAACAGCGCACCCGGATGGTGGAGCTTGCTGTGGCGGATAATCCGCATCTTAAGGTATCGGATTTCGAGAAAACACCGCAGGATTATCATTATACCTACGAAACCCTGGAGTTTCTGAAAAAAGAGCACCCGGATACCGATTACTATTTTATTCTGGGAGCAGATTCCCTGGTTCATTTCCACACCTGGATGGAACCCAGACGGATCTGCGAAGCCTGCAGTATCTTGGCGGCTACCCGGGATCATATGGAAAGCGAAGAGTTGACCGCCCGCATTCAGGAGCTTTCCCGGGTGTTCGGCGCTCATATTTATCCCATGGAGACGCCCAACATCGACATTTCCTCCAATATGATTCGGGAGCGTGTCCGCACCGGTCGTTCTATCCGGTATTATGTGCCTGAGGCAGTGGAGGAATATATTTATAAAAAGGGATTATACTGTCCGGCTTAAGGAGTTACTGATTATGATGAAGAATTATGATATGAAATCCTATCAGAAGAAGCTGAAGCGGGAAATGGATGAGGGCAGATATCAGCATACACTGGGCGTCATGTATACTTCCGCGGCCCTGGCCATGCGCTACGAATATGATATCCAGAAGGCACAGATGGCGGGACTTCTGCACGACTGTGCGAAATGTATTCCCAATGGAAAGAAATTAAAGCTGTGTGAGAAACACAACATTCAGATCACAGAGGTGGAGCGCCGCAATCCCTTTCTGCTGCATGCGAAGCTTGGGGCCTTTCTGGCCATGCATGAGTACGGCATCAACGACAAGGAGATTGTCAGCGCCATTTTAAACCATACCACCGGTAAACCGAATATGTCATTGCTCGACAAAATCGTCTACGTGGCGGACTATATCGAGCCCCGCCGTAACAAGGCACCGAATCTGACGGAGGTACGGAAGCTTGCGTTTATGGATCTGGATGAGGCTCTGTATAAGATTCTGTCTGATACACTGGCTTATCTGGACGACGGCCCGGGCGAGGTGGACGAGATGACAGTCAAAGCTTATGAATATTATAAGGCAAAGCGTGAGGAGGCAAACCATGACACAGAAGCAGTCTAAAGAAATGGCGCGTCTGGCTTATCAGGCCATGGAAGACAAGAAAGCGCGCGATATCCGTATCATTGATATTTCTGAAATTTCCGTTCTGGCCGATTATTTTCTGATTGCCAGCGGTTCCAATAAGAACCAGGTACAGGCCATGGTGGACAACGTACAGGAGGAGCTGCATAAGGCAGGCTTCGTTCCGAAGCAGGTGGAGGGCTACAACAGCGCCAACTGGATTCTCCTGGACTATGGCGATATCATCATCCATGTATTTGATGAAGAAAATCGTCTGTTCTACGATCTGGAGCGGATCTGGAGAGACGGATCCGTCATTGCTGCCGAGGATCTGGAGGCATAAAAACCATGAGTAAGATCGAAAAGGTCACCAAGACCACCGATAACCGATTCCTGAATATGTACGATCTGGATGTCGTTACAAAAACCGGTCATAAGGGACTTTACCACGTGGCATCCCGGGCAAAGGACGTGTCTGATTTGAAGTTGAATACTCATGTCAACAAACCGGATGGAGTCATTATCTATGCCCTCTATGGCGAAAAGCGGGAGCAGGTAGTCCTGATTCGCCAGTATCGGTTCAGCATCGGCGGTTACATCTATGAATTTCCGGCGGGACTGGTGGATGAAGGGGAAAATTATCATCAGGCAGGTGTGCGGGAACTGAAAGAAGAGACCGGACTTACGTTTCATCCTATTGAAGTAGATGAGATGTACAGCCGCCCTTATTTTACGACCATTGGAATGACCGATGAGTCCTGCGCTGCTGTATACGGTGCCGCAGACGGTGTAATTTCCAGGAATGGTCTGGAAGACGGAGAAGAGATAGAAGTCGTTTTGGCAGATCGCACGGAAATTCGAAGAATTCTGAAGGAAGAGAATGTATCACTGATGTGCGCTTACATGATGATGCATTTTCTGTATGAGGATCCGGAGAAGCCTTTTGGATTTTTACATGCGGAATAAACATGACAGCAGATGAATATGACTCTGCCAGGAAGGTGACTGTCATAGAGAGCAACACATTGGAAACTTATGTGTTATATTGAATTTTAGGTTATAATGTAGAAGGATGTAACATTGTAAAGGCTCTGTATTACAAATCATATGTAATACAGAGCCTTTTATAAGATAGCTTTTTTTATTACACTTTTCAGTAATTACCGGAAGAAGCGGAACACACCGAACACCTTACCAAGAATCTGACAATCCGGCACGATAATCGGATCCATGGTATCATTTTCCGGCTGCAGACGGATGTGATCGGCCTCGCGATAGAAGGTCTTGACCGTCGCGGAGTCGTTGATCAGCGCAACCACCATGTCGCCATTGGCAGCGGTCTGACACTGCTCCACAAGAATGGTGTCGCCGTCAAAGATGCCCGCATTGATCATGGACTCGCCTTTAACCTGTAGCATAAAACATTGCTCATTTGGCATAAACTCCATCGGTACCGGGAAATAAGACTCCACGTTCTCCACGGCCAGAATGGGCTCTCCGGCTGCCACACGGCCTACAACCGGGACGTTAACAACTTCACCGCGGCGGGCCGTATTGAAGTTATCATCCATGATCTCAATCGCGCGGGGCTTAGTGGGATCCCGGCGGATATAACCGTTTTTCTCCAACGTCTCCAGATGGGAATGAACGGACGAGGTGGATTTTAACTGTACCGCCTCGCAGATGTCACGGACCGAGGGCGGATATCCCTTGTTAATGATCTGTGATTTAATATATTCAAGAATTTCGGACTGCTTTTTCGAAATTTTACCGTAAGCCATAGTTAGATTCCTCCCGAACGTAATAAGGTCTGTATTTACTATCAGTATACCACAGGATGTATGATGATGCAAACAAATGTTTAGAAAATTTGTTCGTTTCCTTTTATAAGTATACATAATATAATTATGTATACTTATGCGTTACAAAATTGCATATTTGTGTAAATTTTAAGCACATTTTACATTTTTACTGGTATCTTATTACAGAACGTGATATAATTGTTACCAGATTATTAAATTCTACACAGGAAGGAAACTATGCAGATGAAAAAACGTTTAACACTGATTCTGCTGACCTTATCTCTTGCAGGCCTCCTTAGCCTTACCGGCTGTGGTAAAGGCGATCAGGAAGCTACATCAGATAACACCTTTTCCACTGAGGATGAAGTGACAGCGGATGAAGCAGAGGACACAGAAGACACCGAAGAAGAAGCGGAAGAGGTTGCTCCGGAAGGTATGTACCGCAGTGAACTGACCAATGAGTGGATCAGCGAAGATCTGAAGGATCAGCGTCCCATTGCTGTTATGGTTGACAATGAGAAGACCGCACTTCCACATTATGGACTGTCTCAGGCAGACATTATCTACGAGATGATGAACAGTACTCTGAATGACCATATCACCCGTTTCATGGTTCTGGTAAAAGACTATGACAGCATCAAGCAGCTGGGAAGCGTACGAAGCGTACGTCCGACCAACCTGATGATCGCGCCGGAGTGGAATGCCATCGTATGTCATGACGGCGGCCCGTTCTATATCAATACATTCCTGAATAATCCCTATGTGGATCATTTCAGCGGAACCTTCTCCCGCGTAAAGAACGGAAAGCCCCGTGAGTTTACCGAATATATTCTGACCGGCGATATGGCAAAGAACTTCAAAAATAACTCCAGTATCGACCGTAGCTATAATGAATATGCTCCCAAAGAAGCACATTTCCAGTTTGCTTCCGAGAGTAAACCGATAGAGCTTGACGGAACGGATTGCACACTGGTAGACCTGCCCTTCAAGCACAATGGTTCTCAGCTCGATTACGATGCGGAGAGCGGCACCTATCTGTATTCCGAATACGGCTCCAAGCATTTGGATCCGGGCAACGGTAACAGGCAGCTGGCATTCAAGAATGTTATTCTGCAGAAGATGTCCTACAGCCAGTTAGATGAGCATGGTTACATGGTATGGAACTGTCTGGCAAGCGGTCAGGAGGGCTATTATATCACCAATGGTAAGGCCATCCCGATTACCTGGACCAAGACATCCGATACCGAGCGTACGGTTTACCGTGATCTGAACGGCGACGAGATTACTATCAATACCGGTAAGACCTACATTGGCTTCGTAGCAGATGATGTGTGGAGCGAACTGGTAGTTGAGTAAACAAACTTCAAAAAATGGGTAGAAGAATACAGCACCATCGCAGCGAAAAACGCAGCAGATTAGTTTTCACTTCAGCTTAACGCTGCTTCCTCAAAAGGCCCTGCAGGTGATTCATTCATCTGCAGGGCCTCTCTTTATTCTTTCCGAAGCTTTACCACATTCGCCGCGCTGCGTCTCCTGGACTCATCCTGAGCGGCATAGTGCTTCCTTGTGGTATTGACGTCCTTATGACCCAGGACGTCCGCCACCAGGTAAATGTCGCCGGTTTCCTGATACAGCGTTGTACCGTAGGTACTCCGAAGCTTATGTGGGGTGATTTTCTTCAATGGCGTCACCTGCCTGGAATACTTTTTTACAAGATTTTCCACGGCCTTTACGCCGATACGACGGCGCTGGGTGGAATAGAAGAGGGCTTTTTCATGGCCTTCCTGGGGATTCACAAGCTTTCGGCTGCCATTGATATAATCCTTCAGCGCCTTTTCCACTTCATCACCGAAATAGACTATCATTTCGGAACCGCCTTTTCGGATGACGCGGATGCCATTGGTATTGAAATCAATATCAGTCACATCCAAGCCCACACACTCGGAGACACGGATTCCCGTACCCAGAAGAAGCGTCACAATAGCCAGATCCCGTTCTTTGGTTTTCTCATAGTAGACTTTTTTCTGACCGGTCAGCTCATCGCCGCCATGCTCGATAAAATCAAGTAAACGGGCTGTTTCATCCGGTTCCAGGCGGATGATGGCTTTCTCATGAAGCTTGGGCATGTCGACAAGGACGACCGGGTTATTTTTTATCAGTTCGTAACGGTAAAGATAATTAAACAAACTACGGACGGCAGATAACTTTCTTTTCATACCGCGTTCTCCATTTGTAATATCAATTTCGCCCTGTTCTTCCTCACGTTGATATAGTTTTAAATACTCTTTGTATTCCTCAATGTCAACGGTACTAATTTTATCTAAATCCTCATATGTAAAATCTGTTGTTTTATAATTTTTAAATAAAGGATTTTTCTCTACCAGAAAACGAAAAAAAATTCGTATGTCATATCCATATGAAATTCTGGTGGTAGTAGCCATGCTCATTTCCTTTGCCCGGAAAAAATCGCTGACGAAAGAGGGCAGGGTAGTAAGCACCTCCCGCAGCCGCTGAATATTCTCCGCATCCTTCTGTTCATGATAATTTTTATATTTCATTGTGCATGCCCGTCCTTTCTGTGGTTCTATTTTATCATTTTTTATGTAAAACTTCCAGAAAAGAATTGACTTTTCTGTATATACTGTTATAATAAATTTGTACAATTCCATATAAGGTATTAAGTGCTCAGATGGCCCCTCAGCCAGATGAGAAAAGGGAATCAGGTGTGAATCCTGAGCGATCCGGTCACTGTATTCAGGGAGTATCCTTTGATTGAATCCATTGTACTTTTACAGTATGAGAAGGAAAAAGGTATATGATGATCTGTAAGTCAGGAAACCTGCTTAGTATTTGAGGAGAGACTTCCGATGAAAGTTCAGTTCCTGACAGAAAGGTATTTGCGTTATGCCTTTTTGGGGTGTCTGCTTTTGGAAGCAGGCATTTTTTGTTTATGGAATGCGCTCGATGTGGAACCGTACAGGTAGCCGGGATGATATAAATCTTGAACATGCATTTTGATTTCTGGTCTGACAGGTCGTGACGGCATTCGGTCTGTTACGCTGGGAAGATAAATGTACCTCACCAAAATCCCTCAAAAAGCGATATATTATTACCCAACGAATTCGCTTACATTATAAACCAACCCAAATATTCAATCCGGCAGCCTTGACATCTGCGTCAGTGCTGTTCAGATTTTTCGATTTCACCTTATTGGGATTACCTGCAGCTTCCCGGTAGAGCGAATGAGAGAGGTTTGGACGTGCTGATAGCAGATGTTTTTTGTACCTTTTTTTATAATACCTGGAGCTATATGGAATCACGCATATAGAAATATATAGCTATATCTATTCGAAAAACAAGGATTTGGCGTATAGATCTAGGTCAGTCTGTACGGCACTCTTCGCCAATAAATACATTGTGTTTCGCGCAGACTTGTAGATTAAAAGCCGGATATTTAATCTTTTTGCAGACTAAACATCCGGCTTTCTTTTGTACCTTTTCCATCTCTCTGGTGTTTGTTTAAAATTCTCGTGTATCTTATTGGCAACGATTTATTTCTCTTATGTATTTTATTTTCTTATGTATTTCGTGCTCACCAATCTTATGTGTCTTAAAAGCTTTTGTACCTTATTAAAAATTCTCTCTTTTGTATATCTATGTAAAACTCAGTGGTACCACTGACAAACATAGCGCATCTGCCATGGTGGTCAATCGCTTACTTATACTCTGCAGAATAATACGGCATTATCAGATACTGGCCGGATACGATACTGTCGCTGTCTGCAATACCGTTAATCTGACGTACCTCTGCTACATAGACCGCACGGGACTCATACTGGTCACCCATATAATCCTCTGCCAGATCCCATAGGGTGTCGCCGGGCTGAATCTCAATATTCGTATAATACTTATAATAGATAGTATCCGACTCCTTTGCCTCGGCCTGGGAAAGAAAACTGCCGAACAAAAAGGTGAAGGCAAGGGCCAGGCAAAGGCCGGAAACCAGAATCAGAAAATTCCTTTTTCTTTCATATGCTCTTCTTCTCTCGTATCTTAATTTTCTTCCGTACATAAGATATGCCCTCCCCACTCTTGCGCTCTCCAGTGCGCCTACTGTTCGAACACGCTTTCCGAACAGCTGTTCTTTTTTGATATTTGTATTATAAGTCTCGAACATTCGTTTGTCAATACATATGTTCGAATTTTATATAAAAAAGAATGTGCCACTGGCACATTCCCATGTTTCGAAAATTATTTACTGTTACATAAAAGCGGTATCCCTGTCCTTCTATTTCCGAAAGTCAGAAACACCGCCCGTACGGTTCTGTTTAAATATAATACATATCCTGCCCGCTGCTCAGGCGCTGCTGATAATCCGCCTTCAGTTCTTCCAGCGTAAGCTCTGACAGAAACTGTTCCATAGCCTGATTGATCGGGTCAATCAGACGCTTCTGCATGGTCTCTGAGACAGCGTAACATCGACTTTCCGAAGATACTTCTTCATCTGCTATCTGATAAGAACCCTCCAGGATCTCCAGGATCTCCGCTGCTGTAATGTATTTGGGACTCCGGGCAAGCTGATAACCTCCCTGGGGCCCTTTTAAGGCCTTTACAAGCCCTGCGCGGCGAAAAGAAGCAAATACCTGCTCCAGAAACTGTGCCGGGATTTCTCCGCGTTCTGCGATGTTGCTCAGGGAAACATACTGATTCTGCGGCGCAGAAGCCAGATCAATTAATGCCCGCAGTCCGTAGCGGCTCTTTTTCGAAAGCTGCATAAGTAAGTCCTCCTCATGAAAAAGATAAGGGGCAGATACATGATCCGCCCCTGTACTCAGTCTTTTACTGTACTGCCTTGAATGCCTCGTCCAGATCCTGAATGATATCGTCGATATTCTCAGTTCCGATAGAAAGACGGATGGTGTTCGGCTTAATGCCCTGATCCAGAAGTTCTTCCTCTGTGCACTGGCTATGCGTGGTGGTTGCCGGATGGATAACCAGAGACTTCACATCAGCTACATTTGCAAGCAGGGAGAACAGCTCCAGGTTGTCGATGAAGTCCTTCGCCTTCTGTGCGTCGCCCTTGATTTCAAAAGTAAAGATGGAGCCGCCGCCGTTCGGGAAGTACTTTGCGTACAGTTCCTTCTGCTCCGGATCATCGGATACAGACGGATGATGAACCTTCTCTACCTGCGGATGGTTGTTCAGATACTCTACCACCTTCAAAGCATTCTCTACGTGACGTTCTACGCGGAGAGAAAGGGTTTCAAGTCCCTGCAGGAAGAAGAATGCATGGAACGGAGAAATGGTTGCTCCGGTATCACGAAGAAGGATAGCGCGAATCTTGGTGACAAACGCAGCCGGTCCAACTGCCTTTGTAAAGCTGATTCCATGATAGCTGGGGTTCGGCTCTGTCAGGGACGAGAATTTTCCGGAGCCCTCCCAGTCGAATTTTCCACTGTCTACAATGACTCCTCCGATGGTAGTTCCATGACCACCGATAAATTTGGTTGCGGAATGAACGACGATATCCGCGCCGTACTCAATGGGGCGAACCAGATACGGGGTTGCAAAGGTATTATCTACAACCAGCGGGATTTTATGCGCATGGGCAATCTTTGCCAGTCTCTCGATATCTACCACATCAGAATTCGGATTTCCCAGAGTCTCAATGTAAAGAGCCTTCGTATTGTCCTGAATGGCTGACTCTACCTCATCGTAGTTGAAGATATCTACGAAGGTAGTTGTCACACCGTATGCCGGAAGGGTATGCTCCAGAAGGTTGAAGCTTCCACCGTAAATGTTCTTTGCAGATACGATATGGTCACCGCTCTGAGCCAGGTTCTCAATGGTATAGGTGATAGCTGCCGCACCGGATGCTACAGCCAGAGCTGCTACGCCGCCTTCCAGTGCTGCAATTCTCTTCTCAAACACGTCCTCAGTGGGGTTGGTCAGACGTCCGTAGATATTGCCTGCGTCTGCCAGTCCGAAACGTGCAGCCGCGTGATCGCAGTTGCGGAATACGTAGGAAGATGTCTGGTAAATCGGAACGGCTCTTGCATCCGTTACCGGATCCGGCTGCTCCTGACCTACGTGAAGCTGAAGGGTTTCAAATTTAAATTTTCTCTGTTCTCTTGTAAGTTTGCTCATTGGTTTTGCCCTTTCTTATGGTAAATTATTTTATGATACTTCAAATGAATTACTCGGTAAACAGCGGTGTGGAATAATATCTGTCTCCGGTATCCGGAAGCAGTACCACGATGGTCTTGCTTTTGTTCTCCGGACGCTTTGCAAGCTGGATGGCTGCGTACAGTGCCGCACCGGAGGAGATTCCTACCAGAACGCCTTCCTTCTTCGCCAGAAGCTTTGCTGTCTCAAATGCATCATCATTTTCAATCGGAAGAATTTCATCGTAAATCTTGGTATTCAGTACATCCGGGACGAAGCCGGCGCCGATTCCCTGAATCTTGTGGGGACCGCTCTTGCCCTCAGAAAGAACCGGGCTTCCTGCGGGCTCTACTGCTACAACCTTTACATCCGGCTTCTGGGACTTCAGGTACTCTCCTGTTCCTGTCAGGGTTCCGCCGGTACCTACGCCCGCTACAAAGATGTCAACTGCTCCATCGGTATCCTTCCAGATCTCCGGGCCTGTGGTTGCTTTATGTGCTGCCGGGTTTGCCGGATTTACGAACTGTCCCGGGATGAAGCTGTTCGGGATTTCCTTTGCAAGCTCTTCTGCTTTAGCGATGGCTCCTTTCATACCCTTGGCTCCTTCAGTCAGAACCAGTTCTGCACCATATGCCTTCAGGATGTTTCTACGCTCTACGCTCATGGTCTCCGGCATAGTCAGGATGATGCGGTATCCTTTGGCTGCTGCAATGGCTGCCAGGCCAATGCCTGTATTTCCGGAGGTCGGCTCTATGATTACGGAACCTTCTTTCAGTGCTCCCTTTGCCTCTGCATCCTCGATCATCGCTTTTGCGATACGGTCTTTTACGCTTCCGGCAGGATTGAAATACTCAAGCTTTACCAGTACGGTAGCTTCCAGTCCCAGCTCTTTTTCTACGTTTGTAACCTCTACCAGAGGTGTGTTTCCGATGAGTCCTAATGTTCCCTTATAAATGTTTGCCATTGTTTTCGTTCTCCTTTCAATCTCCTCAAGTTCGGTTTTTCTTTTCTTATATTTCCTATCTGTTTAGTAGTATATACCTGGTTTTTGAAATTGTCAATAGCTTTTTTCATCTTTTTCTGATAAACTAAGTAGGGAATTAATTTGAAAATAATTTATATAAAAAGGATCAAATTGAAGAAATACCCTACGGGTATACCTGAATTAAGAAAGGATTGACCAGAGGAAATGAAATTACAGCAGCTTTTAAGCCATGTCCGCAAGGCCGTGGATACCTACCATATGATTGACGACGGAGACCATATCGCTATCGGAATCTCCGGCGGAAAGGACAGCCTGACTATGCTCTATGCGCTGCATGGACTTCGGCGGTTCTATGAGAAGCATTTTGAAATTGAGGCAATTACAGTGGATCTTGGCTTCCCGAATTTTGATTTAAGTCCGATTCAGGCGCTCTGCGATGAGCTGGGCGTGCGGTATACGATTGTGAATACCGAGATCTATGACGTAGTGTTCAACGTTCGTAAAGAAAGCAATCCCTGCGCGCTCTGCGCCAAGATGCGCAAAGGTGCGCTTAATGAGACGATTAAGAAGTTGGGGTGCAATAAGATCGCGTACGCACACCACAAGGACGATGTGGTAGAGACGATGATGCTCTCGCTTCTCTATGAAGGGCGGTTTCATTCCTTTGACCCGGTGACGTATCTGGATCGGATGGATTTAACGGTGATTCGGCCATTGTTGCTGGTGGATGAGGCGGATGTGATTGGATTTAAGAATAAATACAATCTGCCGGTATGTAAAAGTCCCTGTCCGGCGGACGGATATACCCGCCGGGAATATGCCAAGGAACTGATACGGCAAATCTGTCATGAGAATCCGGGGGCCAAGGAACGGATGTTCCGGGCGGTGCTGGACGGATTATATAAGAAGTTTGAGGACACGGAGTATGTGCGCAAGCTGGTGCATCCGGATGTGATTTGATATGTTAAAACGGACGAAGCCAGGAAAAATCCCCTCCCACAGGGACGCATTGTTTTCCTGTGGAAGGGGATTTTTCCCGGCTTCTGGTTTTGTAAAACGAAAGGTTATTAAATAACTTCTTACTCAATCTCCGCATGCAGATCCTGCAGGGACTTCACATCAAGCTTGCCACCCTTGGCATTTACCTGACGGATACCCTCCGCAGTAGCGATGGCTGCCGCCATGGTGGTCATATAGGGAATCTTGCCCTTGATAGCTGCCTTGCGGACATAGCTGTCATCAAAGCGGCTCTCATTTCCGGAGGGCGTATTCACAATTAAATCAATCTTCTTATTGGCAATAGCATCCAGGATATTCGGACGGCCCTCGCTCAGCTTCTTGATTTTCTCAGCCGGAATACCATCTTCTGTAATCATATCGTAGGTTTTTCCGGTTGCCATAATATGGAAGCCATCCTGATGGAAGCCTCTTGCTACCTGAAGAAGCTCTTCCTTATCACGGTCGCTGACACTGATCAGAACCGTTCCGGACAGGGGCAGCGGTGTCTGAGTCGCTTCCTGCGCCTTGTAGAAGGCTTCTCCGAAATTGGACGCCAGTCCCAGTACCTCACCGGTAGAACGCATCTCCGGTCCCAGAATCGGGTCTACCTCCTGGAACATATTGAAGGGGAATACCGCCTCCTTCACGCCGTAGTGATGGAATTTGCTCTCCTTAAGACCGGGTACCGGGGAAGGAATACCGGTCAGCTCCTCTGTAATAACCTGGGTAGCCAGCTGTACCATCTGAATGTTGCAGACCTTGGATACCAGCGGCACCGTTCTGGACGCTCTCGGATTGGCCTCCAGTACAAATACCTTACCGTCCTCGATGGCATACTGCATATTCATCAAACCGCAGACATGCATCTCTTCCGCAATCTTCTTTGTATATTCCTTAATCGTCTTTACATTCTCCTCTGAGATATTCAGAGAAGGCAGGATGCAGGCGGAATCTCCGGAATGAACGCCGGCCAGCTCAATATGCTCCATGACAGCCGGTACAAAGGCGTGGGTTCCGTCACAGATGGCATCTGCCTCGCACTCCATCGCGTGATGCAGGAAACGGTCAATCAGAATCGGACGATCCGGAGTCACGCCTACCGCCGCACGCATATATTCCTTCAGGCTCTCCGGCTCATGGACAACCTCCATACCACGGCCGCCCAGTACATAAGAAGGACGCACCATAACCGGATAACCGATGCGCTCGGCAATTTCCAGAGCTTCCTCCACATCAACAGCCATACCTGCCTCCGGCATGGGGATATTCAGCTTCTCCATGATGGCGCGGAACTGATCCCGATCCTCTGCCAGGTCGATGATCTCCGGGCTGGTTCCCAGAATCCGGACACCATTCTTTTCCAGATCTGCTGCCAGATTCAGCGGCGTCTGTCCGCCGAACTGGGCAATAACGCCTACCGGCTTCTCCTTCTCGTGGATACTTAAGACGTCCTCCAGAGTCAGCGGCTCAAAATACAGCTTATCGGAGGTATCGTAATCGGTAGATACGGTTTCCGGATTGCAGTTTACAATGATTGTCTCGAAGCCAAGCTTCTTCAAAGCAATTGCCGCGTGTACACAGCAATAATCAAATTCGATACCCTGACCGATTCGGTTGGGGCCGCCGCCCAGAATCATGATTTTCTGCTTATCCGTGCTGACCGGGTTTTTATCCGGCGCATTGTAGGTAGAATAATAGTAAGCGCTGTCCTTGGTTCCGCTTACATGAACGCCCTCCCAGCTCTCTGTTACACCGATCGCCGTTCTCGCGCTGCGGATATCTGCTTCCGGAACCCCCAGAAGCTGGCTTAAATAACGATCTGCGAAGCCGTCCTTTTTAGCCTGTGTCAGGACCTCTGCGGGCGGTACCTGTCCCTTATAAGTTAAGAGCTTCTCTTCCTCCTCAACCAGTTCCCGCATCTGATTCAGGAAATAATCTTTGATTTTTGTCAGCTCAAAGAGCTCTGCATTGGTTGCGCCCTTCCGGATAGCCTCATACATAATGAACTGGCGTTCACTGGTAGCTGTATGCAGCATATGCAGCAGCTCTTCTTTGGATTTTTCATGGAAATCCTTCGCGAATCCAAGACCGTAACGGCCAATCTCCAGACTGCGGATGGCTTTCTGGAAGGCTTCCTTATAATTTTTACCGATACTCATAACCTCGCCAACGGCGCGCATCTGCGTACCCAGCTTATCCTCCACGCCCTTGAACTTTTCAAAAGCCCAGCGCGCGAACTTAATTACGATATAATCTCCGTCCGGAACATAGCGATCCAGTGTGCCGTATTTTCCGCAGGGAATCTCGTCCAGTGTCAGACCGGACGCCAGCATAGCGGAAACCAGCGCAATGGGGAAGCCGGTTGCCTTGGAAGCCAGTGCGGAGGAGCGTGAGGTACGGGGATTGATCTCGATGACGATGTCGCGATCTGTCTTCGGATCATGGGCCCACTGTACATTGGTTCCGCCGATGACCTGGATGGCCTCGACGATCTTGTAGGATTTCTCCTGCAGACGCTTCTGCACATTTTCGGGAATGGTCAGCATGGGCGCGGAGCAGAAAGAATCGCCGGTATGTACGCCCAGGGGATCGATATTCTCAATAAAGCATACGGTAATGATATTGTTTTTGCTGTCGCGGACTACCTCCAGCTCCAGCTCTTCCCAGCCGAGAATGGACTCCTCCACCAGAACCTGACCCACCAGGCTAGCCTGCAGACCTCTGGCTACGACCGTTTTCAGCTCTTCTACATTGTATACAAGGCCGCCGCCTGCGCCGCCCATCGTGTAAGCCGGACGGAGAACAACCGGGTAGCCCAGTTTATCCGCAATAGCTACTGCCTCGTCGACGGTATAGGCAACTTCGCTGCGTGCCATCTCGATCCCTAAGCTGTCCATGGTGTGCTTGAACTCAATCCGGTCCTCGCCGCGCTCGATGGCGTCTACCTGCACGCCGATGACCTTAACGCCATATTTATCCAGGACGCCTGCCTTCGCCAGCTCAGAGCAAAGATTAAGACCTGACTGTCCGCCGAGGTTCGGCAGCAGGGCATCCGGTCTCTCCTTCTCAATGATCTGAGTCAGCCGCTCCACATTCAGCGGCTCAATATAAGTGACATCCGCGGTTCCCGGATCGGTCATAATCGTAGCCGGGTTGGAATTAACGAGAACGATCTCGTAGCCCAGCTTCTTCAGTGCCTTGCAGGCCTGTGTGCCGGAATAATCGAATTCACATGCCTGACCGATAATAATCGGGCCGGAACCGATAATCATTACTTTGTGGATATCCTGTCTTTTACCCATGTTTTCTCTCCCTGTATTTATATCATAATTTTTTGTTTCTACGACTCTAATAAAATGGTAAATGGTCCGTCATTTAAAAGTTCTACTTTCATATCTGCGCCAAACTCTCCCTGTTCAACCACAGCCACTTCTTTTTTGCAGCTTTCAATGATGTATTCGTAGAGCTCATTTGCCATATCCGGACCCGCCGCCTCTGTAAATCCCGGCCGGTTCCCATGTCTGCAGTCCGCGTACAGTGTAAACTGGGAAACCAGCAGAAGCCCCCCGTTCACATCCTTCAGGGACTTGTTAATCTTCCCGTTTTCATCCGCAAAAATACGCAGGCCAATCATTTTTTTCACCAGACGGTCTGCGTCCTCTCTTGTATCTTCTTTTCCCACACCAATCAGCACCAGATAGCCCTGATTGATACGGCCGATGGTTTCCTCATGCACCGTTACCGATGCATGGGAAACCCGCTGTATTACAAATTTCATTTAAGATAATACTCCTGTCAGATTCTTTCGTGTTCCTTTTCCTTGTAAGCGACAAACTCACGAATCATATGAATCGTGCCATCGATGCCGAGAGTCGCTGTGTTCAGAGACAGGTCATAACCTGCCGCGTCGCCCCATTTCTTACTGGTGTAGTAATTGTAATAGCTTGCACGGCGCTTATCCGTCTTGATAATCAAATCTTTGGCTTTGGCGTCCGTCAGATCGTGACGTCTTGCAATCCGCACAATACGATCCTGGAGATCCGCATGCAGAAATACATTGACCACATTCGGGAAATCTGCCAATGCATAGTCAGCGCAGCGCCCTACGATGACGCAGGGGCCTTCCTTGGCGATATTCTTAATGGCGTCAAACTGCGCCAGGAAAATCTTGTGGTTCAGGGGCATCTCTGAGAAAGAAGAAGTGGTATATCCCAGAGAATAAGTATCCATCACCAGTGAATAGAGGAAGCTGTTGGTCGGCTTCTCGTCGTGATTTTCGAAAATCTCCTGACAGAGGCCGCTGTCCTTGGCTGCTCTCTCCAGCAATGCTTTGTCATAAAAAGGAACGTTTAACTCTTCCGCAAGCTGTTTTCCGATGTCGTGTCCGCCGCTTCCATACTGGCGTCCGATGGTAATGATTGTGTTATTTGCCATAAAATCATTCTCCCTTCCAGTTGTTCTTGTCTATATTATACAACATTTTGCAGGGAAATGGAACCTGAAAATTATTCCGCGTAATAAACATAGGAAGCCTTCCGTTCCTTAGGCTCCTTCGCCGGTTCTGCCGCATAACCCAGCACACAGTGGCCGATGCCCTCATAATCTCCTTCAATCCCGAGAGCTTTCAGGATTCCCTTGCCTTCCTCGCTCTCGAATTCCTCTTTCGCCCGGTGAATCCAGCAGCTTCCAAGTCCCAGATCCGCAGCGGCCAGCATCAGATTGCCCATCACGAGACTGCCGTCGTATACATGCGTCGGTTTGTTCTTGTCTGCCAGCACCACCAGTACCACCGGAGCACCATAGAACGGATCCGCTTTTGAACCCATAATCTCTGCGTTCATCTTTGAAAGTTTATCCCGCAGCTCCTTATTGGTTACGGCTATTATAATCGGGGACTGCATTCCCATTCCGGTCGGCGCCCAGGTGCCGGCCTCCAGTACTTTATTAAGCAGCTCCTTCGGAACCATATCCGGCTTAAAATTACGGCAGCTTCTTCTTTCTTTGATGGTTTTTAATGTCTCAGCCATGATGTATCACTCCTCTCGTTTTTCCAATTATAGCATGACGGTATTGCTTTTGCACCCCATTTTCATATTTTTTCGCACCCTTTTTAGCGACATCCTTCCATAAAAAGGAGCCCCGGCGCGTCCGCTCCCCAGCTCCGAGC
>NZ_JBBMFE010000012.1:0-115891 GCF_040096155.1 Laedolimicola intestinihominis | reverse complement strand
AATTATTCTCTTAGAATTTTCAAGGTTTACACTGTTCAGTTATCAAGGTTCGTTTTGATTTATCGTTGCCGCCTCACTGAAGCGACTTGATTATCTTATCACATTCATTCTCACTTGTCAAGAACTTTTTTAACTTTTTTTGAAGAAGTTTTTCAAGTTCTTTGCTTCGCTTTGAAGTGAACCGCTGTCCCTCGCGACAGCTTCTATACTTTATCACGGGTGCAAGAGAATGTCAACACCTTTTTTCAAAATTTTTAAAACTTTTTCTATTTTTTCTACAGTATCTACTTTTTCTACAATTATGTAAACTTGTAACTGCTTTTATTCCTCTTCTTCCGGGAAAAGCAGTTCCTCTACATAGACATCCTGGAAATTCCGCTCCAAGGCCAGTTCTACAAAACGAGTCTCTTCGGAAAGTCTGCTGCTTCTCTTGAACTCCTCCTGATTCAGCACTGCCATTTTTGCGCCCTCGCCTGCCGCGTTTCCGATCGAAAGAATTCGATTCTCCAGCTCCGGCGGCAGCAGACCAATGGCACATGCGCTGGCCGGATTCATATAATTGCCAAAGGCTCCGGCTATCAGGAGGGTATCTATCTCATCCACCTTTATGCCGCGATGACTGCATAACAGCCGGATACCTGCGCAGATAGCCGCCTTCGCCAGCTGCAGCTCCCGGATATCACGCTGATTCAGATACACCTGCTCCGTAAAAGATACCGTCTGCTCTTCCATGCGCCCGGTTTCGTCCAGCTTTCCAAGACGGAGGAGACAGGCCGTCGCATCCAGAAGACCGGATCCGCAGATCCCCTTCGGCTCCCCTTCCCCGATTACATGCCAGGAAAGCTTTCCATTCTCAAGCCATACCTTATCAATCGCTCCTTCGGTTCCACGCATACCACAGGTAATCTTGGCACCCTCAAAGGCCGGTCCCGCTGCCGTTGAGCAGGCCATAAGTCCCTGCCTGTCTCCCAGAACAATTTCCCCATTGGTTCCGATATCCACCAACAGAGTCGGCTTTTCTTTCTCATAAATACGGGACGCCAAAATGCCGCCGACTGTATCCGCGCCTACAAAGCCCCCAATATTGGGCAGCCAGAGTATCTCCCCCTGCGGATGGATCCGCACATCAAATTTCGCCGCCGGAAGCTTAAGCGCTCCCTTCACCACCGGATTATAAGGAGCTTTTACCAACGTGTCAATCGGAAGCCCGAGAAACAGATGGTGGATACAGCTGTTGCCCACAAGCGCTACCCGGACAATATCCTCCGCAGTTCTTCCTGCTGCCTCCGCCGCCTGGGCAAGCAAATCACTGACCGCCCGGCGGATACAGCGATACAGCTGCTCCGGCCCGTGCTTCAACACATAATTTCCCCGCTCCACCACGTCAGCCCCATACTGGCGCTGAGGATTCAGCATACTTCTGACCGCCAGTTCTCTTCCGGTCCGGGCGTCCATAAGATACACCACCACAGAGGTAGAGCCCACATCTGCCGCCGCCAGAAGCGGATCTTTTACGTCTCCCGGAAGCGTTCCCGGATTCACTATTGTCTTTTTTCTGTCTTCTGTATGTCCCTCGGTCAGAATCTGTGTGTCCTGTTCCCTTTCCCATAAGGTATCGATCTCCATACCGTCCGCAGCCTTCGTCTGGCAGGCAAGCACAAGCTCACCATTTACCCGTACACGGCATTTTCCGCAGCTTCCCTTTCCTCCGCAGGGCGCGTCCGGAGATATTCCCGCTTCCACCGCTGCCTCAAGAAGGGTCTGTCCTTCCCTCGCCTTCCATCGAAGCCCTTCGTTTCTGAAATATAATTCACACATCTTCTGTTCTCCCTGTTCTTTTTCTCCCGGTTTATTCAATAGCTAAACCGGGTGCTGAATTTCGTTTCTCCCACTTCCACCGGAAGTTCCTGATATTCTACGCCCTCAATCCGGATATAGGGCTGATTTTTCAGCCTGAGGATCAGCTGGGAAATCAAGGACTCCCTCCCCTGAACCTCCATCTCCACCCGTCCGTCGCTCAGGTTCCGCACCCAGCCGGTAAGGCCAAGGTTCCGGGCAGAGTACGCTGCCTGATAGCGGAAGCCTACACCCTGGACGCGGCCAGAAAAGTATATGTGTTTTCTTATCATATAAAAATGCCTCTCTCTTACGCCTGCACCTTGGCATCCAGCTCAAACCAGAACTCCACGCCATTATCATAGTTACGCACACCACACTCCCGGTGCAGGGAATCCATAATGGCCTTGACGATGGACAGACCGATGCCGCTGCCGCCGTACTCCCGGGTCCGGGCCTTGTCCACTTTATAGAATTTGATCCAGACCTTATCCAGATCCTCTTCCGGAATCGGCTTGCCGGTATTAAAGACAGATACCCGCACCAGCTCATTTTCCCGGTGAAGCTTGACCTCGATAACTTTATCGAAATCACAGTGATTGATGGCGTTGCTGATGTAATTGGTCACGACCTCTTCGATCTTAAATTCATCGGCCCATACGTAGACCGGCTCCTCTTCTTTGAAAATCAGATGGATTCCCTTCTGCTCCATAAGAATTTTCGAAGAATTTAAAACATTTCGGATAAGTGATACAATATTAAACCGTTCCATGGTAACCACATCGTTGCCACATTCCAGTTGATTTAAGGACAGCAGATTTTTCACCATGGTGTTCATCTTCCGGGCCTCATCCATGATGACCTCGCAGTAAAAGTCCCGGCTTTCAGCATCATCATTGATGCACTCTTTCAGACCCTCCGCGTAGCCCTGAATCAGGGCGATGGGCGTCTTCAGTTCATGGGATACGTTGGACAGGAATTCCTTTCGCATCTCATCGATCTGGGTCTTCTGCTCGATATCCCGCTGCAATTCGTTGTTGGCAGTCTTCAGCTCTGAAATGATCTTTTCCAGATTTTCCGACATCTCATTCATATGCTTGCCCAGCACACCAATTTCATTGTCGATATCGCACGTAAATTTCGCGTTAAAATCCAGATCCGCCATGCGCCTGGAGATGTCCGTCAGCTCCAGCAGCGGCTCAGAAATCCGTCTGGACAGCCACCAGATCAGAAGGGAACCGAATACCATGGCCGTCAGCGCCACATAGAGGAAAAACTGGTTGGAAATGGCTGCACTGTCCCGGATGCTCTCGATGGCCGTCTGCATAATAAAGGGCTCGCCGGAATCCAGGGTGCCCACAATCTCCAGGTAATCCGCCTGGGAAAAATGATCCCGGCTCTCCCGAATCGTGTAATTGTCCGCAGTATCCAACACTATGGAATTCTGAGTGTCCGCCTCAAAAATATAACTGTACAGCTTTTTCTGCAGAATCTGATAATCCCGGTTTGTGGCAAGCTTTGGCTCGCCGCTGTTATCCATAACGAAGATGGAGATATTGTCCGTGTTGCAGATAAGCTCCATGCCTGCCTTGAAATCGTCGTCATTGGTAAGCCCGTTGCTGACGCCCTTATTCAGGGCTTCGTAAGCACTGATGATGGCTTTCTGTTTTTCAGACATATAATAATCCTTCAGAAAAAAAGCATTGATCAGGCCAACACACAGAAATGCCGCCGCCAATACACCGATGAAGATAGCGGCCATCTGCCGCTTGATAGAATGCTTTCCCGGATGCTTGACAGAATGTTCCATACTCAGCCCACCTCGAATTTATAGCCCATGCCCCAGATGGTCTTGATCATGTCACCCTTGTCGCCCAGCTTGCTTCGAAGCTTCTTCACATGGGTGTCGATGGTCCGGGCGTCACCGAAATAGTCGTAGTTCCACACATTGTTCAGAATCTTCTCCCTGGAAAGGGCGATTCCCTGATTTTCCATAAAATAAGTCAGCAGCTCAAATTCCTTAAAGCTCAAATCCAGCTGCCTGCCGTCCACGGTCACGATATGCGCCGCCTTATCCAGGGAAATGCCTCCTGCATCCAGCACCTCGTCCACGCCTCTGGCGCTGGTACGCCGGAGAATCGCTTCCACCCGGGCTACCAGAATTTTGGGGCTGAAGGGCTTGGATATATACTCGTCCACGCCCAGATCGAAGCCCTGCAGTTCATCCCGCTCGTCAGATTTGGCTGTCAGCATGATAATCGGCACCTTGGAATACGCACGAATCTCCCGGCAGGTCTGCCAGCCGTCCATCTTCGGCATCATCACGTCCAGAATCACCAAGGCGATTCCCTCCGTGCCGAAAAAAATGTCCAGGGCCTCCGCGCCGTCCCCGGCCTCCAGTACCTCATAGTTCTGTTTTACCAGAAAATCCCGGACCAGCTTCCGCATTCTGCTCTCATCGTCCACTACCAGAATTTTTAATTTATCCATCACGAATCCTCCTGCCTCTTATTTATACAGAAATTATTTTTTATTATACTTGATTTCTGTCTATTATAACAGGGAAATATGATCGTTTTGTGAAAAATACAGAGAAAAGGAGGCGGAATGTTCGCTTCCGCCTCCTTTTGTTTCTTCTATTATATGATAAGTCTATTCCATCACAACGTCGGCAAAGGTCCCGCCTGCCGCCCGCATCAGATCTTCCGGATTCACTTCGATCTGGGAGCCGCGCCGTCCGCCGCTGACCATAATTCGTGGAAACTGCTTCGCGCTCTCGTCCAGCACCGCCGGAAACTGCTTCTTCATACCAATGCAGGTGCAGCCGCCCCGGACGTAGCCGGTCAGATCCGTCAGTTCCTTTAAGGGAAGCATTTCAACTGATTTTTCATGAACGGCTCTCGCCGCCTTTTTCAGATCCAGCTCCGCCTCAATGGGGATTACAAACACATAATGTTCTTTACTCTTCGCCACCGTCACCAGAGTCTTGTATACAATCTCATGGGGCTGACCCAGCATATCCGCCACGCTGACGCCGTCGTGGAATTCCTCACCGTCGTAGGTATGTACCGTGTAGGGAATCTTCTTCTGCTCCAGAAGACGCATGGCGTTGGTCTTGATTTCTTTTTCTTTTTTTGCCATCTTCGCTCTCCTTTTCAACCATCTGTCACTCTGTCTTGTCCAGTCGTTGTGCTGCGTTTCTGACCGTTAAGATATCTTCGGTTTTTCAATAAACATCAGACAGAAGCTCACAAGCAGCAGCGCGCAGGACACCCAGATGGCCCGGATGCTCACAGCCGGATTCATAGACAGCACGCCGCCCACGCCTGCGCCCAGGGCAAACAGGAAAATGATACCAAAATAATAAAGCATCTGTTCTGCCTGGGAGGATTTGTGCTCCCTCACATAGCCGGACAGCGCCGCAATACCGCTTCTTAAGTTGCCGATACACATGGTGCTGGCGTAGGAATAACCGTTGACCTTGCGGAAGGACTGTACCTGCATGGCGCAGGAAAAAGAAACCAGGGCGGTCGCCATCATATCCAGACGGGTGGGAATAAACCCGACTACAAACAAAATAACAATTTCCAGCAGAAGAATACTCTGCCGCCAGTGAAGCTTCCTTGCGTACCGGTACCGACCCTGAATCTGCTCGGCCACCCAGACGCCCACCGCAAAAGACAGAATCGGGAACAGGTAGCGAAGACCCGCCATCCACTCGCCGCACATGAAATGCTGACTCATCAGCACCACGTTGCCGGTCTGGGCATTGGAGAAGACCTCTTCTCTCGTAAAATAGGTATAAGCGTCCTGAAAGCCTCCGGACAGCGCCAGAAAGGCGCTGTTCACGAAGGCTTCGGACATCTGTTTCTCTTGTTCTGTTTCATGAATCAAAGACATGGGAAAATCATCCTTTCGTAAATCTAGTTCTTTTTACTGGCCAGATAGGCTGCTTTTCCCTCATCATACAGATTATTTCCCTCGCTGTCAATAATAACTACGAGCGGCATATCTTCCACATAGAGCTTTCGAAGCGCTTCCGCGCCCAGATCCTCGTATGCGATCAGTTCACATTTTTTGATGCATTTCGCCAGAAGCGCTCCCGCTCCTCCGATCGCCCCAAAGTAAACACCATGATACTTCTTCATGGCTTCCACCACCTCCGGAAGTCTGGCGCCCTTGCCAATCATACCTCTGGCGCCCACGCTCATCATGGTCGGCGCGTAAGCGTCCATACGGCCGCTGGTGGTCGGTCCCGCGCTTCCGATGACCTGACCCGGCTTCGCCGGAGTCGGTCCCACATAGTAAATGGTGGCGTCCGTCGGATCAAAGGGAAGCTTTTCCCCACGCGCCAGAGCCTCGCACATGCGCTTGTGTCCCGCGTCACGGGATGTATAGATGGTTCCGGTCAGATACACGCTGTCGCCTGCGTGCAGGGTTTTCGCAAGCTCCTCTGTCAGAGGCAGCTGAATATGTTTCTCCATCCTAGATCACCTCCGTCTTATGGCGTGTTACATGACAGTTGATATTGACTGCACAGGGCATGCCTGCGATATGGGTCGGCATAGTCTCAATGTTCAGAGCCAGAGCGGTGGTCTTTCCGCCGAAGCCCTGGGGTCCGATGCCGAGCTCGTTGATCTTTTCCAGCATTTCTTTTTCCAAATCTGCATAATAGGGATCCGGATTCGGCTCCTCGGTATTGCGCATCAGTGCTTTTTTCGCCAGCAGCGCGCATTTATCGAAGGTACCTCCGATACCTACGCCGACTACCATGGGCGGACATGGATTCGGTCCTGCTGCCTCTACGGTTTCCAGGATAAAGCTTTTGATGCCCTCAATTCCCGCAGACGGCTTAAACATGCGGATGGCACTCATATTCTCACTTCCAAATCCCTTGGGACCCACGGTAATCTTAATCTGCTCACCCGGTACAATCTCCGTATACAGCATAGCCGGGGTATTGTCGCCGGTATTACCGCGGCGTACCGGATCCTTTACAACGGATTTTCGAAGGTATCCCTTGTCATAGCCGCGGCGTACGCCTTCATCTACGGCTTCCCGCAGATCGCCGCCTGTGATATGTACGTCCTGACCAATCTCCAGGAATACACAGGCCATACCCGTATCCTGACAGATGGGTACATGCTCCTCTCCCGCAATTTCAAAGTTCTCGATAATTTTGTCTAAAACCCCCTGGGCTGTCTCCCAGTCTTCACATGCTCTGCAGCGGCGGATGGCTCCTTTAATGTCCTCCGGCAGCTGCTCATTGGCTTCAATACACAGGCGCTCTACGACGTCTGTGATCTCAGCGGTCTTAATCTCGCGCATGATACTTCACCTCCATAGCTGTAATATAGCACATTGCCATGTATAAAACAATTCGATACATTTTATAATTCTATAGTTCTGGCCTATGAGTTTATAATAACAAACTGATAAACTGGCTGGCCAGCACCACCGCCACCAGCGCAATGGGATAGGTCGCCGCATAGGCGCTGGCCACGTCGTCGGTCTCCGTCACACGAATCAGGGTTCCCAGGGCCGGCGTACTGGTCATACCGCCGCAGATAGATCCCAGACAGTTAAACAGCGACAGATGCAGCACCTTTACCGCAAAGACGTATCCCAGCAGCATGGGAACAAGAGTCATCAGAGCTCCGTACAGGAACAGCAGCGCCCCGTGCTCCTTCAGAATTTCGATGAAGCCCGCGCCCGCCTGGGTTCCGGCTCCCAGAAGGAACAGCGCCAGGCCGAATTCCCTTAGGCACTCCAGGACATGCTTCTCCACCTGTACGCTCAATTTTCCGAAATGACCGAAGTGACCGAGAATCAGTCCCGCAATCAGCGGACCGCCTGAAGTACCCAGGGAAAAGACCGCACCTCCCGGAAGGGGGATTTCAATCTTCGCCAGAATGATGCCCAGAGCAATGGCCAGAGAAAACGGGAAGAAGCCCATACTGTCCGCATAGAACAAATCTTCCTTCTTGGTTTTGTGGAACTCCGCCACCTCCACGCCTGCAGCAGCCTCGAACTTCGCCCGCTCTGCCGCCATATCCGTATGCAGAAGCTTTGGAACCAGCTGGACGAAAAGCACCACGCCCACAACGCCGAAGGGATACGCGATGCCATAACCTACAGAGGCCGCGTCAGAGCCGGTCGCCTCCAGGGCTGCCGCCAGTCCCGGCGTACTGGTAAGCGCGCCGGTCATCATACCCACGCTGATATCCACCGGAATTCCAAAAATTTTAATCACAGCCACACAGGTCAGCGCGCCCGCGCCGATAACCAGAATACCCAGTAAAATATAGGACGTGGCGTTATTTTTAAAATTCCGGAAAAATTTCGGTCCGGCAATAAAGCCTACCGAGGTTACAAAACAAATCAATCCCAGTTCCCGCACCAGGGAGGGAATCTCTACCCCAAAGTGGCCGAAGACCAGGGCCACCAGCAAAATGCCGGCGGTCCCCAGCTCAAGGCCGCAGATTTTAATACTTCCTACCAGATAACCGATAACGGCAATCAGAAACACCATCATCAGCGTATTCGATAGTACGGACTCCTGAAACCATGTAATAATCCCCATAGCACAACCCCCAATTGCTGTCATTTTCCGTCTGCTTCTCTTACTTCGGCATACCGAAGGTATAGTTTGGCAGCAGCATCGGAGAAACCTCGTTTGTATGTAGTCCTGCCTTTTCCAGCTCCTGTGCATAGCTCTTAAGATGATCCAGATTCATCGTTCCCAGTTCTACCTCTTTGCACTTGCGTGCCGCAGCCTTACCTGCATTGCGGCCAAATACAATGATATCCAGAAGGGAATTGCCCATCAGACGGTTTCTTCCGTGGATACCGCCTACCGCCTCGCCTGCTACCAGCAGATTCGGGATTACCTTGGTAAAGCCCTCGCCGCCGATCTCCAGACCTCCGTTCTGATAATGAAGGGTCGGGTAAATCAGAATCGGCTGCTTTCTCATATCGATACCGTAGTTCAAGAACATACGAAGCATAGCCGGAATTCTCTTTTCAATGGTGCCCTCTCCGTGAATCATCTCAATCATCGGGGTGTCCAGCCAGATACCATAACCGGTCGGCGTGGGAACACCCTTGCCTCTTGCCGTACACTCCCGGATAATGGAGGCTGCGGATACGTCGCGGGTCTCCAGCGGATGCATGAAGGCCTCGCCGTCCACATTGATCAGCATTGCGCCTACGGAACGAACCTTCTCTGTAACCAGCGCGCCGAAGATCTGCGCCGGGTAAGCCGCTCCGGTGGGGTGATACTGAATTGTATCCTGGTACAGAAGCGGCGCTCCCGCACGATAGCCCATCACCAGTCCGTCTGCAGTTGCTCCGTAATGATTGGAGGTGGGGAAGTGCTGATAATGCAGTCTTCCTGCTCCGCCGGTAGCAATGATAACGGTCTTGGCTCTCGCCACCTTATACTCTCCGGTTTCCATATTCTGGAGGACAGCGCCTGCCACCTGTCCTTTGTCATCCTTAATCAGCTCTACAGCCGCGGTAAAATCTACCACCGGAATCTGACGGTTCCATACCTCGTCGCGGAGCACACGCATGATCTCCGCTCCAGAATAGTCCTTGCAGGCGTGCATCCTCTTTCTGGAGGTTCCGCCGCCGTGTGTGGTAATCATCCGGCCGTCCTTGTCCTTATCAAACATAACGCCCAGGTCATTGAGCCACTGGATTGCGTCCGGTGCTTCCATAACCAGGCGGCGCAGAAGCTCGGGTCTTGCCGCAAAATGTCCGCCGCCGAAGGCGTCCAGATAATGCTGCTGAGGAGAATCATTTTCCTTATCCGCAGCCTGGATACCGCCCTCTGCCATCATGGTGTTGGCGTCACCGATCCGAAGCTTGGTCACCATCATAACGTTGGCACCTGCCTCATGCGCCTCGATAGCTGCGGAAGAACCGGCTCCGCCGCCGCCGATGATCAGAACATCCACATCATAATCTACTTTATCCAGATCAATCGGTACATTTAAAATCCGGCTGTTGGAATGGAGCAGGGTACCAAGCTCATAGGGAGCCTTTTCGCCCTTATTGGGGCCGACCTTGATCTCCTGGAATCCATCCTCCCGGTAATCCGGATGGAACTCTTTCAGGAGCGCGTCCTTTTCCTCTGCTGTCATTCGTCTCGGCTCTACACCGATACGCTGTGCTCTTGTGGCCTCTACTTTTTTAATAGATTCCAGCATTTCCGCTGTATACATAGTCCGCTCCCCTCCTATTTCTCAATCTCTCGGTTGTTGTACAGTTCCTTCATTTCCTCGATGGGCTTCTGCATAATCTGCTCGATCAGGTCGTCGAAAGCGCCGTGGTGAATGTCCTCCACTCTCTTCTCCAGATGCTCCGCCTTCGGGGCAATGTATTTTCCGGTCAGTCTTCTGGCCAGCACGCCTACCATGGGGTGGGAAATGCCTGCCGGGCAGCGGGAGGTACAGATACCGCAGCCGATACAGTCGAAGGATTCCTCCGCGCACTTCTCGAAATCACCGCGCTGAGCGTAAGCGATATACTGCATGACATTTAAGGACTGGGGACAGCCCTTGGTGCAGGCATTGCAGCCGATGCAGCTGTAGATCTCCGGGTAGAGATCCATCATCACACGCTGCTTCGCACTGATCTCATCCATATCGTAGTTTCGCTTGTCTGCCGGGAAGAAGGGCAGGGTCGCGATGTACATGCCCTCCTGTACCTGTGTCTGACAGGCCAGGCAGGTCTTCAGCTCGTTATTGCCTTTGATTCTGTAAATGGTTGCGCAGGCTCCGCAGAAGCCGTGGCGGCAGCCGCAGCCGCGCACCAGCTTATAGCCTGCGTATTCCATAGCCGTCATGATGGTAAGCTCAGCGGGTACGGAATACTTTTTTCCATAGAAATATACGTTTACCATTTCCTGCATGTTCTTTTTTCCTTTCTCTCTCTACTCCGCAGTGCTCAGGCTCGAAAAAGCTTCGCTTCTTCTCGCTTGTGGGCTTCGCCCTATATATCCAGGAACCCTCCTCCATTCTTACGTGCTAGCACGACGCCTGTCGGATGCTTCCTGTCTATGCACTGCTCATTGCCTATCAATATTCAGGGGGAAGTTCATCAATTTCGTCGCAGCGGAATACGGGGCCGTCTTTGCAGACGTATTTGGCGCCGATGTTGCAGCGGCCGCATTTGCCGATACCACATTTCATACGAAGCTCCAGGGTGGTGTACACCTGGGTCTTGTTGAAGCCCAGCTCCATCAGACCCGTCAGTACGAATTTAATCATGATGGGCGGTCCGCAGACCAGTACGGTCTTATTGGTATCGAAGCCGATTTCTTTCAAATAGGAAGGAACGAAGCCCACATGGCCGTCCCAGCCCTCCTGCTCCCGGTCGATGGTCAGATATACATTGACGCCCGGCGTCTTCATCCAGACCTCCTGAATCTCCTTAAGCTGCACCAGATCGTCCGCGGAACGGGAACCGTAGAGAATATCTACCGTACCGTAATTGTCCCGGTTATCCAGCACGTAGTTGATGACAGAGCGAAGGGGCGCAAGACCGATTCCTCCGGCGATAAACAGAAGATTCTGCTTCTTCAGCGCTGTCTCCACCGGAAAGGCATTTCCGTAGGGGCCGCGCACGGTAATCTCGTCTCCCACATTCATTCCATGCAGGTAATCTGTCAGGGAGCCGCAACGCTTAATGCTGAACTCCTGATACTCTTTGTTGGTGGGGGAAGATGTGATAGAGAACATTGCCTCGCCCACACCGGGAACCGATACCATGGCACACTGACCCGGCATATGCTCAAAAAGCTTCTTGCCGTCTCTTCCCACTACCCGGAAGGTTTTAACGTCCGGAGTTTCCGTGCGGATATCCGTCACCACGCCAATCATAGGAATCAGCGCGTCTACTCTGATATCATTTGCATGTCCGCCGCAGGTACATTCACTCATTTCCCTCACCTCCCAGTTTCTTAATAACTTTTACAATATTTAAGGATGACGGGCACTTGCTGACGCAGCGGCCGCAGCCTACGCAGGAATACATGCCGTCATTGTTGGCCGGATAATAAACCAGCTTATGCATAAATCTCTGACGGAAGCGCTGAAGCTGACTGGTACGCATATTGCCATGAGCCATCATGGTAAAATCGGAATACATGCAGGAATCCCAGCACCGGTAATGCTGAATTCCGGCCTTGCCTCCATCAAAATCACGGATGTCGTAGCATTGGCAGGTGGGACACACGAAGGTGCAGGTTCCGCAGGCCAGACAGGGCTTATACAGCTCCTCCCACAGCGGGGAATCAAAAAGCTCCATGGTATTTTCCGGTTTGAACCGGGACAAATCCAGGTGAGACAGGGGAAGCTTCTCGATGATGGCGCGAATCGTCGCCTGCTCCTCTGCCACTGCTTTTTCTCCTGCTGCGTCTGCTTCCATAAAGGAGTCTGCCAGGGCTTCTTTCACGAATGCAGTCAGGGTCTCACCTTTTTCTGTAAGAGATTTCCAATACAAAGTGTCGCCCACAAACCAGGTCTCCACGTCCGCGCCCGGCTCCGCCGCATCCACATCAAAGTTTTTGCAGAAGCAGGTTTCATCCGGCTCTTTGCAGGCCAGGGATACAATGGTGCCATGCTCTCTTCTGGCCGCGTAATAGGTATCCACCGGATCCGTCAGGAACACATTGTCCAGAACCTTCACCGCACGCACATCGCAGGCACGCATGCCGAATACCACAAAGGGCTGATTCTGAAGCTCTGCCGGGTCGATACTGACCTTTCCGCCCTCATAACGGCTCTTGTAGAGCACCTCGCTCTGGGGGAAGAAGCAGTCCTTACCGGACTTCACGGTCTTCAGCGTATCGATATCCACCACGGCCTCTTCGGTCCACAGTCCGTAATTGGTCTGTCCGGCTTTCTGTACCGGGAGAAATAAGTCTTCCCTTGCACTGATGGCTCCGTAAAGCTCGTTCAGCTTATTCTTCGCTATCTGATACATGCTTAATGTCCCCCTCTCGTCTGTACAATGCCAGGCTCCACGTCATCAAAGGTGAAGTCCGTCAGCGGGCCTCTGGAATCCGTATCGGCTCCCGCCTGATACTCGCCGTAGAAGGTGTCAATATCCTTGATAAACTTGCGGTTTAAAAGGTGAAGCGGAATGCCCTGGGGACAGACTCTGCTGCACTCGCCGCAGTCGGTACACCGTCCTGCCACATGGAAGGCACGGATAATATGGAACATCTGCTCCTCAAAGGTATCGGCATTCGCCTTCTGATTGCTGTCATACTGGCTGCTGTCGAAGACACATTTGCGGCAGCTGCAGGCCGGACACACATTGCGGCAGGCGTTGCAGCGGATACATTTGGAAAGCTGCTCCTGCCAGAAATGAAAACGCTCCTCCGGACTCATGGCCTCCAGCTTCTCCACTTCCTCGAAGCGGTTGCCCACCGGACCTGCCTCCTCGTCCTCTGCCGTGCCAATCAGCTCGTCATATACCATGTGCTTCTTACCCTTACATACCTTGCAGCGTTCCAGAAGGGCGTCGGCAAAGGGCAGCTCCTTCTCGCCATAGATGGTCTCAAATTTCAGGGTATCGCCGTCGATGGTCACGCTCTTGATGCCCTTGATACCCGCGTCGCGGATTTTCTCCGGCTTTAAGGTACCCTTGCAGCCCACACCGATGATGTAAGCCTTTTCCCGGTCAACCCGGTGCTCCTTGATCAGCTGGTTAAAGCTGTAGGTATCGCAGGGCTTTAAGAATACCAGCGTCCTGCCCTCCAGCTTGGAGGCCTCAATCATATATTTGCTTAAGTTTGCGCCGCAGAACGCGTCGTAAACAAAATCCTGTAAATCTTCTTCCTTATAGAAATAAGCCGGCTCCGGATCGTATCCCATATCGCCCTTTCTCCAGCCCAGAACCTGCGCTACGGTTCCGTCTGCCAGAAGCTCTTTCGCTCTCTCGATTAACCCTTGCATCGCAGATCCTCCAATCTTACATTTTCTCCCAGTTCATGAATTTTCGCTACAAATTCATTCATGGTGGTGGAGAACTTCACGCCCTCGGCCGCAGACACCCACTCTACGCGGGTACGTCCATTTTCCACGCCCAGGTAATCCAGCATGGAGAAAAGCAGCGTCATACGTCTTCTTGCGTAATAGTTTCCTGTGGTGTAATGACAGTCTCCCGGATGGCAGCCGCAGAGAATCACGCCGTCCGCTCCCCTCTGGAAGGCTCTCAGGATAAACATGGGGTTCACACGGCAGGAACAGGGCACGCGGATAATCTTTACATCCGCCGGGTAAGCAAGTCGGCTGCTTCCCGCCAGGTCTGCGCCTGCGTAGGAGCACCAGTTGCAGCAGAACGCTACAATCTTCGGTCTAAATTCTGTATTTTCTACCTGCATATCGCATCTACCTCCGCAAGAATTTGTCTGTTTGAGAAGCCCTGCAGATCCATAGCTCCGGACGGGCAGGCAACGGTACATGCTCCGCAGCCCTGACAGAGAGCACTGTTCACAACGGCTACCCGTCTCGTCTCACGGATACCGTGATCATTTACCAGCTGATCCTCGTAGGAAATCGCTCCGTAAGGACATACCTTTTCACAGGTGGAGCAGCCATTACAGAAGATCGGATCTGCTTTGGCCGTACAGGGGTTGGTAACCAGATGATCCTTCGCCAGAAGTCCTATCACCTTTACAGCAGCGGCTCCGGCCTGGGCTACGGTCTCCGGAATATCCTTGGGTCCCTGGCAGACGCCGGACAGGAAGATTCCCGCTGTGGGGGACTCCACCGGACGCAGCTTGGCATGGGACTCAGTCAGGAAATTGTTGGTATCAATGCTGGCTGTCAGCATGGTGGCAATCTTTCTCACATCCGGATTCGGCTCAATGGCAGTAGCCAGGACAACCATATCTGTTTCCATACGAATCTGTCTGTTGTCCAGCAGGTCAGAGGCCTGTACCAGCAGCTTATCGCCCTGGGGCGCTACCTTTCCTACCTGACCCTTGATGTAATGGACTCCATACTCCTCCACTGCCCGACGATAGAACTCGTCGAAGTTCTTGCCGGGAGTACGCACGTCGATGTAGAAGACGGTCACATCTACGTCCGGATATTTGTCACGAATCAGCATGGCGTGCTTCGCTGTATACATACAGCAAATCTTGGAGCAGTAGCTCTTTCCTCTCTTGTCCGCGCAGCGGGAACCCACGCACTGGACAAATACGATGGACTTGGGAGCCTTGTGATCGGACATACGCTCCAGGTGGCCCTTGGTGGGGCCTGCCGCGTTCATGATACGCTCCAGCTCCAGGGACGTGATGACATCCGGGCTCTGGTTATACGCATATTCATCGTACTGATCCAGCTTAATGGTATCAAAGCCGGTCGCCACGACGATAGCGCCGTAATCCACGGTAATGATCTCGTCCTTCTGCTCGTAATCAATTGCGCCCGCCTGACATACCTTGGCGCAGACGCCGCATTTTCCGGTCTTGAATTTTATACAGTTTTCACGGTCAATCACCGGAACATTGGGAATCGCCTGGGCGAAGGGCGTATAGATCGCGCTTCGTGTATTCAGTCCCCGGTTGAATTCATTGGGAGCCTTCTTGGAAGGACACTTCTCCTGGCAGACGCCGCAGCCGGTACACTTGCTCATATCCACGCTTCTGGCTTTTTTCCGGATATCCACATGGAAATCGCCTACGAAGCCGCTGACCTTCTCTACCTCGCTATATGTATAAATGGTAATCTTCTCATGGGCCGCAGCCTCCACCATTTTCGGAGTCAGGATGCAGGCGGAGCAGTCCAGAGTCGGGAAGGTCTTATCAAGCTGGGACATACGGCCTCCGATACTGGGAGTCTTCTCTACGATATCTACCTCGTAGCCTGCCTCCGCAATATCCAGTGCGGTCTGGATACCCGCGATACCGCCGCCAATCACCAGGGCGCGCTTTACAACCTGGCTGGTGCCCGGCGTCAGAGGCGCGTTCAGCATAACCTTAGCGATGGCTGCCCGGGCCAGGATAATGGCCTTCTCGGTCGCTTCCTCCATATCTTTATGAATCCAGGAGCAATGCTCGCGGATATTGGCAATCTCTACCATGTAGGGATTGATACCGGCCCGCTTTGCCGCCTGGCGAAATGTATTCTCATGCATTCTGGGGGAACAAGAACAGACAACGATACCTGTCAGGTGTTTCTGCTCGATGGCCTCCCGGATTTTCAGCTGTCCTGCTTCGGAACACATATACTGATAATCTTCCGCGTGAACGACGCCCGGCTCCTTCGCTGCTGCCGCTACCACCCGTCCGATATCTACCGTCGCAGCTATGTTTGTACCGCAATGACAGACAAATACTCCTATTCTCTGCACGTTTTTTCACCTCCTGATTATTTGCTGTATTTGCGGAACGCGCTGGCCAGCAGCTGCTGGGGCAATTCCTCATCCAGTAATTCGGGTATCTCGTTGGGGCTTAAATAATTGCCGCCCCGCTGTCTTACTACCATCTGCCGTACCGCCTCAATGAGCTTCGCAGGCTTTACATCTCTGGGACAACGCTCTACGCAGGCAAAGCAGGAAAGACATTTCCAGATGGTGGTGGAATTTAAAAGGGGCTCTATGTCGCCATTCTCCACATAAGAAACAAACTGATGGGGACGGATATCCATCTCCTCATAAGCGGGACAGGTCGCGGAGCATTTTCCGCATTTCATACATTTCCGGGTGTTGACGCCGCTCATCTCCCGAAGTCTATCGGCCTTCGCCATATCAGCCTTCTGCATCTTCTGCTCCTCCTTCCGCATTTTTCTCAGGAATCAGGCCAAGAGCCTCTGCCAGAAGCTCTGTCAGATACGTAACCGGAAGCTTTTTCGCGCTTCCGCTGGTTCTCAGATTATAGAGGCACAGAGGACAGGCGGTAATCAGTTCTTCCGCTCCGTGATCTGCCGCGGATTCCATGACCCGGTCTACCATCGTACCGGCCAGGGGCTTATCCTTCAGGGACACATAACCGCCGCAGCACTCGTTCCGGTAGGGATACACCACCGGCTCAGCGCCCAGGGCCCGGATAAAGTCTTCGATAATGGTCGGATTCTCCGGATCGTCAAAGGCCATGATATCACTGGGGCGAAGCAGCATACAGCCATAATACGCGCCGATTTTCCGTCCGGTCAGGGGATGTGTCACCTTTTCCCGAATGGTATCAAAACCGATGCGGTCACGGAGAACCTCCAGATAATGAAGGACCTTTGTCTCTCCTTCATAGGGCTCTGCCAGGTTCAGATAATTGTTGGCTCTGGTACGGATATCTTCCACATTCTGCATATCGTCGTTGACACGCTTGATTACGTGATGACAGGCGGAGCAGAGGGTTACCAGATCCTGTCCCTTCTCCTTTGCGTCGTTCAGGGCGCGGACTGCGGACAGCTTTGTGGCGATCTCATCGGACGCCAGCGGATAGACGGCTCCGCAGCACTGCCAGGCTTCGATTTCCTCCAGGGTAAATCCCAGGGCTTCTGCCGACATTCTGGCGTATCGGTCCAGGTCCTGCGCTTTGTTCTTTAACGTGCAGCCCGGATAGTAGCTGTACACCATTTGACTACCTCCTTTTGTTTTTTTTGGTTCTTTTTTGGTATTTTTTTGATAAATTTTGTTTTTTGATAAATTTCTATCAATCTTTATCATTATACTACAATGTTAAACCATTAACAACCCCCCAACCCGGATTTCATGTTATTTTTTGATAGATTCCCGCAATTCAGTTAGGTTTTTATGTTAAATTAACACAATCCTCTGTTATATTTTCCAGTTTTTGTATAAAATGGTGATTTTTGGTGTTTCTCCGTGTTTGTCATTCTTTTGTCAATCTTGCAGATTTTCGCTTATAAAGGGGGCAAAAAAGCTCCGGATAAACCGGAGCCTCAGGTATATTTTCAACTATTTCTTTTCTTCTTTTCCATACAGATGCTTCAGATTCTGATACGCATAATCCATATGGGCCTGCATCAATAATTCCGCGCGATTTTCACTCTTTTCCTGAATCGCGTCTAAAATCGCCTGATGATCCGCAACAGCTGTGTTGGGCGCCCCGATTGCTTTGGCAACCCGCCAGCTGTCTCTCTGTGCCCTTCTCAGCAAGTCCTCACATAACACGTAGACACTTTTTAAGGCGCTATTTCCTGTAGCCTCTGCCAGACCTCTGTGGAAGGCGCTTTCCTGTTCAACTGCGTCGTCCCTCTCATTCATAATCTGTGCCATTTTATCAATTTCTTTCTGAAGCTCTTCTATCTGCTCCCCGGTAATATTCTTTACGGCTTTTTTTACAATATAATTTTCCAGCACCATTCGGACCTCCATAATTTCCAAAATGGATACCTCGTCCAAATCGAACATCTCTGACATATTTTCCATGATTTCATCAAAGGAAAGCTGACGCACGTAACCGCAGCCATTCTTTAGCTCCAGTACATTCTTATCCACCATAATTCGGATTGCTTCCCGGATGACAGTCCGGCTTACTCCCATACTCTCTGCCATAGCTCTTTCCGTCGGAAGCTTTTCTCCTGCCTTTAATTCCCCGGAACGAATTTTCGCGTTCAATCTTTCCACTACCACTTCAGACAATTTTCCTTTTTTTATAGGCCTTTCTTTCGTCGCCATCTCTTCTGCTCCCTTACTATATCTGGTCTATTTTTTCATTTTCTATCATTATAGACGTTTTTCTCCGCGAGTACAATGCTTTCTGAAATTTCAATCAGGAATATGCATCCTAATATCACTTTCTCTGAATTCCGGCCCTCAAAACAACACGGTATGAATCCTTATTCCCATATCCAGCCTTCCTGGTTTAAGGTTCTTTTTAAACCACTTTTTTTTCACAATATATATGTTATACTGAAAATAACAGAATATTTGAAAGGAGTATCTTTTATGGACTATAACGCTCTGTTTATCGGTTCCAGTACAAAAGATATGATCATGCTGGTAGACACCCCGCCCGAAAGCGATCAGCGTATCTCTGCCAGCCAGTTTGTTATATCTTTGGGGGGCGTCGCAAGCACTGCCGCTGCCGCACACCATAAGCTTGGCGGAAAAACAGCTTTGATTTCTATCGTAGGAGAAGATGAAACCGGAGAATATATCAGTGCAGACATGCTTGCCCAGAATTACGCCTGTCTTCAGCTCCTGCACACGGATAAGGCGCCCTCTTCCATCAGCATGATTCAAGTGGAAAAAAATGGAAAGCGATGTATTACCAGTTATGGCGGTTGTATTCGTGAAATGACCTTTGACCGGATCGATTTATCCCCTCTTCATCGAACCCGTTTTCTTCACTTAGGTGTCATGAATCCAGAGCTGATGCTGCAGCTTGCGCAATATTGCAAGGAACATACGGATGCATTACTGTCCATTGACGGCGGTAATATTCCACGCAAGCTGATGGATCAGCTTCTTCCCTACACGGATATTTTTATTCCGGACCATAAAACTGCCATGAAAACACTTGGACTGGAGCCCCGTGAAGCCTGCCAATATTATGTAGAACACGGCGCTCGTTTTGCAGCTGTAACTGCAGCAGAAAAAGGCGCTATCGGCTTTGACGGGGAAAACTGGTATCACGCTCCGGCTATCTCCGTTCAGCTGGTTGACACCCTGGGTGCCGGAGATAATTTCCACGGGGCATTTCTCTATGCCATGAGCCAGGACTGGGATATGAACAAACGTCTCTACTTCTCCAATGTATTTGCCAGTCTGTCCTGCGAAGGACTGGGAGGTCGCATCGCAGCTCCCACACTGGACAAGGTCCTGAAATATATGAACGAGACCTTATCATCACAGATATAAAACACACAAAAGGAGGACTTATAAAATGCTTACAACCCTAAAGGAAGTTCTGGCATTTGCCGAAGAAAAAAAAGCCGCAATTCCAGCCTTTAACATTGACAATATGGAAATCGTCCAGAGCATTATTAAAGCTTCTGAGGAAGAAAATTACCCTGTTATTCTGGCCGTGGGACAGGCTGCCATCAAAGACGGTAAGCTGGCTCTCCTGGCTGCCACTGCGCAGGTTCTGGCCAAAAAATCTCCCATCCCCGTAGTCCTTCATCTGGATCACGGACAGAGTCTGGAGCAGGTGCGTATGGCTCTTGATTGTGGCTTTACTTCTGTCATGATCGACGGCTCTAAGCTTCCTTTCCATGAAAATGTAGAAATTTCTAAAAGAGCGTTGGAAATGGCCAGAGCCGCAGGCGCTACCGTGGAGGCCGAGCTCGGCTGCATTCTGGGGGTAGAGGACGACATCAGCCATGATGACAGTAAGCCCTTTCTGGTACGCACAGAAGATGTGGAAGCTTTCAACAGAGCCGTTACCGTAGATGCCCTTGCCGTCGGAATCGGAAATGCCCACGGTATCTATAAAGGACTTCCCAACCTCGATTTTGACCGCCTCTCCGAGGTCAACGATATATCTTCTGTTCCGCTTGTTCTCCACGGCGGTTCCGGCATCCCGGGAGATATGATTCAAAAGGCTATTTCTCTCGGCATCCGCAAGATCAACGTGGCAACAGAAATTCGTCTGGCTTATGTCAGAGGTCTCACAAAGGAAGTGGAAAGCGGTGACTTTTATACCATGTCCAATTCCGGAAAAGCAGAAGTTGTTGCCCTTGCCAAAGAGAAAATCCATCTTTTTAAAAACGGCAATGTATAAAAGCATCTATTTCATTTAAACAGGAGGAAGCACCATGATGACTCCCTATCTACCCAAGCACAAGCTTGTGGTTCTGGATGACGACCCAACTGGCGTACAGACCGTACATGATATTTACGTTTATACCGACTGGAGCCTGGAGAATATCCGCGCCGGCTTCACGGGATCTGAACCTCTCTTTTACATTCTTACCAATTCCAGAAGCTTTACGGCAGAACAGACAAAAGAGGTTCATACACAAATTGCAGAACGCGTCTGGCAGGTTTCGCAGGAAACAGGTATTCCGTTCCTTCTGATCAGCCGCAGTGATTCCACTCTGCGCGGACATTATCCTCTGGAAACCGAAACCTTACGACAGACTCTGGAAGCCCTGGGCGCTCCCCATTTTGACGGGGAAATCCTCTGTCCTTTCTTTCTGGAGGGCGGACGCCTCACCATGGACAATATTCATTATGTAAAATCCGGTGAGCAGTTGATTCCGGCTGCGGAAACAGAATTTGCCAAAGACCCGACCTTCGGTTACACTTCATCTGATCTGCGCCATTATATTGAAGAAAAGACCGCAGGGCAGTATCCCGCGGATTCTGTTCTCTGCGTTTCACTGGATCTGTTACGCTCAAAGGACATCGCTTCCATCCGGGAACTGCTTCTTCGCGCAGAGCATTTTTGCAAGATTGTGATAAACGCGACAGAATATTCTGACCTGATTCCCTTCTGTCAGGCTCTGGCAGCCGCTATAAACAGCGGAAAGCATTATATGCTCCGCTCTGCCGCTTCCATCGTAAAGGTGCTCGGCGGCGTTTCCTCCCAGCCTCTCCTGTCTCGTGAAGCTATGCTGGGAACACACACAGGAGCAGGTCTTGTTGTAGTCGGATCCCATACACAGAAATCCACTTCCCAGCTCCAGGAGCTTCTGAAGCTTTCTGCTTTTGAAGATATTCCCTTCCATTCCGAGCTTGTTCTTGAAGGAAACGATAGATTTCAGCAAGAAATTATCCGGACAAGATCTGCATGTGAAAATGCCCTGAAAGAAGGAAAAAATGTGGTAATATACACCGGAAGATCTCTTATCGCACAGGAAGATGATACTCCGGAAAGCGCCCTGCTGCGCTCGGTACGTATTTCCGATGGTCTGCAAAGCATTGTAAAGCATTTAAAGGTCACACCGGCATTTCTTATCGCTAAAGGCGGTATTACCTCCAGCGATATTGCCACAAAAGCTCTCTGTGTAAAACGCGCCTTTGTCATGGGGCAGGTAAAGCCCGGTATTCCGGTCTGGAAAACCGATGCAGAGAGTCTCTTTCCCGGCATTCCTTATATTATTTTCCCTGGAAATGTCGGAGAAACATCAACTTTACGGGAAATTGCGGAAATACTGACTGCTGATTCTTAGAAACGTGCGCCGCCAGGCGCACCATCAAAAAAGGCGTGTGAAACATCATGTTCCACACGCCTTTTTTATCTCTTTATTTCTGAATCTCTTCAGGACGAATGTTGGTCACCTGACCATAGATGCAAAGCGCATCCAGAAAGCCGCCCTCCTCGTATCCAAACACATGCCACTCCAGCTCCGGGAAATGCATCAAATCCCCCTTCTGAAGCTTTACAGTATGTTCCAGGCTGTCAGGACCGGAACCGTACTTCACATAAGCATCCTTGCAATCCAAAACAACCACTGACTCTTCCGCATGGTTATGAGGTGCCATCGGTCCACTCTCCGCAGAGTAAGTACAATAACTGACCGTCATTTTTTCACTGGCTACCGCGCTGTTTCTTCCCACCGCATTCTGGACAACACGTCCGGGCAGATGATTTTCTCCTATTTCACTTCTTCTCTTAAAATCCATACCTCATTCCTCCAATGCCCTTTTAATCTTCAGGACCTCAGCCGCTTCTTCTTCCGCCGTCAAAATTTTGTGAGCCTCCGGCATCATCTGAAACATCCTTCCCCAATCTGTTCCGCCCTGATACTTGGGAACCAGGTGCAGATGAAGATGCGGGCAGAGATCTCCCAGTATCAGATAATTGATCTTGTCGGGATGATATAATTCTGTCAGCTTTTGAGCAGCTTTCGAAGCATCCTCGAAAAATGCCATATATTCCTCCGGTTCCAAATCCGTCAGCTTCTGGATATGTTTATGATAAACCAAAACACATCTGCCCGGGTAGGACTGTTCCCGATAGAAATGTAGGGTGGAAACTTTCAAGTCAACAATCGGGGTCATCAGTTCCAGTCTGCGTTCATCCCCTGCTTCACAATACATACACCCTTCTGCCATAAAGTCTCTCCTCTTTCGCTTCTATCCGTTCGCCTTTGCTGCTTTCCTTTTTTTCAGCATTGTACCAATAGCCGGCGACGCCAGGGAAATAATTCCGAGGACTACGAAGGCAATGGCAATCGGATGCTGCCAGATAGTCTCTGTACCTGAAAGTAAATCCAGACCACGTCTGGCATTTTTTTCCGCAAGTCCTCCCAGAACCAGGCCAAGGATAATCGGCGGCATTGCGAAATCCAGTTTAATCAGAAAATATCCGATAATACCGATAATCAGCATCAGAAAAATCTCTTCACGGTATCGATTCAGCGCAAAAGTACCAGACACACAGAAGGTCACAATAACCGGAACCAGATATTTGTTTGGAATATTGATTACTTTACCAAATATACGAATCATGGAGAATCCAAAAACGCCCATGAGAATATTCGCTACAAAAAGTCCAATAAAAATGGTATATGCCTGCTCCGGGCTCTCAACGAACAGCATTGGTCCGCTGACAATTCCCATCATAGTCAATGCGCCCAGCATAACCGCCGTACCGGCATCACCCGGAATACCCAGTGCCAGAAGCGGAACAAAAGCACCACCGGCAATTGCGTTATTGGCGGCCTCCGAGCCGGCAATTCCTTCCGGCGCTCCATGACCAAACTCTTCTTTATGCTTTGACCACCGCTTCGCCTCATTATATCCTACCCAGGAAGCAATATCTCCGCCGGTTCCCGGGATCGCGCCAATGAATGTGCCAAGGATAGCGGAACGGAGAATTGTCGGTCCAATCCGCTTCAGGTCTTCTCTTCTGGGAAGTACACGCTCAATCACTACCTTTTCTGTAAACGGCACCTCATTATACTTCTCTTCAATCGTCTTCAGCGCCTGCGCAAACGCAAATACACCGATCAGAATCGGAACCATACCCAGACCACCCTTCAAAAAAGAGTTATTGAAGGTCAGTCTCGCTGTTCCCGTAAAATTGTCTACGCCTACGGAAGCGAACAATAAGCCAAGGACGCCTCCCATCAAACCCTTAATAACAGATTTTCCGGAAACACCCGTAATAATGCTAATTCCGAAGAAAGCCAGCGCAAAATACTCCGGAGATTTGAAATTCAATGCTACCTTCGCAAGCAGAGTAGCGCCAAATACCAGCACTACGCAGCTGAACAGGCCTCCGCAGAGAGATGAAAACGTGGAAATCGCCAGCGCCCGTCCCGGCTGTCTCTGTTTTACGGCCATCGGATACGCGTCCAGACAGGTTGCGGCGGAGGCTGCCGTACCCGGCGTATTCATCAAAGTCGCGGAAATAGATCCTCCATAAATAGATCCGCAGAACACTCCAAGCAGCATCATAATGCTGGCATAGCCATGCAGTTGGAAGGTAAACGGAAGCAAAATGGACAGACCCATAACGGATGACATACCCGGCATTGCTCCTATAAAAATACCCAGAACCGTACCTACACAAATAACAAGCACGTTATAGGGTGTAAAAACGGCAGAAAAAGCCATCATTAAAGCATTTACATTCACAATTATTTTCCTCCTTTTTTACATCCAGATAGGGCCCGGAAGCGTAAGCTTCATCAAAAGTCCAAAAAACAGATATACAAAAATCATCAAGGCCAGCGGAAAACCAATCAGCATCTTTTTATTTCTGCAGCCCATAATCCATTCAATCGCTACATCGATGCAGAACAATGCAACCAGCATTCCAAAAATCTTCATGATAATTACGAAGCCAACCACGAAGCCAAACATCATATATACTTTTTTCATACCGGTACTCTTCCAGTCAATGAGAACCGTATCCATTTCCGGGGCGTGACTGAAAATAGTCTCTATAATCAACGCAACAGAAAGCAGAATCAGCGCGCCGGCCAGAAACTGTAACCAGAGTGCAGGATTTTTCTGAGCTGACGTTCCGATTTCATAGGCGCTTGCCTCATAAAGAATGTAACCTCCCAGCGCCATCATAATAACAGAAACAATATAATTGTACTTTCTCATTTTTCACTTTCTCTCTTTCTGACAGAACTCTCAAAAAAAACAAACGGTCATTGAGGCGATGCCCCGATGACCATTTGTTCTCATTAAACACATAACATATGTCTTTCAAGTCATTACTCAAGTAAAATTATGTATTCAGATTTTGATTTTATAATTCGATAGTAGCACAAACCTTTTCATAGAATTCCATCTGGTCTGCCAGGAAAGAGGTCAGCTCATCGCCGTACAGTACAATATATTCCATTCCCAGGGACTGAATCTGCTCTTTGTATTCGTCCGTCTGCAGCGCTTTGCCCATTACATCGCTCAGAGTCTCGATAACCTCATCCGGAGTGCCCTTCGGAGCTGTCAGCGCAACCCATCCCATCATAACCAGATTGTAATCCTCGCCATATGTCTCAACGATAGTCGGAACATCCGGGAATCCGCTCAGACGCTCATTGGCCAGAACACCCAGCATACTCAGCGTGCCTGCCTTCAGGGAAGCAACTGCGGGGCTCGGCTGTGTAAAGGTTGCGTCAATTTCGCCGTTCTCAATAGCCGTTACACAATCAGCGGAGCCATCGTAGCTATAAATGTCAAACTGCACGCCGAAGTACATCTCAAATGCCTTTGCGGCAACATTCGGAGCTGCGCCCGCACCGGAATCGCCTACTTTAACTTTGCCCGGGTTTGCTTTTGCATAATCCACAAACTCTTCCAATGTCTTGTAATTCGGGCTGGATGCACTTACAACCAGTCCATACGGATCTGCCATAGTACATGCAATCGGAATATAATCATCCATCGTAGTCTCGGTACGTCCGAAACACATATGTAACATCAGGTCGATACAGGTAGCTCCCAGGATATATCCGTCGGCGTCAGAATTTGCAAGGGCCTCCATTCCTACCAGACCTGCGTTTCCTGTCTTGTTCTCAACAACGAACGTGTACTTGTCGTCTACCTTCTCTGTAGCTGTGTTCAGCAGTGCGCGAATGGACATATCCGTATTTCCACCTGCTCCAAACGGTACAATGACACTAATGTTTTTGCTCGGATACGCTTTCTCACCTCCGCACCCGCTCAGCATTCCCACTGCCAGAACCGCGCTTACCGCCAGCGCTAAAACTTTTTTTGCTCTCATATAAAATCCCCTTTCTCCTTGTTATTTTTTAATCTCGAGCACTTTATGTTTTTAGGTTAGCGTCTTTTGTATATATTGTCAAGCGGTTTTAAAAAAACCCGCCTTTCATTTGTCTATTATTACCCATTGTATTTTTATCACTTTATTTTTATTGTATATCATGCTTATTATACATTGCTTTTTTTCGTTTATAAATGTGTTTTTATACATCTTATATTTTTTCAGCAGCTCTTCATTAGCTTGGTATCGTATTTTCTCCACCATTTACACAACGGTCTAAAAAAAACCAATTTTTTATTCTTCTTTTAAATTGAATATTTATTCTTTGATTATGCATTTTTATTCATTTTCAGCAATAGAATCATCGCATAAACGCCTTATATACGATAATTTCTGGCTTTTTAAAAACCATCTTTTTTTGTATATTTTCTATTGACATACAGAATTTTGAAGCATAAAATTCAAGTAACGGTTGAAATAAAAAACCAAATTTGTGCGAATAGTGCTAAATCATCAAATTACACCAAAGGAGGATTCGATATGAACCAGTTTTTAATTGAAAAACGCAATCCGATTCTGTTTCCGGAGTCAGCTGCTGATTTTTCCAAACAGTTAGAGACTCTTAAAACCGAGCTCAAGGCCCTGATGGCAGACAATCCGGAGGGAAAAGATTTTTATCTGAAAACAGCCGTAGACGTAGCCGTAGATCTTCGCTCCTGGCTGGCTGAATGGGTTCTGGTTGACCTGGTAAAAACAGAGGATATTACGGCTGCTTCCAACAATCTGCTTGCGTTCGCAAAGGATTTTGGCGCTGCCGAAGCTGCTGCAGAGGGCGAAAAGGAAATTGAAGCCATCGCTTCCAGCGCAACGAAGAAGCTGTGCGATTTGAATAAGGAAGGAAAGGCCAATACCGTATGGGGTCATGATTATGCTTCCGGATTAACACACTCCTTAAGAAGAGGCGCCCGCTGGGTTACCAGCAACCCATGCAAAATTCAGCTTTTCAAGAAAGATTTTCCGGATTATTACCAGGAGCTGATTGCCGAAATCAAACGGGAAAATGCCGGTGCCACACCTGCTGTTATGGCAGCGCAGATGTTTACTAAGGTCTGTGCCATCAGCGCAAGAGCCCTGTATCCCATTTTCAAGGCAACCGACAAGCAGTACGGCTTTGTGTGCATGCAGGTAGACCCGCGCGATATCAAGGATACAGACGCTATGATTAAGCAGGTGGAGTTCTGGTATGACGCCATGAAAAAGGAACTCGGTGTAGAGGAGCCCAACGTAGTATTCAAGCTCCCGGCTGTGGAAGCCGCTCTGGAAGCTGCCCGCATTCTTCTGGAAAAGAATTACAAATTATGTATGACCCTGAACTTTACTGTAACCCAGCACCTGAGATTTGCTGAAATTCTCAGCAAGGGTAAGAAAAACGGATACCTGGTTCTGATGGGCGGCCAGCTGGATGATCAGATCGCAAAGGAACTGGAAGCAAAGGGTGTTGAGAATGCCAAGGATATTGCGAAACACGGTGCCGAAGCTGTGATTAGAAAGTCCTACCGGCTTCTGGCTGAAAAAGGTTACAAGAACCTTTCCATTATGACTGCCGCAGTCCGCGGACCGTGGCACATTCAGAATTCCTTTGCACCGGTTGGCGGCGCTCCTGTTCTGATTACTACGGTTACCGGAAAGATCAATCAGTTTGACGCAGAGCCGACTCCCTTCGATTCTCTCATGGATCAGCCGATAGAGGAGAAATACCTGGAGGTTCTGAAGACCAGCGATGTATTCAACAAAGCAATCTGTACACCGGACGAGGGACTTCTCACCTGGGAGAATCTCTACGAGTATCCCCCGTTTGTAGCATTCTTCACACAGTTTGTCGCAGCATATCAGGAAATTGAGGATGATTTTAAATGATAGTACAACTTCCCTATGGAAAAGAAGATCTTGAGCTTTCTATCCCGGACAGACATTTTCTTCAGACGCTTCTGCCCAACGAGGTCCAGACGGACCTTGTGGGCACAGAGGAAGTAATCAGGGCACTGGAACATCCCATTGGCACCGAGCGGTTAAAGGATCTGGTGTCTCCGGGTCAGAAGGTAGCCATCGTCACCAGCGATATTACAAGGCCTCTTCCCTCTTACCTGGTTCTTCCGCCTGTTCTTAAGGAGTTGAACCGCGGAGGAATCTCTGACAGCGATATTACCATCATTTTCGCTCTCGGAAGCCATCGCGCCCATACCAGAGAGGAAATGATTCATCTGGTAGGTGAAGAGGTCTTTAACCGGGTAAAATGTGTAGACTCCAAGGATGATTTTGTACATATGGGGACTACCAGCCGGGGAACCCCTGTTGATATCTATCGGGATGTGGCAGAGGCAGACGTCCGTATCTGTCTCGGCAACATTGAGTTTCATTATTTTGCGGGATACAGCGGAGGCTCCAAGGCCATTATGCCGGGCGTATCCACCCGGAACGCCATCCAGTGCAATCACTCCCGCATGGTGCAGGCCGAAGCAAAGGCAGGCGCTATCGAGGGCAATCCCATCCGCGAAGATATTGACGAGGTATGTGAACGTTTTGTTCCTATTACCTTTATTGTAAATGTAATTCTGGATGAGAAAAAACGCATTCGCCGCTGTGTGGCCGGACATTTTATTAAGGCCCACAGAGAGGGCTGCCGCTTTCTGGATCAGCTTTACAAAATCCAGATTCCCCACCGGGCAGACATCGTAATCGTTTCTGCAGGCGGATATCCCAAGGATATCAATCTTTACCAGGCTCAGAAGGCTCTGGACAACGCAAAGCATGCGGTAAAGGACGGCGGCTGTATTCTCTGGGCTGCCTCTTCGAAAGAGGGACTGGGCGCAGAAGTTTTTGAAAAATGGATGACCGGTCACGAGAAGGCCCACGATATGATTGAGCATATCTCCCGCGAATTCCAGCTGGGAGGCCACAAGGCCGCTGCCATCGCCATGGTTCTGGAAAAGGCAGATATCTATCTCTACAGCGACATGGACGCTGATTTTGTACGCAGCATCCACCTGAAGCCCTGTCAGGATCTGCAGGCAGAGCTTGATTCCGCGCTCTCCCGCTACGGCGAGAACGCAAGTGTCATTGTAATGCCCTACGGCGGCTCCACACTGCCCTGCACAAAGTAGGCAGTCACTTTTAAACATAATATGGCACAGCCATTATAAATGAGAGGAAGGTATAAATTATGGAAGCAAAAGAATATGTAGAAGGTCTCGTTGAAAAAGCCCGTGTTGCACAGAAGGTTATTGAAGGCTATACCCAGGAGCAGGTTGATGTTCTCTGCCGCGAGATTGCGAAAACCGTTTACGACAATGCTGAGTTACTGGCCAGAATGGCTGTAGACGAAACCCGCATGGGCGTATACGAAAACAAGGTTTCCAAAAATATGGGCAAGGCACGTGTTATCTGGAACGATATGAAGCATGGCAAGAGTGTCGGCATCATTAACCGTTATCCGGAAAAGGGTATCATTGAGGTTGCAAAGCCCATGGGTGTTGTTGCCGCTATTACTCCGACCACCAATCCCATTGTTACTCCCATGTGCAACGCTATGTTTGCTGTCAAGGGACGTAATGCTATCATTGTCGGACCGCATCCCCGTTCTAAAGCCTGCAGCACCAAAACTGTCGAACTGATCAACGAGCGTCTGGCTAAGCTTGGCGCGCCGGAAAATCTGATTCAGTGCGTACCGGAGCCGACCATGGAAATCTCCGGACTTCTGATGAAGACCTGTGACGTTGTTCTGGCTACCGGAGGCCCGGGCGTAGTAAAAGCTGCTTATTCTTCCGGAAAACCCTCCTATGGTGTAGGCGCAGGAAACGTACAGTGTATTCTGGATGAGGATGTGGATTACGCTAAGGTTGTTCCGATGATTATCGATGGCCGCTGCTTCGATAATGGTATCATCTGCTCTGGTGAGCAGAATGCTATCACCCCCGCTTCCAAGGTGGATGAGTTGGTTGCGGAATACAAGAAAAATCACGGTGTTCTGATCGACGATCCCGCACAGGTTGACGCTCTTCGCAGCGCCATGTTCCCGGGCGGCGTTATGAATAAGGATCTGGTTGGACAGTCCGCATTAAAGGTTGCAGCCGCAGCCGGTATCGATGTTCCGGAGGATACTCGCGTACTTCTGGTAAAAGCACCTGCATATGGCAAGGATGACTACTTCTCTGAAGAAAAAATGTGTCCGGTTATGGCTCTGTACACCTATGATACCTGGGATGAGGCGATTGCAATTGCAGACGCAAATCTGAGTGTGGCAGGCCGTGGTCACAGCGTAGCTATCCATTCCAATAACCAGGCACATATCGAGAAGGCTGCTGAGCTCCTTCCGGTATCCCGTTTCCTGATTAATCAGATCTGTGCTACCAACAACGGCGGCAGCCTCTTCAACAGCTTATCCGCTACTACTACCCTCGGATGCGGAAGCTGGGGCGGCAATACCATCAGCGAGAACTTAAGCTGGAGACACCTCTTCAATGTAAGCCGCATCGCTACTGTAAGACCGGGCGCTGTTGCACCGACCGATGAAGAAATCTGGGGGGAATAAAACTTGAAATTATTAGAGTATAAGGCGAAGGAGCTCTTTGACAAATACGGTGTTCCTACCATGAACGGCTGTGTCATCGATTCCTCTGAAAATATGGATGCGGAAATTGAAAAAGCCGGCCTGTCTTATCCTGTGGTTGTAAAAGCCCAGGTTCAGATCGGTGGTCGCGGCAAAGCGGGTGGTATCCGCTTTGCTGATACCCCACAGGAGGCGAAGCAGCACTGCGAGGATCTGCTTTTCAGCGAACTCCGCGGCTATAAAGTAAACCAGCTTCTGATTGTAGAAAAATCTGAGAATAACAAAACCGAGCTGTACCTGTCCATCATGCTGGATCGTCTGACAAAATGCCCGATTATCATTTTCTCTGCCAACGGCGGTATGGAAATCGAGCAGACTGCCAAGGAAGATCCGGACAAAATCATCAAAATCGTTGTAGATCCTTTTGTTGGCATCAAGGACTATATGGCAATCGAACTGCTTTCCCGCTCCGGCATGGATCTGTCTTATAAAAAACAGCTGGCTGATATGCTGAAAAAGCTGTATGCCGCGTTCATGGATTACAGCTGTATGCTGGTAGAGATTAACCCTCTGGTTATCAATGCGGAAGATAAGCTGGTAGCTCTGGATGGAAAAATTGATATTGATGACAGCGCTCTGTTCCGTCTGCCTGACATCCGGGAATTTGCTGAAAAGCTGCAGCCGGACAATATTCTGATTAAAGAAGCCGCGAAATACAATTTCCTTTATATTCCGGTGGATCCGGAAGGAACCGTTACCGTTGTTTCCAATGGTTCCGGTATGCTGATGAGCTGTATTGACCTGATTACCAAGGAGGGCATGAAGGTAAGCGCTGTGCTCGACTTAGGCGGTGGCGCTACCTCTGACCGTATTAAGGAGGCTGTCCGCATCCTTCTGTCTACTCCGGGCGCCAAGGCTCTGCTTATTAATATTTTCGGCGGAATCACCCGTTGTGATGAAGTGGCAGGCGGCGTTAAGATGGCTCTGGAAGAAGCACATCAGGACAAAATTGTAGTAGTCCGCATGGAAGGAACCAACAAGGACATCGGACTGGCTACAATTGCAAGCATTCAGGATGTAGATATCGTATCTGTGCCCGGTTTGCGGGAATGCGTAAAAGCTCTTGCAGATAGGAGGGACAGACTATGAGTATTTTAATTGATGAAAACACAAAATTAATCGTACAGGGTATTACCGGTCGCGAAGGCTCCTATCACACCGAGCAGATGCTCAAATACGGAACCAAGGTTGTAGGCGGCGTTACCCCGGGTAAGGGCGGACAGGAGGTCTGTGGTGTTCCTGTATTCAACACCGTAAAGGAAGCTATGACGGCTACAGGCGCTGATGCAACTGTCATCTTTGTTCCGGCAAAATTTATGAAGGATTCCGTACTGGAGGCCATCAACGCCGGCATGAAAATGGTATTTACCATCGCTGAGCACGTTCCTGTGCACGATATGATGTTCTGCTACCACCTGGCAAAGGCCAGAGGGGTAAAGCTGTTCGGACCGAACTCCTTTGGCGTCATTTCACCGGGTAAAACCAAGGCCGGTTTCATGGCCGGTTACTTCTTCTCTCCCGGAAATGTAGGTGTTATGAGCCGAAGCGCCACCAACTGCTATGAAACCGTAAAGATGCTTACAGACAATGGTATCGGACAGTCTACCTGTGTCGGCGTCGGCGGCGATATGATTCCAGGCACTACCTTTGTAGAGCTTCTTCCGGATTTTGAAGCAGATCCTGATACAAAAGCCGTAGTTATCATCGGCGAAATCGGCGGCAGCGAGGAAGAGCTTGCAGCGGCCTACATCAAGGATCACTTTACCAAACCCGTCGTTGCCCTGATCGCCGGAAAAAACGCTCCCAAGGGACGCAGCATGGGTCATGCAGGCGCTATTGTTTCTGCTGACGGAACCGGAAGCGCCGCAAGCAAGGAAAAGGCTCTTGGTGAAGCCGGCGTCTACATCGCCGACAGTACCCAGCACATTGTTGACATTTTACTCCAGCTGAAAGCAGAAGGAAAAATCTAACTTTGTCTACTTAACCTGCCATTTGCACCTGTGAGACAGGGAATTCCGAAAAATTTCCTGTCTCACAAAAAGAGAACCGGACTCCGAAAAGTCCGGTTCTTTTTTTGTGCTTTTTAATCTTCTTTCATAACGTCGTCGATGAAGTTTTTCAGAACCTCTGCAGAATGCTCTACCTGTTCCCGCTCCTCGTCTGTCAGGGTAATCTTGATCGCCTTGGCAATTCCATCCGCGTTGACTACACAGGGGATACTGATGCAGGATCCCTCCAGCTCCTCTCCGTATTCCTTGCCCAGCACGTGTGCCACCGGAAGTACGGTATTCTGATTTTTCAGAATGGATTCTACAATCCGGAAGGTGGACATGGCGATTCCGTCGAAGGTTGCGCCCTTCAGAGAGATAACGTCCGCGCCGCCGGTCTTTGCCTTCAGTGCGATAGCGTCCTTTACTTCCTCCTTTTCCTTCGGATCCTCCGGCAGGAAATGGTCGATGGTCTCGCCTGCTACGTTGACACTGCTCCAGATCGGTACCTGGCTGTCTCCATGCTCACCCAGGATATAACCCTGAATATCACGGATATCTACGTTCGCGCGCTGGCTTAAGAGATAGCGGAAACGCGCGGTATCCAGAGAAGTTCCGGTTCCGATAACCCGCTCCGGAGACAGGCCTGTTTCCTTCTGAATCAGATAGGTATTCACGTCTACCGGGTTGGATACCACGATAATCAGCGGATTCTTTGCGTACTTCATGATGTTCTTCGCAATGCTTCTTGCCACTCCGGTATTTACCTTCGCAAGCTCCAGACGGGTCTGACCCGGCTTCCGGGGAACACCCGCTGTAACAATGATAATCTTGGCGTCCGCGCACTCCTCATATCCGCCCTGACGAACGCGTACCTGGCTGTAGAAAGCGGTTCCGTGTGAGATATCCAGGGCTGCACCTTTCGCACGATCTTCGTTTACGTCTACCAGAACGATTTCTCCTACCTGTGCCCGCAGCATCAGGGTATAGCAGATAGTCTCGCCTACATTTCCAGCTCCAATTACTACGATCTTATTTGATGTTTCATTTGCCATACTGTTACCTCACTCTTTCTCGTCTCATCCCAACGTGATTTTTTTCACAATATTGATATTTTTTTATCAACCGATTGCATTATATCACGTACAATCCTGTTATGCAAGAGGTAAATGGATTTTTTGTACTTCTTTTTGTACAATTTTTTCATGAAATTAATAAATACTTAACGACGATTCCGGCTGGACACATCTTTTCAAACAAAGAGCAGTGCTGACTTCCTTCTCTCCGGAGAATTCTGTCAGCACTGCTCTTTTGTCAGTTCATTACTTTTTTAACAGAAAGCTTTCACCCTGACAAAGAAGCATAAGCCTGCAATCAGGTGCGCTCTCACCCATATGCTCTATGATTTCCTGCGGATCACCATGGTGGAGCGGGAAGGTCCAGAAATGACAGGGGATACACACCTTGCATTTCAGAAGACCCGCGTACTTCGCGGCCTCTTTTCCATTCAGATTGCCGAAGGCTCCGTTGATGGGAAGAATCGCCGCTTCCGGCTGAATCTCCATGGGAACCTGAAGCCGCGGCAGCGTCAGCGCCGTATCTCCCGCGTAGTACAGTCTGGAAAATCCGAAATCCAGAATGAAGCCCAGCGCTTCGGGAGCCAGCTCGCCATGATCGCAGTCCACCGGCAGAATCGAAAACTCGGAAAGCTCGATCTTCTCGCCCTTTTTCATCACATGGATTCTGTTTTGGTCGAAGCCCATTTCCCCCAGGGCCTTGGCTACGATACAGTTGGTGTACACTTCCGTCTTCGCTTTGATCAGATCTCCCACTGCGTCCACGTCGAAATGGTCGTTATGCTCATGGGAAATGATCAGTACGTCCGTATCCAGCTCACCGGCCTCGCAGGGCGGCGGCATCAGGCGCTTGAAGCCCAGTCCCTCCTCGGGAATCAGCCGCTCCACGCAATCCGAAAAATAGGGATCGATCACAATCTGTCTGCCCTCTGCCGTCTTAATCAGAAATCCCGCCTGTCCCAGCCAGAAGACAGCAGCCGAATCCTTTTCTACCCGTGTCCCTCTCACACGATCCATAAACTTCATACGTAATCTTCCTTTCCCGTTTGCTTCTCAGTTCTATTTCTCTGCCTCTTTTTCTCCCTCGCAGATCTTAAGCGCAGATCCAAAGCCGATTCCCAGACGGGATGCGCCCATGTCCACATACTTCTTTGCGGTCTCGTAATTGCGGATACCGCCGGAGGGTTTTACCTTGATTCTGCCCTTTGCCTCGTCCAGCATCGTAGATACCGCTTCCATGCTTGCGCCGGATGCCGCGAAACCTGTGGAGGTCTTTACGAAGTCCGCGCCTGCCTCGATGCAGATCTCGGTTCCCTTGCGGATCTCTTCCTCGGTCAGCTCACAGGTCTCAAAAATAACCTTTACGCCTACGCCATGCTTCTTGGCTGCCTTTACCACGCCGTCGATACCGCGCTTTACCTCGTCCCATTTACCGGAACGGGCATAGCCGTAGTTCATAACCATATCGATCTCCGCCACGCCGGTGGGTGCGTAGAGCTCTGCCAGAGCCGCCTTGCCCTCTGCGGTGCTGTCGCCATGAGGGAAGTCCAGAACGCAGCTGACCTTAGTATTGGTGCCTTTACACATCTCTACTGCCAGCGCGATATCGCAGGGACGTACGCATACGGTGTAGGAATCGCATGCGATGCAGTCCTTGATGGCCTGCTTCACCTCATCCTCGGTCATATTGGGTTTTAAAATTGCGGAATCAAAATAGCGACTGATTTTCATAATGTTTTTCTCCTTTTCATAAATTCTGTCACGTCATCCTTATCAGGCAGGGACGGAAGCGAGCCGTGCTTCGACGCGGTCAGCGCGCCCGCCGCGTTGGCGTAGGCCAGCGCCTCCCGAAGCTCCATGCCGGACGCCAGGCTTACGCAGAAGGCCGCGTTGAAGGAATCTCCTGCCGCCGTGGAATCCACCGCCTCCACCGGAAATGCCGGAACGCGGAATCTGCTCTCCCTTCCCGCATAGACGCAGCCCTTCTCTCCCAGTGTAAGAATTACATTTTTTGCTCCAAGCTTATGATACTCCTCCGTGACCCGCTTGATCCACTCATTTTCCGAATAATCCTTCTGCAGGATTCCGGTGAAAAATTCGGCCTCGGTCTCGTTGGGAGTAATGTAATCCGCAAGCTCGTAATAGCATTTCGGGATCGCTCTGGCCGGCGCGGGATTCAGCACCGTGGTGACCCCCGCCTCATGGGCGATGGTCAGCGCCTCGGTAATGGCTTCCTCGTTGATCTGGAGCTGGCTTAAAAGCACGTCAGAGCTCTCGATCACCGCTCTCGCCCGCCGCACCTCTTCCACAGTAATCTTACTGTTGGCCTGAGGCGCGACTATGATGGCGTTGTTGCCGTCCTTATCTACCAGAACGCAGTCCGTTCCTGTATTTTCTTTCGGATCCTCTGTGATAAACTCGGTATACACGCCTGCCGTCTGCATGGTGTGAATCAGGATTTCTCCCCGCTCATCACAGCCTACCTTTCCTATCATAAAGGTGTCAGCTCCCAGCTTCGCAGCCTGCGCCGCCTGGTTGCCGCCTTTGCCGCTGGCGAAGAATCCACTGCGGTATCCGCTTACGGTTTCGCCCTTTCGCGGCAGTCGATCTGCCCAGATAAAGCAATCGTACAGAAGATCTCCGATTACGGTTATTTTCATTTTTTCTCTCCGGCCTCAATGCGCTTTTTCAGATAGTCCTCATCCACATATTTCATAGAAGTTCCCCATGCCTTCTTGCGGACAAAGTATACCTCGTTCTGCTCCTGCTTCGGCCACAGGGTAAAGAGTTTAAAGTCCTCTTTGTTCATGGTGTTGTCAATCCAGTGGAAGGTGTGGGGCGGAATTACGATGATATCGCCCGGCTTCACCGGAATGCTGTCCTCGTCCAGCCACAGGATGCCGGTTCCCTCTACGATGTAGTAGATCTCGGTGTCCTCGTGAGCTCCGCCGCCGGTCCGGCAGCCGCCCTTTAAGGTTCCCTCGTTGATGTTAATCACCGGGAAGCCTGCCAGCTCGTCGCCGGTCAGCTGCTTGGAGCTGTAGGTCTCGTCACATACATAGGGTACGACATTTTCCGCGTTTACAAATGACCATTTTTTCTTTTCCATAATGAAATCCTCCCTTTTTACGGATAAATCTTTATCTCACTTGTCTCTGTCCACGGAATCGGCGTTCCGTGATTCTCCAGAAGATCAAAACGCACAAATTTTGCTTCCACCGACGTATCCAGCTGGATTTCCTGCCAGCCCTCGGCCTTTTCCATCTCCACATGCTTTACAAAGGTCCAGGGAACGTCGTCGATCTGATCTTCTTTTCTCCGAAGCTTTCTGGGCTCGTCGGTGTCGCTGATATAGATGTCGATGGCCTTCGCCAGCTCTTCCAGCACGCTGATATCCAGTCCCACATTCCGGAAAACGCGGATTTTGCTGATCTTCTGCGTCTCGCCAAAGAAGCTTAAGACTACGGTAGCCGGGCCCGGCGTGTTCGCTCCCCAGGTACCGCCGTTGCGTTCCAGATCGTCGCGGATCAGATTCACGACCCAGAAGGTAGGGTCTGATTCCGTGTGGCTGGCCCATTCGATTCTTGTGTAATAAGAGCCGTCTCTTCTTACTCCCAGAGGATATCCTTCCATATGAAACTCCTTTCTGTCAGCCGTAGGCTTCTGCATATAATCTGTCGATGGCTTCCCGATCCGGCATGGAGGGCGCGGTGCCCTTCCTGGTTACTGAAAGCGCTCCCGTCACATTGCCATAGCGCAGGGCCGTGAACAGATCCTTTCCCTCTGCCAGCGCCATGACGAAGCCGCCGTTAAACGCGTCTCCCGCGCCGGTGGTGTCGATAGCGTCCACGGACAGCCGCTCTACCAGCTCGGATTTTTCGCTGTTCATGGCGAATGCTCCCATGGAGCCCAAGGTAATGACTACCTGCTTTACGCCCTTTTCCATCAGAACCTCTGCCGCCTTTTTCGCGTCGTCTCCATTTTCAATCTTCACGCCGGTGAGGATCTGTGCCTCGGTCTCGTTGGGCGTGACGATATCCAGCTTCTTCAGCACCTCCGCCGGAAGCTCTGCCGCCGGAGCGGTGTTCAGCACGATGGTCACGCCTGCTGCATGGGCGATATCAATCACCTTGTACAGAGCGTCAAAATTGATTTCCAGCTGAAGCAGGAGAATGTCCGCAGACTCGATGAGCGCCCGGCTCTTCTCCACGTCTTCGTCTGTTATATTGCCGCAGGCGCCGCTGATGACTACGATTTCATTCTGGGCTGTTCCCTCTTCCACCGTAATCAGCGCGCAGCCTGTCTCTTTTTCCTCATCCACGAAGATATATTCGGTGTTCATGCCCTCTTTTTCATAAAAATCCGTAGCGACCTTTCCGAATACATCCTTACCCACCTTGGTCACCAGCGTCACATCCGCGCCGGCCCTGTGGGCTGCTACCGCCTGATTGGATCCCTTTCCGCCGGGTCCCATCACAAAGGTACTTCCCATGACGGTCTGCCCCGGTACCGGAAGCGTCTTGGTTCTTCCTGTCAGATCCACTACAAAGCTTCCGAATACAACTACCTTTTTACCCACGCTCTTCACCTCCGATAAGCTTTTCAAGCTTCTCCTGAAATTCTGCTATCTCCTCCGAACCGTCCAGGATTCCCAGTTCCAGCTCCACGATGTGCTTTGCCATCGGCTCCAGAATCTCCTGTCCGCCCCGTTTTCTCTGCTCGGCCCTTCCGATGGGATGACAGTTGCCCGGTTCAAAGGCAAATACATATTCCCCGGTTCTCCCCACCTTCCACTGGGCCATGTAGGGCAACTGCTCCGGGTGATAACTCAGGTACACGCCCAGCTCCAGCTTTTTGTTTATCAGAGCGATCCAGGTCTTCCCCTCCGCGTCCGTGTAGAACTCGTGGAAGAACTGCTGCTCTGTCACGTCTTTTTTCGGCCCGTCGCAGACCGCGTAGCGCTCCATGCCTGCTTTGGCCGCCTCCGTCTCCGCCCATACCCGCCTGTCGGCTGCCGCGAACACGGATCCCTCATCCAAAATCGGATGACCGATATTTATATGGTAGAAAAACATCAGCGGCTCCGGCTGATCGCCCTCGTTCCGGTATTCATCCCGAAGACGGAAGCACTTTTCACCGAGCCTCGCGGAAATGGTTCTCCGCAGGGTCAGATGCTCTCCGTGAAGCCGTCCCTCGCTGATCCGTCCGGTGACCTTCATCTCGTAGCCGTCCTCCGTCCAGTCCTCCCAGGTTCCCACCTGGTCGGCCCCGATGTTTGACGCGTCCCCGTGCAGCCCGTACAGGATCTCTCCCGCGAACGGATGCGTATCCTTGCAGGAGGGCCCCGCGTTGGACATGCCGCAGGTGGTCAGAAGTCCGGCGAAAAAATTCTTCAGCCACTCGTTTTCTCTGGGGTCATGATACCCCGGGGCGGTAATCCCCGCCTTGGAAAGGTAGGATACCGGGACACCGCGGTAACGACATCCCACAATATCCATGCCTCTTCCCGGAAGGACCGTAAATTCCAGCCCTCCGCCTGTATTCACGTCCACAGCCACTACCCCCGCCGCTTTGCCGTCCGCCAGAATATAGCGTTTCAGCCCGGCCAGCTGTGCCATGTTGCCATAATGCTCCACGCAGGATCGCTGCGTTCCCTCCGGTCTCCAGTCCTTCATACCGACCTCCGTCAGTCAAAATCAATCATGATCTTTACGCGTCTGTCATTGTGCGCCTTCACTGCCGCAAACGCCTCAATGGCCTGATCGAACGGATACCGCTCGGTAATCATGGGTTTTAAGGATGTGTGGCCGTTTGCCAGCATATCCAGAATCTTCCGGCCCATATTGGGCGTTCCTGCCGCGCCGATCATGGTACAGTTCTTTGCAATCAGCCGATCCAGCTTCACGCCGTTCAGCTCGCATTCATAAAAGCCCGGGATTACGATGGTTCCGCTTCCGCGAAGCATCAGCAGCAGATCGTTTAACATGTTCGGATCTCCGGTGGTATCCAGAATCACGTCCATGCCGCGGCCTCTCGTCTCCCGCATCACTACTTCATGCAGATCCTCTTTGGTGGTATTGACCAGAATATCCGCTCCCATTTCTTTTCCGATGGCCAGCTTCTTCTCTTTCCGTCCCGCCAGGATGGTCTTGCCGATTCCCATGCCCTTGGCACAGGCCATTCCGCCCAGACCGATGGGGCCGGTTCCCACCACCAGAAGATTCATGCCCGGTCCGATATGGGCCCGCAGCAGACCATACAGTCCGATGCTGGAGGGCTCTACCAGCGCCGCTTCATCCAAAGGTACATTATCCGGTACTTTAAAGGTCAGACGCTCCGGCATCAGCATATATTCCGCGAAGGCTCCCGGCCAGCAGTTTCCTGTGGTTCCGATGGCTCTGCCATTTTCACAGCTCTGATATTCTCCATTCAGGCAGGCCTCGCACTCGCCGCAGGAGTATCCGGTATCGCTGATGACGCGATCGCCCGGTTTCAGTCTCCAGGTTCCCTCGCCGGTCTCCACCACCACGCCGGACCACTCGTGTCCGATTCGCACGGGATAGATGGGATCCATGCCGTCGCCCAGCGTCAGGGTGCCGTCCGCGATAGCTACGTCTGTGGCGCAGATGCCGCAGTGAGCCACCTTCGCCAGAATTTCTCCGGGCCCCGGTACCGGCTTTTCCATCTCTACGATCCGCATTTCGCCCGGTTTATAAGCAAGTAATACCTTCATAGGCCCTCCTTTATCAGAAATCCCGTGTATAGCCGCAGATCCAGCCTCCGTCTACCACATTGATTGTTCCGGTCATATAAGAGGAATCATCGGAAGCCAGGAAGCAGGCCATTCCGGCGATATCTTTCGGTTCTCCGGGTCTGTGCTGAGGAATATGGGACATCATAGCCTCCGCCTTCACCGGATCCGCGTAAAAGAGCTTTCTGGTTCCCTCGAACATAATGGATCCGGGCGCGATGCCATTGACACGGATATTTAAGGGCGCCAGCTCCAGAGCCATGGCCTTGGTCAGGTTGAATACGCCCGCCTTCGCCGCGGTAAACGCGCACTGCAGTCTCAGGGGCGCCAGGCCCACGATGGAACCGATGTTGATGATGTTGCCGCCCTGGCCCTGCTTCTCCATCTGCTGAATCGCAGGCTTGGAGCAGTAGTACACGCCGTTCAAATCTACATTGATGATGCGCTCCCATAATTCGTCGGAATACTCGTGAATCGGCTTTCTCTGATCCGGTCCGCCGTTGATTCCCGCGTTATTTACCAGTACATCCAGGCGTCCGTACAGCTTCACGGTCTCCGCTACCATATTGGCCGCGCTGTCTCTGTCGCTGACGTCCGCGATGACTGCGGATGCTTCTCCCCCTTTTGCCTTGATGGTCTCTACCACCGCTTCCAGCGTCTTAATGGTACGTCCGGCTACTACCACCTTCGCTCCATTTTCCGCAAACGCTTCCGCCATTGCTCCGCCGATGGCTCCGCCTCCGCCGGTCACGATCACTACTCTGTCTTTCAAATCCACCCGCATAAATTTCTCCTCCTTTATATAATGTAAAAACTCCCCTTATCAGGCCGGAACCTTCCTCTTCTGCCTGTACAAGTCAATCAATACCGCGCCTGCCATCAGGAGACCCTGTACAGCCACCTTCATGGTTGCCGGACATCCCAGGAAGATAATCGCGTTCTCCGCCACGAATACCAGCGCGGTTCCAATCAGTACGCCAAGAGGCGAGCCCTTGCCGCCTGCCAGGCTGACGCCGCCGACTACGCAGCCTGCGATCGCGCGGAACTCCCAGCCGTCTCCGGTCTCCGGAAGACCGATACCTACGTCCAACGTAATCAGAAGACCTGCGATAGCCGCCAGGAACGCGGAAATCATATAGGCTTCCATCCGCATCTTGTTGGTGTTGATACCTGCCAGCGCCGCTACCTCGCGGTTGTCGCCGGTAGCCAGAAGTCTCCGCCCCCACAGAGTCTTCTTGATGATGATATACACCAGTACAAAAATCAGAACCATGATCCAGAAATACAGCGGCATTCCCAGATAACGTCCGTCAAAAATCTCTACCAACGGGAAATTCTCCTGGGTATTCAGGGAGAACTGATAACCCTTTACAAAGAGGTATCTGGCTCCGCCTACCATATACAGGGTTCCCATGGTTGCCACGAAATCCGGAACCTCCAGATAGACCACCAGAATTCCGTTGATTACGCCCACAATCAGGCAGGCCACAAGGGCCAGAAGGATCGCCGGAAGTGCTCCCATTCCATGCTCTACTACCATGGACGACATGATAATACCCGCAAAGCCGGCCACTCGTCCCGTAGAGATATCTACCTGTCCTACCATCAGCGGGAAGCTTGCTCCCAGCGCGGTCAGCGCTATGAAGGTTACCTGTCCCAGCATGGCGGAAAAGTTCGATACAGATAAGAAGTCCGGACGCAGAACCGTTGTCACGACGATAATTCCCAGCAGCGGCAGAAATACGCCAAATTCGTCACTTCCGAAGATCTTTCTCAGACTTCCGGATTTTCCTGTTTTTACTGCCTGCTCATTCATATGTATTCACTCTCCTTCCGTCCAGACTCTATACCAGCTTCCGTGCCTCGATCTTCTTGCGCTGGATGTCCATGATTACGGACAGCACCAGAATCAGACCGATCAGCACCAGCTGAAGATTTGTATTTACATCCAGGATTCTTAAGCAATACCAGAGCGTATGGAACAGCAGTACGCCGAGGGCTACTCCGAAGGAGGAACCTGCGCCGCCTGTCATGGAGATACCGCCGATGGCACAGCAGATGATGGCGCGGAACTCACGTCCGTTGCCGAATGCCGCGTTGGAGGCTCCCGAGTTCAGTACGTCGAACAGACCGCCCATGGCTGCGAACAGACCTGCCAGAATGAACGCGATGATTTTGATCCGTTTCGCGTTGATACCTGCCATCACAGAAGCGTCCTGATTGCCGCCTACGGATTTCAGATAATAGCCGTACCGGGTTCTGCGAAGCAGCACATCCAGTGCCAAGATCATCAGAACGAAGATAAAGAACAGCCAGTTCAGTCCCAGAGGTTTTGCTCTGGTAAATGCGCCGGTGCCAAGGGATGCGATAGACATGGGCTGTCCCTGGCTGATGGTAACCGCGAGACCCTGGCAGATAAACTGGGTGGCCAGTGTGGTAATCCAGCTGCTTAAGCCAAGCTTGCAGACGCACAGTCCGTTGACCAGTCCCACTACCGCTCCGGTGGCCAGGCAGAGTAGGATGCAGGGAATCAGGGGAAGTCCCCATTCGCTTGCCGCGATTCCCATCATCACGCCGGCCAGGCAGCCGCAGAAGCCAAGGGACATGTCAATCTCACCGCACATGATGATCAGACATTCGCCCAGAGTCGCCGCTCCGATAAAGATGCTTCCCACCAGAATCGAGGAAATGTATTTCCAGGTCAGGAAATTGGGCTTGATCATGGTGGTTACCACACAGATGATCAGAATCGGAATCAGGATACCGATTTCCGGATTCAACAGGACCTTTACCAAGAATCCTGATTTGTTTGTCTTCTGTTTCTCCTTCATGTCTACGCCTCCTTCTTTCCGTCCTGTCGGAAGCTCTTTGTTGCCAGCTGCATAATACTTGCTTCCTTGGTCTCTTCCTTCTCAAGCTCGCCCGCCACATGGCCGTCTGCCATAATGACGAAGCGATCGCTCATGGCCATCAGCTCCGGCAGCTCCGAGGAAATCATAATGATTGCCACGCCCTGGGCCGCCAGCTCATTGATCAGCTGATAAATCTCGTTCTTGGATCCTACGTCGATTCCCTTGGTAGGCTCATCCAGAATCATCACCTTCGGGGAAGCGTTCAGCGCGCGGGCGATAACTACCTTCTGCTGATTTCCTCCGGAAAGAGTAGCCACGCGGGTATTGAGGCTGGGCGCCTTCACATGCAGGTTGTCAAAATAGGGCTTTGCCCGCTCGGCAAGCTTCTTGGTGGATACAAAGTTCCATTTGCTGACCGGCTTCAGATTGGAAATTACGATATTCTTTCCGATATCCCAGCTGAAGTTCAGGCCGTAACGCTTTCTGTCCTCGCTTACCATGCTGATGCCGTTCTTCACCGCTTCTTCGGTATTACGTATATGTATTTCTTTCCCGTTAAGGAATATTTTTCCTGATTTAATCGGCATCATGCCGTAAATAGCCGTGCAAACCTCGGATCTTCCCGCTCCTACCAGTCCGCCGAGACCAAGCACCTCTCCGGCATGTACACAGAAGGATACGTCGTGAATCAGATCACGGTTGGCAATATAGGGATGCTCGACTGTCAGACCCTCTACGCGGAAAACCTCGTCCCCAATCTCGTTATGCCGTTCCGGATACAGCTCGGAAATCTCACGGCCAATCATATCCGCGATGATCTTTCCGGTGTCGTAATCTTTTTTCTCAAAAGTGCTGATGTTCTTGCCGTCCCGCAGAATCGTGACACGGTCGGTCAGCTCCAGAATCTCTTCCATTTTATGTGTTACAAAGATAATACTCGTTCCGTTCTCTTTCAGATTTCTTACTACCTCAAACAGTCTCTTTACATCGCTGCCTGATAAGGATGTGGTGGGCTCATCCAGAATCAGAACCTTCGGCTTCGTCGCCAGCGCCCGGGCAATCATCAGCATCTGCTGCTGTCCTACGGAAAGCTTCCGCACGTCCGCCTTGGGATCCAGATCGATTCGGTTCTCTTTCAGAAGCGTTTCACACGCCTGATACATTTCCCGGAAATTTACGAATGGAGTCTTGCTCTGCTTTTCGCCCTGATGAAGCTTGGTCAGACGCAGATCCGACATGTAGATATTCTCTGCTACGCTGAAATTCTTCAGTACGTTGGTCTCCTGGGGAACATAGCCGATTCCCACTGCCATAGCGTCCTGTGTGCTGGTGGTCTGTACCTCCTGGCCCTCCAGAATCAGCTTTCCTTCGTAGGTTCCATGTGGATAAATTCCATTTAAAATCTTCAGCAGTGTGGATTTTCCAGCACCGTTTTCTCCGATAAGACCCAGCACCTCGCCATATTTTACATTCAGACAGACCGCGTCATTCGCCAGTACACCGGGAAACCTTTTGGTTATGTCCACAGCCTCCAGTACATATTCTCTCTCCATACAATTTTCCCTTCCTATGTCTGTAAACTTTACTATGTCTGTAAAAATGGAAGGGTGTTACCAGGAACACCCATGTAGCACCCTTCCGTCACACATCTGTGCTGCTTATTTGATTTACTGGAAGAACTCCTCTACCTGCTTCGCAATGTCGCGATGATATGCCAGACCGTTCTTGCCTTCGCCATCCTTGGTAACTACAGGAGCCTCAAGGTCGGTCCACTCCGGAACAGTACCGCCGCGGAAGATAGTATCCAGATACTCCATGGTCTTATAAGCCTCGTCGTACAGCGGCTGAGCTACGATTGCCTGTACCTTACCTGCCTCCAGATAATCCAGGTTGCCTTCGGTTGCGTCCATACCTACGATGAAGATTTCGCCGTCTTTCTTACCAGCCTTGGTTGCTGCGTCTGCCCAGGTAATCGGGGAGTTTCCGGTGGTACCGAAAGCGCCGATGATATCCGGGTTGGACTGGATGATTGCAAGGTTGATCGCGGTTGCCTGGTCTACCACGCCGCCTTCCAGCTGTACGTCCAGAATCTTAATCTTGCTCAGATCGTATGTACCCTTCAGAGAATCCCAGGTTGCCTTGAAGGAATCGGTTGCCGCGTTCTCAGTTACGTTCTTGGTGTTCTGGGTCAGAGCTACGGAGCCTTCCTTGCCGTCCAGGCTCTTTGCCATCAGCTCTGCTACCTGCTGGCCGTAAAGCTTCGGATCACATGCCATGTTGAATGCCAGGCCTTCCGGATAGCTTCCGTCTTCCTGCTGATGATTGAAGTGCGGGATACCTACGATAACGCCTTCAGCAGCCACGTTGGCGATGGTGTTGTAGCAGCTGGAATCTCCTGCCCAGAGAAGAAGTCCGTTGCCGCCCTCTGCCGCAAATGCTTCTGCTGCCGCGAAAGCCTCGCTGGTGTCTCCACCCTCGGTACCGATAACCTTGGCATTGTCATATCCCAGAGCCTCAGCTGCTTTCAGGAAGCCCAGCTGTACGATACGGTGTACCGGATGGTTCATGTTGTCCATACAGATGGCTACGGAATACTGTGACGGATCAAAATCGTCTGCCGGCGTCGCTTCCGCGGTATCGGTGGTCTCGGTTGCTTCTGTGGTCTCTGTGGTGTCCGTTGTGGTGGTCTCAGTAGAGCCGCCGCCTCCACAGGCTGTCAGTCCAACTACCATTGCGAGACTCAGTCCCAGTGCCCAAAGTTTCTGAATTGTTCTTTTTTTCATACGAAAACCCTCCTAATTTTTATAGTGTTACCCCTTATTTTGCTTTTCCCTTTTTGAACAGACTTGTTTCTTTCCTCCCTTCTTTAAAAAGTATTTATTTTGCCTGTTTTTATGACCTAAAACAAAATATCCTCGCTCATGACCTCCACGCATTTCTTTTCGTACAGCTCCATGTTGCTGCGAATCACAATCTGCGGATCCAGAAGAATCTCATCTTCCTCGAATTTTCTTTCCCCCAGCAGGTACTCGAACAGGTACTGGACTGCCAGCCTTCCCTGATTAAAAGGATTCTGGAAAATGGTTGCGTACACCAGTCCCGACCGGACCAGCTCCACCATTTTCGGAAATACGTCGGACGCGATGATTTTGATCTTGCCGCCGTATCCCAGCTCCACCAGTCTGCTGCAGAAGGTGACGGAGTTGGCTGTCGCCAGATAAATACCATCCAGATCCGGATGCTCCGCAATCAGCCTTCCCGCTGTCTCGTAAGCCTTCTTCGGATCGTCGTAATGCTCGTAAGTGCCTGCAAAGGTCAGCTTCTGCGCTTCCACCTCGTCCAGGAAGCCCTTTGCGGTGCTTTTATGTATCTGGCTGGTCATCTGTCCGGTCACCAGGGCTACCTTTTTGCCCGGTCCCAGAAGCGTCGCCAGCAGCTCACCTGCCATATGTCCGGCTACCAGACCGTTACTCTGGACTCCGAATACTCTCACATCCCGATCCAGGTCCGTGGTCATGGTCACTAGTGACAGCTTGCCAAGCCGGGTGCTTCGAAGAAGCTCCGACAGTTGCTCCTCCCCTTCCGGCGGAATGATAAGTGCTCCATCGTAATCCTTGTAAGATAACTCTTTCAGCTTCTCCATGTAGCCTTCAGCCTTGCCCTCGATGGTGATCATCTCCACACTTACGTGGTAATCATGCAGCTCTTCTACGGCTTTTTGGATTCCCCGGCGAACCTCGTTGTCATAATCATGAATCAAATTCGGGAACAGGGCCGCAAATTTCTTTTCCTTGCGGGACAGACTGGCTGCTGTCTTGCTGGCCTTGTATCCCATCCGCTCAGCCGCCTCATATACCGCCTCTCTGGTCTTCTCGCTGATGTCCTCTTTTCCATTCAGCGCCCGGCTTACGGTAGCAATGGAAATACGCAGTTCCTGCGCAATATCATATATGGTAATCTTCTTATTTTTGTCTACTCCATTTGTCAAATGTGGTCCCTCATTATTTTTTCTGATAATTTGTATATTTTAATGTTATTTTATAAATCGTAAGCGCTTACGAAAATAGGGCTAAAAAAACCGCTTTTGATTCGCGGCTTTTTCAGCGCTTTACAACACTTTTGTGTTGTCTGCAAAAACCCGTCGCAGATTCTCATCCGCGCTCATCAGATGTTTTCTCATGCAAGCCTCTGCTTTTCCTCCGTCCTGCTTCTCCACCTGATAAAGGATCCCCTCGTGGGCAAGCAATGCCAGCTTCGGAACTCCTTCAATAGCCTGGGTCACTTCCATGGACCGGTTCAGGACCTCCGCACAACTGGAGGACATCATCTGAAGAACCCGGTTTCCGGCAGCCTCTGCCAACTGTCCGTGGAATTTGCTGTCCTGCTCAATGCCTTTGCCCCCCGCGTATACCTCTCTTCGCATCTCATCCAGGGTCTTATGCATCATGACTATCTGTTCTTCTGTCCGTCGTTCTGCTGCCAGTCTCGCGATCTCGGTCTCCACCACCAGTCGGGCTTCCACCAACTCCATGGCAAAGCTTTCATCCAGACTGATCAGCATCGACATAGAGTCTACCATAGACGAAATCTCCGGAGCCTTCACATAGGTGCCTCCTCCGGTTCTCGCCTCCACGCATCCCATCTGCTCCAATGAACGAAAGGCTTCGCGGATGACCGATCGACTTACCCCGTATTCCTGTGACAGGATACGCTCCGATGGAAGCCTGTCCCCAGGCTGATAGGTGCCTGTTCTAATTTCTTCCTGCAGCTTTCCCGCTACTTCTTCATAAAGCTTTTGTGTCTTTTCGTACATTTTCCCACCTGTGTTACTCTTTTTATCTATATTACTATTTTACTTATAATATTCCGCGTTTGCAATTTATTTCTTGTAAACCCACTTATAACTTTCCTTTGCAAACCCTGTTTGAAAATGTAATCCAAAGGCCTTTCGAGCTCTTGCAATATTGGTCTGACCAATAATGCTTTTTCTATAATTGACTATAGCACTGACTCTTTTGGTTTTCAATATTTTTTTATAGTTTTCCCCTACCAAACCTCATTTTCAGTAAAAGTGCAGTATTTTCTTCCCCTCTTCCCCATATTTTCGCCCCTATTTTTCGTGCAGATTGTATATTTTCAAGTACAATCCCGTCTTTTTCCCGTTAAGTTTTTTCTTATTTTTGGTTTTTTATCCATTTTATCACGTTATTGCAGTTAATATTTTAAATTTTCTAAATTTTTATCCAAACTACTTGTCAAGCGCTTTTTCCAATGCTATAATGTAGGCAAAATTGGTCAGACCAATCAAAAAAAAACTAACAAGGAGGTAACCCTATGATAGAAAAAGAACGGGCTCGCCTGATCTATCAGACGATGAACCGCATCCGTTGCTTCGAACTGAAAGCCGTTTCTTTATTTGAAGCCAACAAGCTGCGCGGTTCCGTACATCTTTATGTAGGCGAAGAAGCCGTAGCGGCTACTGTATGCTCCCGACTGACGGATCAGGACTACATAGCCAGCACACACCGGGGACACGGACACTGTATCGCCAAGGGCGCTACCCTCGATCGGGCCATGGCCGAGCTTATGGGAAAATCTACCGGCTACTGCAAAGGACGCAGCGGTTCCATGCACATCGCAGACCTCTCCAAAGGTAATCTGGGAGCCAATGCGATCGTAGGCGGTGGTATTCCCATCGCTACCGGAGCCGCTCTGGCCTGCAAAATGCAGAACAACGGTCATGTCAGCGTCTCTTTCTTCGGAGATGGCGCTTCCAATGAAGGAACCTTCCATGAATCGCTGAATCTGGCTTCTGTATGGAAGCTGCCGATTATCTTTATATGCGAGAATAATCTGTACGGTATCTCCGTACCTTCCTGGCAGTCCACCTCTGTCAAGGACATCAGTGTCCGCGGTGCAGCCTACAATATTCCCGGTGTCACTGTGGACGGCAATGACGTGGAAGCCATCGATGAAGCCTTTGCCACTGCGCTTGCCCGGGCCAAAGCCGGAGACGGACCGACCCTCATTGAGTGCAAAACTTACCGCTGGCTGGGCCACTGGACCGGTGACCCGCAGCCCTATCGTACCCGCGATGAAGTAGAAGAATGGAAGCAGAAATGCCCCATCAAGCGCTACCGCACGAAGCTCATGGAAGAAGGACTGTTTACCGCTGAGGAACTGGATGCAATCGAAAAAGCCGCGCAGGATGAAGCAGACAAGGCTGCTGAATTTGCGTTGAACAGCCCTGAGCCGGATCCGGCCCAGTTGCTGGATGACGTTTTCTATGAAGGTGAAGGAGGTGCTGCCTTATGAGTATCAAGACCTATGCAATGGCCATCCGGGATACAATGGCTGAAGAAATGCGGCGGGATCATCGCGTATTTATCATGGGCGAAGACGTAGAAACTCTGGGCGGTGTATTTGGCTGCACCAAAGATCTCTATAAGGAATTTGGAACCGAACGGGTCCGCAATACCCCCATTTCCGAGGCAGGTTTTGTGGGTGCCGGTATCGGAGCTGCCTGCGCAGGCATGCGTCCTATTGTAGAGCTGATGTATATGGATTTCACCTTTGTAGCTATGGACCAGCTGCTGAATCAGGCCGCTAAGACCCGCTATATCTTTGGCGGTAACGCAAAAATTCCCCTTGTCATCCGTGGCCAACAGGGTATCGGGCGTGGCAATGCGGCAACTCATTCCCAAAGCGTGGAAACCTTCTTTATGCACATTCCAGGCCTGAAGGTAGCGTGTCCTTCCACCCCCGCAGACGCAGCCGGACTGCTCCGCACTGCCATCCGAGATGACAATCCGGTGATGTTCTTTGAGCACAAGGCCCTCTACGCCCGCAAGGGTGATGTGCCCGATGATCCGGAATACTTGATTCCCTTCGGCAAAGCTGATGTGAAACGCGCCGGAACTGATGTAACTATCGTAGCCAACCTGCTCTATGTGAGCCGTGCGCTGGAAGCAGCCGATGAGTTGGAAAAAGAGGGTATTCACGCCGAGGTCATTGATCCCCGGACTCTGGTACCGTTGGATATCGATACCATCATAAAATCTGTCAAAAAGACCGGACGTCTGGTGGTAGTTCATGAGGCACACCGTAATGCCGGCTGGGGAGCGGAGATCGCGGCTCAGGTGACAGAAGCTGCTTTCCCGTATCTGGATGCCGCTCCGGTTCGTCTCGGCACAGCTCCCTGTCCCCTTCCCTTCAATCTGGGGCTGGAAAACGCAGCGACGCCACAGGTGGCAGACATTATAAAGGCGGCCAAGGCTGTTCTCTATCAGGCATAAGGAGGAATCATTATGGGCAAAATTGTTATTATGCCGAAACAGGGGCTTCAGATGACTGAGGGCATGATCTCCTCCTGGCTTTTCCAGGAAGGCGATACTGTCAAAGAGGGCGAACCTCTTTTTGAAATGGAGACCGACAAACTGGCCATCACTATCGACGCTCCGGCCTCCGGCACTCTCTTAAAGATTCTCTGCCCTGAGGGCGAAACTGCCGAGGTGGCAGCTCCCATTGCTGTGATTGGCGAACCGGGTGCAGATTATGCGGCTATTCTGGCCGGCGATCCGGATTCCGCAGGAGAGGCAACGACAGCTAGCACTCTTGCTCCTGTTTCTGCAGATACAGAATTACATAACACTTCTCCTATGGAAGGTCACATTGTTATCATGCCGAAACAGGGGCTTCAGATGACTGAGGGCATGATCTCCTCCTGGCTTTTCCAAGAGGGCGATACTGTCAAAGAAGGCGAACCCCTCTTCGACATGGAGACCGACAAGCTGGCCATCACCATCGACGCTCCGGCCTCCGGTACACTTCTTAAGATTCTCTGCCCTGAGGGCGAAACCGCCGAGGTGGCGACTCCTATTGCGGTCATCGGACCTGCAGGTGCAGATTATCAGACGATTCTGACGGGTAATCCTGATAAACTGACGGTTTCTGCCCCGGCTGAGACAACACCCCTGTCAGAAGAAACACGCAGCTTTTCCTCTCCGCGAGCACGCATGCGTGCCAGAGAACTTGGCGTTGATTATCATACCATCACCGGAAGCGGCCCCATGGGAATGATCATTGAACGCGATGTTTTAGGCGCTGTTACCCAATCAAATACAGCAACTGCGGCAACCATTCCCACACCGGACACTTCTGTGACACCGGTACGCGGCGAGCATCAGATTCCGGTCACCAATATGCGCCGCATCATTGCGCAGCGCATGGTAGACAGTCTGAATACTCTGGCCCAAGCCAACCATCGGCTCACTGTGGATATGACGGAAGCGGTTCGCCTGCGTGAGCAGCTGAAAGCTGCGGATGTGAAGATCAGCTACAATGATATCGTCATACGCTGCACCGCCAAGGCTCTGATTGAGTTTCCCATGATGAACGCTACCATGGATGACTCCTTTATCACCACCAAGGATTACGTAAATATTGGCATGGCAGTAGCCACCGACACGGGTCTCCTGGTTCCGGTTATCCACGACGCGGATCTGAAATCTCTCCCTGAGATTTCTGCCATCAGCCATGATCTGGCAACCCGCACTAAGGAGAACCGCCTGTCCCCGGACGAAATGTCCGGCGGCACTTTTACCATCAGCAATCTGGGTATGTTTGACATCGAGAGTTTCACTGCCATCGTCAACAAGCCTGAGGTGGGTATCCTGGCTGTAGGCAAGATGGAGAAAAAACCTGCTGTCGTCAATGACCAACTGGTCATCCGACCGCTGATGCAGCTTTCTCTGACCTACGACCACCGCGTCGTAGACGGCGCTCCGGCTGCTCTGTTCCTCCGCAGGATCAAGCAGCTGCTGGAGAATCCGGGGCTGCTGATCTGATTTTCAAACAAAGAGCAGTGCTGACTTCCTTCTCTCCGGAGAATTCTGTCAGCACTGCTCTTTTGTCAGTTCATATCTTTTTTCTTTACGAATGCATCCTCTTAATAACCTTCAGTCTCGTGAACTCCTCACGCTCCTTCTCCTCCAGGGCGTTGGAAATATCCTTCGTCAGCGCCTCGTAGCGGGGAATGGTGATATTCTTCAAAGCGTTGGCACGCTTCTGGGCCTTCTTGATATTGGCCGCCAGCTGGTAGGCGGAATTCTCTACCGCGGACAGCTTGATGGTCAGATCCTTTACCTTTTCAAAAGAGACCCTGGCGATATCCAGAGATTCTTTCGTGCTGTAGAAGGCGTAGGCCGGAGTACGGGTGGCTGCGTCATAGCGGACCAGGGGAATCTCAGTACCCATGATGCTTCGGGTCTTCACTTCCACCGTATCCTCGATGGGCACATTCCGGGCCACATCGGCTACTGCGTTGATACCCAGCTCCATGTCAGCCCTCTGAAGCGCCGCGTAAGCCGTGGTGAAGGTGGTGCGAATCTCAGCCTGGATATCCTTGGCCTGATCCACCAGACCCATCAGCTCACGGATCAGAATGTTCCGCTTCTTGTCCATCAGCTCATAGCCCTGCTTTGCCAGCTTCAGGGAGTTCTTCGCGCGTATGAGGTTGCCTTTTGTAGGAACTGCATTGTTATCCATACAGCTTCCTCCTTCTTAAAAAACTCGGTTTACATTATTCTGCCGGCTTGTAGTACTTATCAAGAATCTTGGTATCCACACGGTCCAGTTCCTCTCTCGGCAGCATGCCGAGAAGCTCCCAGCCGATGTTCAGAGTCTCCTCGATGGTACGGTTCTCCTCCGGACCCTGGCCTACAAAGCGGGCCTCGAAGGCTTTACCGAACTGCAGATACTTCTTATCAATCGGAGACAGCTCATCCTCGCCGATAACGGACGCCAGCGCTCTCGCGTCTCCCACCTTTGCGTAGGAGGAGAACAGCTGGTTCGCCAGATCCTGATGATCCTCACGGGTGTAGCCCGCACCGATACCATCCTTCATCAGACGGGACAGAGACGGCAGCACGCTGATGGGCGGATAAACAGCCTGTCCGTGCAGCTCACGATCCAGTACAATCTGACCCTCGGTGATGTAACCGGTCAGGTCCGGAATCGGGTGGGTAATATCGTCGTTGGGCATGGTCAGAATCGGAATCTGTGTCACAGAACCGTTGACGCCCTCTACAATGCCGGCACGCTCATAGATGGTAGCCAGCTCACTGTATAAGTAACCCGGGTAACCCTTTCTGGACGGAATTTCTCCCTTAGAGGAAGATACCTCACGCATGGCCTCCGCGAAGGAAGTCATATCCGTCAGGATAACCAGGATGTGCATATTGCACTCAAAAGCAAGGTACTCGGCAGCGGTCAGAGCCACACGCGGTGTGATCAGACGCTCTACCACCGGGTCATTTGCCAGGTTCATAAACATGGTAACATGCTCGGAAGCTCCGCTCTCATCAAATGCGCGGCGGAAGAAATCCGCTACGTCGTGCTTCACACCCATAGCTGCGAATACGATACCGAACTGCTCATCCGAATCATCACCCAGAGAAGCTTGCTTTACCAGCTGTGCTGCCAGCTGATCATGAGGCAGACCGTTTCCGGAAAAGATCGGAAGCTTCTGTCCACGAATCAGAGTGGTCAGACCGTCGATAGCGGAAAATCCGGTACGGATGTAGTTACGCGGATACTCACGGGTTACCGGATTCAGCGGCTGTCCGTTGACATTCCGGTGAATATCGGAGACGATCTCGCCCAGACCGTCGATAGGCTGTCCGATACCATTGAAGGTACGGCCCAGGATCTCCGGGGAAAGGGCAATCTCCATGGGATGACCGGTCAGCTTGGTGTGGGTATTGCGAAGGGACATATTGTCCGTTCCGCCGAACACCTGGATTACCGCCTTATCCTTATAGCACTCAATGATACGGCCCAGCTCTTTCTTATTGCCGTCCACCGTAATCTCTACAATCTCCTCGTAGGACGCGTTCTGTACGCCTTCCAGGGCAATCAGGGGGCCGTTGATTTCACTTAAGCCTAAATATTCAATTGACATTTTCTCTTCCTCCCCTTACGCGTTCTTTTCCAGTACGCGATCGTAGAACTCATCGATCGCTTTCTTGTAATCGTCGAACATCTCCAGGTGGTCGTTGGGCACATCATACTTGATGGCAATGACCTTCTCGAAGATATTTTCACGCTTCAGCACGGACATGGGCATGCCCTGTGTAACCAGTGCCTTGGACTTGTCATAGAGATAGAGAATGATCTCCATCATCTTCATCTGCTTTTCCATGGGGACACAGGTATCATCCGGATGGAATGCATTCTGCTGCAGGAAGCCCAGACGTACTACTCTGGAAATCTCCAGAACCAGCTTCTGATCATCCGGAAGCACATCACTGCCGATCAGCTTTACAATCTCCATCAGACTGCTCTCCTGGTTCAGGATGACCATCAGACGATTTCTGCAGTCCATGAAATCCTTTGCCACATGATCCTTGTACCAGGGCGCCAGATCGGATACGTACTCACTGTAGCTGCTGAGCCAGTGAATAGCCGGGAAATGACGGGCATATGCCAGAGACTTATCCAGTCCCCAGAAGCAGCGGACGAAACGCTTGGTATTCTGGGTTACCGGCTCGGAGAAGTCGCCGCCCTGGGGGGATACAGCTCCGATGATGGATACGCTTCCTTCTGTTCCGTTTAAGTTCTGCATCATGCCGGCGCGCTCATAGAACGCGGACAGACGGGACGCCAGGTATGCCGGGAAGCCTTCCTCGGCGGGCATCTCCTCCAGGCGTCCGGACAGCTCACGGAGCGCCTCGGCCCAACGGGAGGTGGAGTCTGCCATGATGGCAACGTCATAGCCCATATCTCTATAGTACTCTGCCAGAGTAACACCTGTGTAAATACTTGCCTCACGGGCTGCCACCGGCATGTTGGAGGTATTGGCAATCAGGGTGGTACGCTCCATCAAGGGGTTGCCTGTCTTCGGGTCAACCAGCTTGGAGAAGTCCTCCAGTACCTGTGTCATCTCATTGCCACGCTCGCCGCAGCCGATATAGATGATGATATCCGCATCAGACCATTTCGCGATCTGATGCTGGGTCATGGTCTTACCGGTTCCGAATCCGCCGGGAATCGCTGCGGTACCGCCCTTGGCGATAGGAAACAGGGTATCCAGGATACGCTGTCCGGTAACCAGCGGCTTGGAAGCCGGGTAACGCCTGGTGGTCGGTCTCGGCACACGGATAGGCCATTTCTGCATCATGGTCAGTTCCTTCTCTGTACCGTCGTCCAGCTGCAGAACCGCAATGGTATCACAGATGGTATACTGGCCGTCCGGCATTACCTTTGTCAGTACGCCGGAGAGATTCGGAGGAACCATAACCTTATGAACGATTGCCTTTGTCTCCGGTACCTCACAGATGATGGATCCGCCGCTGACGCGGTCGCCCTCCTTTACAATCATGTGGGCGTCCCAGAGCTTCTCCTTATCCAGAGAATCTACAACGGTACCGCGGCTGATATAAGCGCCGCCGATTTTCGCGATCTCACTTAAGGGACGCTCAATACCGTCGAAAATATTATGCAGGATTCCGGGAGCCAGGTATACGGAGATAGCGTCTCCGGTAGCCTCTACGATTTCACCCGGTTTGATTCCGGTGGTCTCCTCGAATACCTGAATGGTTGTTCTGTCTTTATCCAGACCGATGACCTCGCCTACCAGCTTTTCCTTGCCTACATAGACCATCTCGGCCATCTTAAAGCCGGTGTTGCCTTTGATGTATACAACAGGGCCGTTGATTCCATAGATAACGCCTGTTCTATTCATGGTGTGCTCCTCCTTTTAACTGGAAGCTTTCCTTCGCCCCTGCCAGCTTGCTCTCAAAGGAATTATCGATGAGGATATTCCGTCCCGGCAGTACGGCGCGTGTTCCGCCCATAAAGGAGTATTCGCTGACCGTCACCGGCGCGCCTACTTCTGACTCGATGCTGTATTTCTTCTGCGCATCGGACGGGTCAATATATAAAATCACTTCGTCTCCGCCTGCAAACTCCCTTGCCTCGCGCAGTTGTTTCACCAGCATCTGATGATATTCCCTGGTCTCCGCAAAGTTTGCCAGCAGATCCTTTACCTCTACAAAAAGCTTTTCTTTCAGTTCATCCTGCTTTTTGCTTAAGGTTCTCTTGATTTCAATCTGTTCCTCGGAGAACTGCTTGTTATTCTCACGTACCAGACGATCGGTCTCGGTCTTGATCTCAAGCTCCTCCTGACGACGCTTCTTCTCCTGATGCTCCTCAAAAATCTTCCGCATGGCATCCGTATATTCGCGGATCATGGCGTCGCTTTTATTTCTCGCCTCTTCCATGGCATAGGTCGTAAAATGCTGCAGTTTTTCTTCTGTCGTCATTGCGATCACCTTCCTTTTCACTCTAAAGCTTGACTCCGATGGCTTCGTTCACATAGGAGGTAATAAAATTCTCTCCTCTGGTGGTGCCATGGCGGTCCGGAATTTCAATGAGAAGCGGCAGGCTGCGGCCCTGGCGGGCTTCGGCGATGACCTCCGGAAATTCCTGACCGAACTTCTCCGTCAGAACCACCACAGCGATATCCTTATCTGCCATGGCGCGGTTCAGTTCCGCCTTCAGCTCCTCTTTTTCATGAACGACAGCGCCCTCGATACCTGCCAGGCGCATGCCTGTGCAGGTATCGATATTGTCGCTTATCAAATACATCTTCATATGGATTCCGCCTTTCGGGTCAGAGATTTACAGCTTACCAAGAATCATGAAGGAGATGATCAGACCATACAGCGCGATACCTTCGGCCATAGCTACGAAAATCATGGACTTACCGAAGATGCTCTGATCCTCACTGATTGCACCCAGTGCTGCGCTTGCGGAAGATGCTACTGCGATACCGGAACCGATACCGGAAAGGCTGGTAGCCAGTGCTGCTGCGATGTATCCAAGACCTGTGGACATGCCTGCTGCGGTCTCTGCGGCAGTCTCAGCTGCCTGTACGTTTCCGCCGTATGCAAGAACGGCTGCCAGAGCCAGAGTACCAAAGAAGAAGAAGCAGTTGCATCCAAGGCTTCTCTTATAACGGCTGCGGGAGGGCTGTCCCAGGAAATATGCTCCGAACGGAACCATAATGCTTAAAACAAGAGCTGCAACCAGTAATACTTTCACTAACATAGACATTTTGAATTTCCTCCTTTAAATACCTTTTGTAATAATTTTTATAAATAATTTAAATTATTGCTTCTGTATCTTTATTTCTCGTTCATCTTATAAGGCTTGAACGCATGTCCCGTTCCCTTGTAGAAACGGCTGAATAACTCGTAGTACTCCAGACGAAGTACCTGAATACCTACAATCAGACCCTCCATCGCGCAGACAAAGGCATTGCCCAGTACGATGACCAGCCAGTTGCCGGTAGCGCCGTTCTCGAAGCCTGCCAGCATCAGAACGACCTCCATCATGGCCGCATGGCTGACTGCGAAGGCTCCGATACGGACAAAGGACAGAGTGTTTGAGAAGAAGCTTAAGAGCACCTCAAACATCTCGAAGAAGGTCAGCACCAGATACATGGCCACGCCGCCATCCAGCTCTGCTTTCTTCTTCTCCATCCAGGCGGTCAGCGGCTCCTTAAAGGCCATAGCCAGAAGGGGCAGTCCCAGAACCAGTACCATAATGATGGTAGCCGGAAGCGCATGTCCGCTCATAAAGAGAATCAGGCTTGCTACTACAAAGCCGTAGAAGATAAAGCCTGCCACACCGTTGGTATCAAACCAGGTGCCTTCGATATCATGATTCCGCACCGCCACGATAATATGAAGAATCATCGCAGTCAGAATCAGGAACATACCAAATACGATGGCTACCACGAATACGGTGTTCATCTGACCAACCACCGGAAGCGTCATCATAGCTTCCTTGGGCTTCAGCCAGCGGGCCGGAAGCACATCCTCGAAACCGAAGAAGCTGCCGTACATGAAACCGAAGAAGGTAGAGAAGATACCGGCGCTGCCGATAATCGCCGCCAGATCCATGCCCTTCTTCTTATACAGGAAGAAACCGCCCAGCAGCAGTACCAGGCCCTGTCCCACATCGCCGAACATGGCGCCGAAGATAAAGGCATAGGTGATGGCTACGAACATGGTCGGATCCATCTCATTGTAGGCCGGAAGTCCATACATCTTCACATACATCTCGAAGGGACGGAAAATCTTCAGGTTATGAAGCTTCGTGGGCGGGGTGCTGAAGATATTGTCATGGTCATCCTCCACCACCACGAAGGTCTGCTCATCATCCTCAATCTCCTTCTGGAAGGCGTCTGCCTGATCCTCCGGCATCCAGCCGCAGAGGATATAAAACACATTGTCCTTCTCCTTGGTCAGGGCTGCGTACTTCCGGATATCGAAGCTTGCGCTGCGCTTTTTCAGGTAAGCAGAAGCGGCTGCCAGCTCATCGATGCGGTCTGCCACAACGGAAGTAATCTTCTGATCCATCGACACAAGTTCCTCATCCAGCTTTGCCAGCTCTTCTTTCAGCTCTTCGTATGCATGGGTCGGCGTTCCTTCGTACTCATCCGGAATAAAGATATGTTCAAAATGCATGGACGCGTACACCGCGTCAATCTTATCCGCCAGGGAAGCCGGTACGAAGTATACTCCGTAAACGTATTCCTCATCGCTTTTACACTTATAGAAAATCGTATCCAGCGTGTCATATACATAGCGGTCGAACTTGTCGAAGTACTCCTTGGAAATCCGTCCGAAGCGGTATTTCTCATAATGGAAATTCAGCAGGCTGTGGACATCGAATTCCAGTCCCTGAAAGGGCTCGATACTGTCCATGGAAGCCTTGCATTTCTCACACTTCGCTATGAGCTCTGTCTTCCGCTCCTTCAGATCCGTCAGGTTCTTTTCCGCTTCTCTTAAAATCTGCTCCGCTTTATCCACCGTCATATCGGGGAATTCCCGATCTGTGTGCAGATCCGCGGGGAGATACTCTGAAGCCTGACGCAGAATCTCTTCATAGGGATTCTTATCGGTGTAGGCTCTCAGATTCTGTACCGTCTTAAGCTCAGTCAGGGCGTGTTCCAGCTGTATCTCATACTTGGAAAGATACTGACCGGCCATGCGCTCAATATCATTCCTGGGGCCCGTGATGCTTAAGAACTTCATCTTTACAATCACTTGCTACTACCTCCTCTACTGGTTGCCGGCGTCTTTCGACTGTTCGATATATTTCAGCGTCTCACTGGCCGGAAGTCCGTAACGGACGCCCTCCAGCACGGTCGTCAGCTTATCCAGCTCCTGCTCCTTGTCGTACAGGTAACCGGTAATCACTGCTAGGGAATAGGGGTTCTGCCGCTTTTCCTCTGTGTATACCTTCCGCAGAAATCTATCGTAGACAGTCTCCAGTTCCCGGCTGTCCAGCTTCATAAAACGTTTTCCGTAATAGGTCTTCTGGATGGCCTCCTCCAGAGCTCTCTCATCTGCTGCCGCCACCATGGCACGGATATCGCTGTCATGGAGCTTATAGGTCACCGGAATCAGAAGCGTATAGGTCGAAGCTTCCGACATCTGATAGTATTTCTTTGCCCGGTAAATCCACATCATATTCAGCAGATCAATCTGGCTTCCCAGGCTTCTGGCCAGAAGCGACTTGGTCTTGCCCTTTGTCTGCTTGCTGTTCTGTTTCCATATCATAGAGAAATAATACAGATCCAGTGTCATTTCATAATCAAAGAGACTTGCGCTCTCCACATGATCCAGCTTCTGCATTACCTTATAGTATTCGGTGCCCTTCAGTGCTTCCAGAATCTCGGGTACCGTCCCTGTCTCATCCAGCTTTTCCAGCGGTATGTCGGTGTAACGCTGTACCATGCTCCGAAGCTCCTTCTCTTCCGCGGTACGATCGCCGTGGTTGAAGGCTCTACGGAAGGCTCGCTTGATAATGGCGATATCAAACTTGCTGAAGTAAAGCCGCAGGATCTTTTTCTGTTCCTTATCGCAGAAACGATAGATCTTGGAGAAATCGTAATACAGCGTACCGACCAGCAGTCTCTCAATCTGACCCCGGTGAAGCTCCGTCTCATCATATCCCTTAAACAGGGCTTCATAGGCCGGAATCTTTTTCAAATAGGCCACTGCCTGCGGAACATTCTCCATAGCCGCCAGCTTCGCGAAATCCTCATTCGACAGAAGCCGGCTCTCCATGGCTCGTATCTTTGTGGCAACGGCACTGTATTTCATCAGTTCGCCCATGCCTATTCTCCTATCATCTTATCAAAAATCGCAGCCGCCAGCTTCTCATGATTCTGGCTGTACTCCGCATCCATGGCCGCCAGTTCCCGGTCGGTCTCCTGCTTCATCTTCAGAAGCTCATTTTCTGCTTCCAATCGAAGCTTCTCATTCAGAGTTTTCAGCTTCTCCTGCGTCTGCGCGTCAATCTCCTTATCAAAGGCCTGTGTTTTCGCCTCGTACTCAGCCGCGATCTGCTTCTTCTGCTCTGCCGCCTTCTCCTCCAGAGCCACTGCCGCGCTCTCGATCTCAGAAAGCCTGCCAAGCACTGCTTCCATCTGCTCCATGCAAATCCCTCCTGTCTCGTCATAGTCTTTGAATCCAGATTATACTATACTCTTTTTTTCAAAAAAGCTATAGCAAAATCCACCTAAAATATATCATTTTCCATTGGCATTTTCTACAAATTCATGTATAAATTGCCATATCTTCGGCATATTGCCCCACTTATAACATTCCCTCTTTTCGGTTATTCCGGATAATGATACATTTTACACACTTGTGTGTAATTTCCCCTGTTAGAGAAAAAATTCCCCGACAGTAAAGTCGAGGAATTTCATGCACAATATTAGTTGTATTTACGCTTTCTAGCTGCTTCAGATTTCTTCTTACGTCTTACGCTCGGTTTCTCGTAATGCTCTCTCTTACGGATCTCCTGCTGAATGCCTGCCTTTGCACAGTTTCTCTTAAAACGACGCAGAGCGCTATCTAAAGTCTCGTTCTCTTTTACGATTACATTTGACATAGTATCACACCTAACCTCCCTCCAGTTGTGTATTGTGCATTAGACAACTGTCTGGGTATTTTACCTTCGAATTAACAAAGGTATCCTTGCACACATAAGATTATAGTGGCTTCGTCGGTTTCTGTCAACACTTTTTTCATCGGATTTCGGATTTTACGGCTCGTAAATCTTCACGTCGAAGGAATTCCGTATAATGTCACGTCCGGCCTGTACATCCTTTACTTCACCCATAGCTACCAGCTGTACAATACTGTTGCCCAGAACGGATCCCTCCACCGGTCCCGCCATCACGCGCTTGCCGGTCTTCTTCGCAGTCAGCTCACAGAGCAGCTGATCCTGGATGCCGCCGCCCACCATATTGATGCAGGTGACGGTTTTGCCGGTGATCTCTTCCATATACTGGATGGACTTACGGTACTCCTCAGTCAGACCGTTGTAGATGGCCATGGCCATCTCGCCCAGTCCCTCCGGGGTGCCCTGGCCGGTCTCCCGGCAGTAGCCGATGATCTCCTTCATCATATTTAAGGGCGCTGTGAAGCGGGGATCCTTCGGATTAATCGTGAAGTCCTGACACTTGGCAGCCCGTGCCTCGCGGATGATATCCGGGAAGCTTACCTCGCCCTCGAACTCACACCAGTTGCGGCGCAGATTCTGCATAATCCACAGTCCGTTGATATTCTTCAGGAACTGGATCTTGCCGTCGATACTGCCCTCATTGGTGTAGTTATATTTATAGGAAGCTTCATTTAAAATCGGCTCATCCAGTACCATGCCAAGCAGGGACCAGGTGCCGCAGCTTAAGAAGGCCGCGTCGTCGGACTCCAGCGGAGCGCCCGCTACGGCGGAAGCCGTATCATGGCTGCCCACCGCAATGACCTTTACGCCCTTAAGTCCGGTCTCCTCCTCCACCTCGGGAAGCAGATCGCCGATAACGGTACCCGGCATGACAATATCGCCGAACATTTCTTTATTCAGGCCAAGCTTCTCGATGAGATCATAATCCCACTGCCGCTTTCTGGCGTCCAGAAGCTGAGAGGTGCTGGCAAAGGTATACTCGGAATACATGATACCCGTCAGGAAATAGCCGAACAGCTCCGGCATGAACAAGATACGCTTCGCGTTGTCCAGAATCACCGGGCGCATCTTCTTCTCCGCGTAGAGTTGGAAAATGGAGTTGAAATACATGAACTCGATACCGGTGCGGTTATAGAGTTCTTCCAGCGGAATGATTTTTCCAATCTCTTCCAGCATTCCATCTGTACGGGAATCACGGTAGTTCACCGGATTGCCGATGAGGTTGCCGTCCTTATCAAAGAGACCGTAGTCCACGCCCCAGGTGTCAATAGCCAGAGACTGAATCGGCACCTTTTTCGCCGCCGCCTTCTTCAGTCCCTGTTTCAGCTCATGGTACAGACCAAACAGATCCCAGTAAATATGTCCCCCCACGCGGACCTCATGGTTTGGGAAACGGTGCAGCTCCTCAAGCGTAAGCTTCCCGTCCTCCAGCTTACAGAGCACCATACGTCCGCTGGACGCTCCGAAATCAAAGGCCAGATTGTAAATCCTCTCTCCCATAATGAAATACCTTTCCTTTCTCTTTTATTCCTGTGTGACCAGATGAACCCCCTGTTCATCCAGAAAACTCAGCCATTCCGCTGACGGCTTCCGGTCGGTCACAATGACATCTCCCTTTTTCAGCATCATGGATTTCACAAAGGAAACCCGGTCAAACTTACTGCTGTCCACGGCCAGAATCGCCGTATCCGCGCAGTTATACATGGCAATCTTGATATCGCTGTCCAGCTCGTTGGAATCGGTCATGCCCTCCTTCATGTCGATGCCCTTGCAGGAAAAGATGGCCTTATCCACGTGGTAGCCGTTCAGTACCTTCTGGGCCGCGTTGCCCACCAGGGACAGGGAGCTCTCGTTCAGATTGCCTCCCGTGGAAATCACCTGGATGCCCTCGTGTCCGGCCAGCTCGATCAGTACCTCCACCGAATTCGTGATGACGGTGAGCTTATTCATTTCCCTTAGTTCCTTGGCGATCATCAGTGAGGTCGAGGACGCGTCCAGCATGATCCGGTCGCCCTCCTCCACCAGGCCCGCCACCAGGCCCGCGATAATCTGCTTCTCGTCCCGGTTGGTCTTCTCCCGGATACGGAGGGGCATATCCACATTCTTGTTCTTATTCAGAACCGCTCCTCCGTAGGTTCTCTTTACATAGCCTTCGATCTCCAGCTTCTCCAGATCGCGCCGGATGGTTTCATCTGTTACGTCGTACCGTTTACTCAGCTCGGAAACGAGAACCCGCTGTTCTTTTTGTAATATGGCAAGGATTTCATTTTTCCGCTCAATGGCAAGCATCTTCTCTCCTCCTTGTAGTTTTTCTTTTGAAATATATAGTGTTATTATATCATGCTTTATTTTGTTTTTGTAGTAGTTTTTCTTGGTTTTTGGTTGAAAATATTACAAATTCAACACGATAGTTTTAGGAATTTCCTATTGCATAAAAAACCGATGGCAGAAAAATCTGCACATCGGTTTTTTACCTTATCTCTGTTCCCCGCAGCCCAGAATCTCTTCTGCCTGCCGAACCCGCTCCGGTTCCGGCGGTCGGATTCCTTCCAGGGGATATTTTATGCCCATATTTTCCCATTTAAAAACCCCCAGGGTATGATAGGGCAAAACCTCTATTCGTTCCACGTTCGCAAGCGTTTCAGTAAAAGCTCTGAGCGCCTGCAGATCCTCGACAAAATCGCTCCTCTCCGGCACCAGCACATGCCGGATCCAGACTGGCTTTCCGATCTCGGAAAGATAGCGGGCAAACTCCAGGATATTGTCGTTTTCCCTGCCTGTCAGTCTCCGGTGCCGTTCCGGATTCATTTCCTTCAGATCCAACAGCAGTAAATCTGTTACCTTCATCAGCTCTTCCAGTTTTCCGAAAAACGGTTCTTCTCTGGTAAATGGCTGTCCTGCCGTATCAAGGACGGTATGAATGCCCTTTTCCTTCGCCAGGGCGAAAAATTCCAGCAGGAAATCCATTTGCAGCAAAGGTTCGCCGCCACTGACGGTGACGCCCCCTTCTGTACCCCAGTAATTCCGGTAGCGCAAAGCTTTTGAAAGCAGCTCCTCTGCCGTGTATATCGTTCCGCCCTGTTCCTCCCAGGTGTCGGGATTGTGACAGAACTGGCAGCGCATCCGACATCCCTGAAGAAAGATCACATACCTCACTCCCGGGCCATCAGCAGCCCCGAAGCTTTCCAGGGAATGTACCTTACATGTGGTCATGGCAGGTTCTCGCAATCACATCCAGCTGCTGCTCATGGGTCAGGTCAATGAATTTCACCGCATAGCCGGATACACGGATGGTAAAGTTCGCGTACTCTTCCTTCTCCGGGTGCTCCATGGCGTCAATGAGCTTCTCTTTGCCGAATACATTGACATTCAGATGGTGCGCGCCCTGATCGAAATAGCCGTCCATCACGGATACCAGGTTCTTCTTCTGTTCCTCCTCGCTGTGTCCGAGAGCACCCGGGTTGATGGTCTGGGTATTGGAGATACCGTCCAGCGCATACTCATAGGGCAGCTTCGCCACAGAATTCAGAGAAGCCAGCAGGCCGTTCTGCTCTGCGCCATAGCTGGGGTTCGCACCCGGTGCCAGCGGCTCGCCTGCACGGCGTCCGTCCGGCATATTGCCGGTGGCCTTGCCGTATACCACGTTGGAGGTAATGGTCAGGATCGAGGTAGTCGCCTCGGAATTCCGGTAGGTGTGACGTTTTTTAAGCTTCTCCAGGAAGGTCTTCAGGAGCCATACCGCGATATCGTCCGCACGGTCATCGTCGTTGCCGTAGCGCGGAAAATCGCCCTCTACCTCATAGTCTACAATCAGGCCTTCCTCATCCCGGATGGCCCTTACCTTTGCGTAACGGATAGCGCTTAAGGAATCTACCACATGGGAGAAGCCTGCGATACCGGTGGCAAAAGTACGGCGCACATCGGTGTCGATAAGAGCCATTTCCGCCGCCTCGTAGTAATATTTATCATGCATATACTGAATGGCGTTCAGGGTATTCACATACAGGCCAGCCAGCCAGTCCATCATCCTGTCGTACTTGCGGATAACCTCGTCGTACTCCAGGTACTCGCCCTGGTACGGCGCGTACTCCGGTCCTACCTGCTCGCGGCTCTTGGCATCGCGGCCGCCGTTCAGGGCGTAAAGCAGGCACTTGGCCAGGTTCGCGCGGGCTCCGAAGAACTGCATTTCCTTACCGGTCTGTGTCGCGGATACGCAGCAGCAAATGGAGTAGTCGTCGCCCCATACCGGCCGCATCACATCGTCATTCTCATACTGAATGGAGCTGGTCCGCACCGAGATGGCCGCCGCATATTCCTTGAAGGCCTTCGGCAGGCGGGAGGAATAAAGGACAGTCAGGTTCGGCTCCGGGCTCGGTCCCATATTTTCCAGGGTATGCAGGAAACGGTAGTCGCTCTTGGTCACCATGGAGCGACCATCCATGCCCATGCCTGCCACCTCCAAGGTCGCCCATACCGGGTCGCCGGAGAACAGCTGATTGTAGGACGGAATTCTGGCGAACTTCACCATTCTGCACTTCATGACAAAATGGTCTACCAGCTCCTGTGCCTCTGCCTCAGTCAGGGTGCCATTTGCCAGATCACGCTCCAGATAGATGTCCAGAAAAGTGGATACACGGCCTACACTCATAGCTGCTCCGTTCTGGGTGCGGATGGCTGCCAGATAGCCGAAGTACAGCCACTGTACAGCCTCTCTTGCGTTGGCAGCCGGCTCAGAAATATCGAAGCCGTAGGACGCCGCCATCACTTTCATCTCTTTCAGGGCACGAATCTGCTCTGCCAGCTCTTCCCGCTGACGGATAACCTCATCGAACATGGTTCCGTCACCGCAGTTGGCGAAGTCTTCTTCCTTCTTTGCAACCAGGAAGTCAATGCCATAGAGCGCCACTCTACGATAATCACCTACGATACGGCCGCGGCCATAGGTATCCGGAAGTCCTGTGATAATCTTATTATGACGGGCTTTCTTCATCTCCGGTGTGTATACATCGAATACCGCCTGGTTGTGCGTCTTATGATATTTGGTAAAAATCTCATGAAGCTTTTCAGAAGGCTCATACCCGTAAGTTGTGCAGGCCTGCTCCGCCATCTTGATACCGCCATAGGGCATGAACGCGCGTTTCAGCGGCTTGTCCGTCTGAAGTCCTACGACCTTTTCCAGCTCCTTCTTTTCTTCTACAATATATGCCGCCGGGTAGGCTGTGATACCGGATACTATCTCCGTCTCCATATCGAGGACGCCGCCCTTGGCGCGCTCCTCCTTCTGAAGCTTCTGCAGCTCGCTCCAGAGCTCTTCGGTGGCATTTGTCGGCCCCTCCAGAAACGCCTCATCGCCCTCATAGGATGTATAGTTGTTCTGAATGAAGTCTCTTACATTCACGTCTTCTTTCCAGTGTCTTCCACGGAAGCCATTCCATGCTGCCTTTTCTGTCATGTTTTTCCTCCTTGCATAACAAACAGTTTTTGTTATTCCTCGCCAATTAGTTTCCTCTAACCAGGTAAAAGTTTAACAGAATTCCGAGTAAAATACAAGGAATTCCATGCAGGTTCTTTGTTCTTTATGATGTACAAGGAAAATTTGGAAGATCTCGGAGAAAATAGAGGTTTTTTTGCATAAAAATTTATCGCACTGCGGCGGAAATGTAGTATGTCGCTTAGGAGACCCGCCGCAGGCGCAGAATCCTGTTTTGCAGGATTCCATCTCATCTTTACAATTTGCTGTAACCGTAGGTATTCACGATGGCGTCCACTCTCTCTTGCTTCTGGCACAGGGGGCAGTCACGGAAGCTGTAGGTCTGATAATCCGGCATATCCTTCCGGGTGAAAATGGCGTTGACCGGAATGGAATGCGCCTTATCTACCGCGCTGAAAATCGCGTTGATGGCGCTGATTTTTCCGCCGTAATATTCGATACACTCAATGCTCTGATTCAGGGTTTTTCCGGTGGTGGCTGTAGCCAGCAGCAACAGGATATTCTTGTCCTTTACCATCAGCTGCATATTGTCACGGAAAATCAGCTGGCCGCCGGTATGGAATTCCGGGGTAGCGATATAGATGGTCTTATGCTCATTGATAGAACGGACTCCGGCTTTGGTCAGCTCCTCTGCCAGATATGCCCCGATCACTTCACAGCCATCCAGACATACGATGGTGTCCACAATACTGTAGTTGGAGTAATAGGCCAGCAGCCTTGCTGCCGCCTGGGCTTCATTCTGGCGCGCCTTCAGGGTGGTCAAATCAATGTAATAATTGATATGGGAATGATTTGTGGCGAAATGACCCGGAATCACCTTCAGCGCCACGGCCGGATCAGCCTTTGCATACACCTTAAACATTCTTGTTTCCATAAAATTCCCCCTTTTATGTTTGATTTATGCTGTTATTGTATCATATTTTCCTCGATTTTCATAATATTTTTTCACTATTTCCTGTTACGCAAAATGCGATCGGGCTTTTGACAACCCGATCGCATTATTATTATTCTTCTTAGTACAATTTTGACAGGAGCTCATAGGTCTCCGGACGGCGATCCCGTAAATACACTACTTCATTTTCACGATATCTCGCCACATCCTCCAAATCAAAGGTAGCTACCAGCAATGCCTCCTCATTTACCGGAGCCTCCGCCACAAGCTTTCCTCTCGGATTATAAATTTTGTTGTTTCCAAACATTTCTCCGGTCTTATCCTCGCCTTCCAGTCCAACCCGGTTAAGTCCGCCTACAAAGCAACCATTTTCCAGAGATCTGGTAGCAAAATAGATGTCCCACATATCCTTATCCCTGATGGGGAAGGCACTGGGGCAGAGAATCAGCTCTGCGCCCTTTAATGTAAGGATTCTGGAAACCTCCGGGAATCCTCCGTCGTAGCAAATCATAAATCCGACTTTTCCAAACTCCATGTCAAACACCGGATACTCGCTTCCTGCACGGAACCAGAAGCGCTCTCCCGCCCAGAGATGTGTTTTATTGTAGGTTCCCATCAGAGAGCCATCTTTACTGATTACAATCATTCCATTGTACAGAACTCCCGGCATTTCACTTTTCAACACGATGGGAGCCGCGATATACATTCCATATTCTTTTGCCTTGGCACTCAGAAGCTGAAAGGTTTCCCCATCCGGTTCTTCCGCCAAGTCCAGATACTTTTCTCCAATCAGTTCCGGGCTATAACCTGTGGAACACAGCTCCGGGAAGCAGAGCAAATTTACTTTTTTCTCCGCTGCCTCTTTCACATAGCTCAGCATCTTCTCCAGGTTTGCCTTTTTATTCATCAGCTCACAGTCCATCTGGACAAATCCCACTGTTACATTTCTACTCATGCTCTTCCCTTTCCGATCTTGCCAATCAATACCACTACCACTACAGAAACAAACATTGCCACAAGCGCCGTCGGAACCACATTGGACAGTTCCACCATAAAGGGTACGCCAAAGCCAACCGGAGCTTCATTCATACAGAGACCAACCAGGCAGCCGGCAATTGCGCCAATTCCTGTATCAACCTTGAAATCCGGAATCTCGTTCATTTTCTCATAACTGTACTTATCCGCATTCTTCAGGATATAAAAGTCAGCCAGCATAGCGCCTGAAATCGGCGGAATCAATACGCAGAGCAGACTCAAGAAGGGAACCAGCCAGTCAATCATTCCCAGAGCTCCCAGAATGGTTGCGAAGATACCACAGAGAGCTGTAACAATCCAACGGGGCAGCTTCAGAAGGCCATGAAACGTATTGGTCAGACCAAGAGTTGACTGATACAGGTTATTATCGTTGGTTGTCCATGTGGCAATGATAATGATAAGCGCCGCAACATAACCAAAGCCAAGAATGTTAATCATAATATCTGTAATATCATTGGTCTGGAACGCACAGGCAAAGATTGCGCCGCAGATAACAACCACCGGATATCCTAAAGTAAATCCCAGTGTCACGCCAATGGTTGAGTCCTTCACTGTTTTGGAATATCTGGTAAAGTCCTGCACAATAGACACACCTACAATGAAGCTGCCGACCATCAGAGAGACTGCCGTAGCGAAGGACATCTTCATTGTCGGAGCGGCACCCAAAATCTCTCCTGCCGGAACCATTACAAAGGTTTTGACCACACCGAACAGAATCAGTGCGAACAGAAGAGGAACACCTATCTAGGAAAGCATTTTAATTCCTTTGTATCCGACAATCGCGGTAATCATCATCAGAAGTCCACCTACGATAATGCAGAACGTGGTATTTACTTCCATTCCTGCCGCTAATTTGAACACACTGGAAATGCTGCTTCCGAAAAAGGTACACTGATAACCAAACCATCCCATATTACACAGTGCAACAATAATTCCAAATACCATTGCGCCATATTTTCCAAAGGTGAAACGGGAAGAAACTGTGGAAGAAAGACCGCTCTTTATTCCGATAGCTCCGCAAAGCGCTCCGATAATAGTCAGAATCACACCGCCGATTAATACAGCTGCTACCGTAGGCCAGAAGCCCAGACCCAGAGCAATCTGTCCGCCCAGTGTAAACGCCGTCAGGCAAAAACCAACGCCCAGCCATACAAACACCTGTGATTTCCACGTGTTTTTCTTGTCATCGGGAACCGGACTAAATTCATAGTCGTTGAAAACTTCCGTGGATTCTGCTGTACCTAATACATTTTTGTTTTTTCTCTACATATTTTTACATTTTATGTATATGAAGTAAATTTTTTTGTAGAAAAAATGCTATTCTTCAATTTCGACGAAATTTCCTGTATATCAAAAAAAATCCGGCAGAAGTACGGTTTCCCGTATCTCTGCCGGATTCTTATTTATCTCGTTATGCTTTTTGGCACGCTGACGAAAGGATTACTCCTCTGTCTTCTTCGGAGCGTACAGATCGCCCAGGCTCTTCAGATACTCGTATCTTGCCTTCGCGTTCTCCTCAGCCTCTGCGAACAGCTTCTCAGCTCTTTCCGGATTAGCACGTACCAGAGAGTTGTAACGAACCTCTCCGTTCAGGAACTCCTTGTAGTCGCCTGTCGGCTCCTTGCTGTCCAGAGTGAACGCGCTCTTGCCCTCAGCCGGAGCTGCCGGGTTGAAGCGGAAGCAGTGCCAGTAACCAGCCTTAACAGCCAGCTCTTCCTCTGTCTGAGCCTTGCTCATGCCCTTCTTGATACCATGGTTGATACACGGAGCGTAAGCGATGATCAGGGACGGTCCCGGATATGCCTCAGCCTCTGCGATTGCCTTTACACACTGGTTGTAATCAGCACCCATAGCGATGGAAGCAACATATACATAGCCGTAGCTCATAGCGATGGAAGCCATATCCTTCTTCTTAACGTCCTTACCGCCTGCTGCAAACTGTGCGATAGCACCGGTCTGGGTAGACTTGGATGCCTGTCCGCCTGTATTGGAGTAAACCTCGGTATCGAATACCATAATGTTGATGTCCTTGCCGCTTGCAAGTACATGGTCAACGCCGCCGAAGCCGATATCGTATGCCCAGCCGTCACCACCGAAGATCCACTGAGACTTCTTAGCCAGGAAGTCCTTATCCTTCAGGATCTCCTGAGCAGCGTCACATCCGCATGCCTCCAGAGCAGCTACCAGCTTGTCTGTAGCAGTTCCGTTGGTTGCGCCTACGCCGTAGGTATTCAGCCACTCCTGAGCAGCAGCCTTCACATCATCGTTCGCTGTCTCCATAAGAGCCTCAACCTTAGCCTTCAGTCCGCCTCTGACAGCGTTCTGAGCCAGGCTCATACCATAACCGAACTCAGCTGCATCCTCGAACAGGGAGTTGGACCATGCAGGACCCTGACCCTTCTGATTTACCGTGTACGGTGTGGACGGTGAGGAGTTACCCCAGATAGAGGAGCATCCTGTTGCGTTTGCGATATACATTCTGTCGCCGAACAGCTGTGTGATCAGCTTTGCGTACGGAGTCTCACCACAGCCTGCGCATGCGCCTGAGAACTCGAGCAGCGGAGTCTTGAACTGGCTTCCCTTTACAGTAGCCTCTTTAAACTTCGCGATAACGTCTGTCTTCTCCGGCAGAGTAACTGCATAATCAAAGTTCTTCTGCTCTGCAACATTTGCTTCCATGTTCTCCATTGCAAGTGCCTTAGCACCCTTCTTGCCCGGGCAGACATTTACACAGGAACCGCAGCCTGTACAGTCAAGTGCGGATACTACCATAGAGAACTTGTAATCTGCCATACCGGTCATCGGAACCATCTTCATTCCTTCCGGAGCAGCTGCTGCCTCAGCCTCTGTCAGGGCTACCGGACGGATAACTGCATGCGGGCAGACATAGGAACAACGGTTACACTGGATACAGTTCTCCGCATTCCATACCGGGATATCTACTGCGATACCACGCTTCTCGTAAGCAGAGGAACCGCTGGGAGTTGTACCGTCTACGTAATCCTTGAATGCGGATACCGGAAGAGAGTTACCCTCCTGTGCGTTTACCTTTGCCTGAATATCATTTACAAAGTTTACAACGTCGCCGCGGCCGTTCTCTGCATGTGTGAAGTCCAGTCCCTCGTCAGCTGCGTTCTTCCAGCTCTCCGGAACGGTAATCTCAACAACCTGCTTAGCGCCTGCGTCGATAGCGTCGTAGTTCATCTGAACGATGGCGTCACCCTTTCTACCGTAGGTAGCCTTTGCAGCAGCCTTCATCAGCTCGATAGCCTGCTCCTCCGGAATGATGTTCGCCAGCTTGAAGAATGCAGACTGCAAAACGGTGTTGATACGTCCACCCAGTCCGATCTCCTTACCAATCTTAATACCGTCGATCACATAGAACTTGATGTTGTGGTTCGCGATGAAGCTCTTAACCTGTCCCGGCAGATGCTTCTCGATGCCTTCCATATCCCACGGACAGTTCAGCAGGAAGGTACCGCCGTCTACCAGCTCCTGTACCATGTTGTACTTACGTACATAGGACGGGTTGTGGCATGCTACGAAGTTTGCCTTGTGAATCAGGTATGTAGACTTAATCGGGCTCTTACCGAAACGGAGGTGAGACATGGTCACACCGCCGGACTTCTTGGAGTCATAATCGAAGTAAGCCTGTGCGTACATATCTGTATTGTCGCCGATGATCTTGATGGAGTTCTTATTAGCGCCTACAGTACCGTCTGCGCCCAGTCCCCAGAACTTGCAGTTGATGGTTCCTGCCGGAGTTGTTACCAGCGGAGCACCTGTCTCAAGAGAAAGTCCGGTAACATCATCGACAATACCGATGGTGAACTTCTGCTTGGTATCATTCTTGTATACAGCAACAATCTGTGCCGGTGTGGTATCCTTGGATCCCAGTCCGTAACGGCCTGTGAATACCGGTGTATCGTTGAACTTGGTTCCCTTCAGGGCTGCTACTACATCCAGGTACAGCGGCTCGCCAAGAGCTCCCGGCTCCTTGGTTCTGTCAAGAACGGTAATCTTCTTTACGCTCTCCGGAATAGCTGCTACCAGTGCCTCTGCGCTGAACGGACGGTACAGACGTACCTTTACAACGCCGACCTTCTCACCTGCTGCTACCAGATAGTCGATGGTCTCTTCAATGGTATCGCATACAGAACCCATAGCTACGATAACGTGCTCTGCGTCTGCTGCTCCGTAGTAGTTGAACAGCTTGTAGTCTGTTCCAATCTTCTCATTTACTTTATCCATGTACTCCTGTACGATAGCCGGCATAGCATCGTAGTAGGGGTTACATGCCTCTCTTGCCTGGAAGAAGATATCCGGGTTCTGTGCAGAACCTCTCTGGCAGGGATGGTTCGGGTTCAGGGCATTCTTTCTGAACGCGTCGATTGCATCCATGTCAACCATATCCTTCAGATCCTCGTAATCCCATGTCTCGATCTTCTGGATCTCGTGGGATGTACGGAATCCGTCGAAGAAGTTGATGAACGGAATCTTACCCTTGATCGCTGCGCAGTGTGCAACCGGAGTCAGGTCCATAACTTCCTGTACGCTGGACTCGCAAAGCATTGCAACACCGGTCTGACGACAGGCATATACGTCGGAATGGTCACCGAAGATGGACAGTGCGTGGCTTGCAAGCGCACGAGCGGATACGTTGAATACGCCCGGAAGCTGCTCACCAGCTACTTTGTAAAGGTTCGGGATCATCAGAAGAAGTCCCTGAGATGCTGTGAAGGTAGTAGTCAGAGCACCTGCTGCCAGAGATCCGTGAACAGCACCTGCTGCTCCAGCCTCAGACTGCATCTCGGTAACCTGTACGGTCTGTCCGAAGATATTGGTTCTTCCCTGTGTAGCCCATTCGTCAGTAGCTTCTGCCATAACAGATGACGGTGTAATCGGATAGATAGCTGCAACATCAGAGTACGCATATGATACATGCGCTGCTGCATGGTTTCCATCCATGGTCTTCATTTTTCTAGCCATGATATTTCCTCCTTATTTTATCAGCCCTGGCAAGGCATTTTTGATATCTTCATACATAGCTGATTGTAACATATTGGTTGGCGGTTGTCCATTTGATTGTTGTATTTTTTGATGTACATTTGCGGATTCTGAGAATTTTTGTTGTACATTGTCACGATAATTTTTCCACATAGCAGACAGCTTTTTCTGTCTCTTATTGTCCGGTTCTGTCTTTACCATATTTTTCCTTGATTTGTTTGGATTTGTATGATATTGTGAATTTATTGTACGGGATACCGGATTTCTGACGATTCCTGTATAAAATGTAATGAAAGAGGGATTCCCGAATGACCGATGAATATTATGAGCTGATTTATGATAAGGCGCGCTCCTACGGAATTGCGGAAGGGAAGGCAGAATGTATTCTGGAGACCCTGTCCGATTACGGAGAAGTACCCTTACGGATCCGCGAGCAGATTCTGACCCAGCGAAACAGCGCGCAGCTGAACCGGTGGTTTTCGCTGGCCCGGCAGGTACATACCATAGACGCCTTTACGAACCGGATGTAAGCGAAATGTCGCAGCACTCCCTTTATTTCTCAGGATCGCAAAACAGCGTGTTATCAGAAATGAGATAACACGCTGTCTCTTTTTATCTTACGCCGGATTACTCGTCCAGCGCCTCTTTCATTTTATCAAAAAAGCCTTTCTTTCCTTTACCCGGCTTCTCCGGATTCTTACCGTTCACAATATCATCGTAAGCGCGCAGGGCTTCTTTCGCATCCTTACTTAAATCTGTCGGCACCTGTACCACCAACGTCACATAATGATCGCCGCGGGTGTTCTTATTGCGCAGGGACGGTACGCCCTTGCCTTTCAGACGCACGCGGGTGTCGGTCTGGGTTCCGGCCTTCACATCATACTCCACCTCACCATCCACGGTCTTGATGCGGACGGTGCCGCCGAGCGCCGCCGTGGCGAAGCTGATGGGAGCCGTGGAGTAGATATTCATATCCTGCCGCTGGAAAATCGGGTGACGGGCCACGATAACCTCAACCAGCAGATCGCCTCTGGGACCGCCGTTAACCCCCGGCTCTCCCTTTCCACGGATACGGATGCTCTGGCCGTTGTCGATACCTGCCGGTACCGTAACAGAAATCTTTTTCTTGCTGGCAATATAACCGGTGCCGTAGCAGTCCGGACACTTTTCTTTGATGATTTTACCGGTTCCGTTACAATCCGGACAGGGACGCACGTTCTGCACCATGCCGAACATGGACTGCTGGGTGTATACCACCTGTCCCTTGCCGCCGCATTTCGGACAGGTCACCGGGGAGGTACCCGGCTTCGCGCCGGTTCCATGGCAGCTGCTGCACTCATCCTTCAAAGTCAGCTCGATCTCCTTATCACAGCCAAAAACTGCTTCCTCGAAGGTCACGCGTACCTGTGTACGTAAGTTTGCCCCCTGCATGGGGCCATTGTTGGCACGTCTGCCGCGGCCGCCGCCGAAGAGATCACCGAAGATGTCTCCAAAGATATCTCCCATATCCGCGCCGTTGAAATCAAAGCCGCCGAAGCCGCCTGCACCGCCTGCGCCTCCTTCAAATGCCGCATGACCAAACTGGTCGTACTGACGTCTCTTGTCCGGATCGCTTAAGACTGCGTACGCCTCGGAAGCCTCTTTGAATTTCACTTCCGCTTCTTTATCGCCGGGGTTCATATCCGGGTGGTATTTCTTTGCCAGCTGACGGTACGCCTTCTTAATAGTGGCGTCGTCCGCGTTCTTGTCTACGCCCAGAACCTCGTAGTAATCTCTCTTCTGCTCTGCCATTTTTTCTATCTTCCTTTATACCTTTTCTCAATTGCTTTGCGGTAAAGCCTCTAAAAGAATCCTGCTTTGCAGGATTCTACGCCTGGAAGGCTTCTTGCATATCAGATTTCTGATATGCAAGAAAGGCTCCTTCGAGCCTTTCTTGGATTCTTTTCTTTCAAGCCTGCCTTTCAATATAGCGCAACGCCCATTTTCTGTCAAGCCTGATTCTTTTTTATTAAACCTCTCTGTAGTCGCCGTCTACGACATCATCAGAAGCGCCTGCGCCTGTTCCGGTGCCTGCTCCCATATCCGGTCCTGCCTGGCCTGCCGCACCCTGTGCTGCCTGGGCCTGCTCATATACCTTTGCAAATACCTTTTGTGCCGCGTTCATCAGCTTTTCCTTGCCATTCTTCAGCTCATCTAAGTCTGCGTCAGAAATATCAGTCTGATCCTTGGTTCTCTCCAGAACTGCCTTCAAGGAAGTAAGCTCTGCCTCTACTGCGGACTTGTCGGCCGGATCAACCTGTGCGCCAACCTCCTCCAGTGCCTTCTCGGTCTGGAATACCATGGAGTCCGCGTCGTTTCTCGCGTCGATGGCTTCCTTACGCTTCTTATCCTGAGCCTCGAACTCAGCAGCTTCCTTCACTGCCTTATCGATGTCACTGTCAGACATATTGGAGCCTGCGGTGATGGTGATATGCTGCTCCTTGCCGGTACCCAGATCCTTTGCGGATACATTTACAATACCGTTTGCGTCAATATCGAAGGTAACCTCAATCTGCGGAACACCACGTCTTGCGGGCGGGATTCCATCCAGACGGAACTGACCGAGAGACTTGTTGTCCTTCGCGAACTGACGCTCACCCTGTACGACGTTGATATCTACGGCTGTCTGGTTGTCAGCTGCGGTAGAGAAGATCTGGCTCTTCTTGGTCGGGATGGTTGTGTTACGCTCAATCAGACGGGTTGCGATACCGCCCATGGTCTCGATGGACAGAGACAACGGAGTAACATCCAGAAGAAGGATATCGCCTGCGCCTGCGTCGCCTGCCAGCTTACCACCCTGAATGGAAGCACCGATAGCCACGCACTCATCCGGGTTCAGAGATTTGCTGGGCTCATGGCCGGTCAGCTGTTTTACCTTGTCCTGTACGGCCGGAATACGTGTGGAACCGCCTACCAGCAGTACCTTGCCAAGCTCGGAAGCTGTAATGCCTGCATCCTTCAGCGCTGCCTGAACCGGTCCTGCGGTACGCTCTACCAGATCGTGGGTCAGCTCGTCGAATTTTGCTCTTGTCAGGTTCATATCGAAATGCTTCGGTCCCTCAGCGGTTGCTGTGATGAACGGAAGGTTGATGTTAGTTGTGGTTGCGCTGGAAAGCTCCTTCTTCGCCTTCTCTGCGGCCTCTTTCAGTCTCTGCATAGCCATCTTGTCACCGGACAGGTCTACACCCTCGGTGCGCTTGAACTCTGCAAGCATGTAATCTACAATCTTCTTATCGAAGTCGTCGCCGCCCAGACGGTTGTCGCCTGCGGTAGCCAGAACCTCGATAACGCCGTCGCCAATCTCGATGATAGATACATCGAAGGTACCGCCGCCCAGGTCGTATACCATGATCTTCTGCTCTTTCTCATTGTCCAAGCCGTATGCCAGTGCCGCAGCGGTCGGCTCGTTGATGATACGCTTTACATCCAGGCCTGCAATCTTACCTGCATCCTTGGTTGCCTGTCTCTGTGCGTCGTTGAAGTATGCCGGTACCGTAATAACTGCCTCGGTAACCTTCTCGCCCAGATAGTTCTCTGCGTCTGCTTTCAGCTTCTGCAGAATCATAGCGGAAATCTCCTGCGGAGTGTACTGCTTTCCGTCGATGTTTACTTTGTGATCGGTACCCATCTCTCTCTTAATAGAAGAAATGGTTTTCTCGGAGTTGGTAACTGCCTGACGCTTTGCCGGCTCGCCTACCAGTCTCTCGCCTGTCTTTGTAAATGCCACTACAGACGGTGTGGTTCTTGCTCCCTCTGTATTTGCTACTACTACGGGCTTACCACCCTCCATAACTGCTACGCAGCTGTTTGTTGTTCCTAAGTCGATACCAATAATCTTGCTCATAATAGAGACCTCCTCAATGTATTCTGATTGTAAAATGTAATTTCTTAGTTTGCGACTTTTACCATGCTGTGACGGATTACCGTATCCTTGTACATGTAACCCTTCTGGAATTCCTCGGCTACTACATTTTCGCCAAGCTCTTCATCCTCCACGTGCATCACTGCGTTGTGGTAATTCGGGTCAAACTCCCCGCCCACTGCCTCGATGGGTTCTACACCCAGATCGGTCAGAGTGGTCATCAGCTGGCTGTATATCTTATCCATACCTACGATGACCGGATTTTCTTTCTGATCCTCAGGTACAGATGCAAGACCGCGTTCAAAATTGTCTACCACCGGAAGGATTTTCTCGATGACATCCCGGGCTCCCACTTCATACATGTGGGACTTCTCCTTCTCGGTTCTCTTTCGGAAGTTATCGAATTCGGCCATCTGGCGCTTTACGCGATCCTCAAGCTCCTCGATTTTCTCTTCCATCTTGTCTTTTTTCTTTTTCTTCTTCAGCATCTCCGGCTCCTCTCCGGCTTCTGTCTCCTCCGGTTTCTCGCCGCCGGTGCTTTCTTTTTCTTCGGAAGCTTCTTCTGCTTTCACAGTTTCTTCTTCCTTTGCTTCTTCATTCTGAAGCTCTTCGTTTTTGATTTCCTGTTCCACGGGTTCTTGCCCCTTTCTATTTCTTATTTCTATTGTAAATCTCGTCCAGCTGCTCAGTCAGGGTCTTCAGCGTCTTCAATACATTCTCGTAATCCATTCGCTTGGGACCGATGATTCCGATGGTTCCCTGCAAGCCCTCGCCCAATTCGTAAGTAGCAGTGACTACACTGCAGTCCTTCATGGACTGTATGGGTGTCTCCTGTCCGATGTAAACCTGGATGCCTTTGCTGTCACTGTTCTCCAGTGTCTGATTTACCAGGTCAGACAGCTGCTGCTTTTCCTCGAAGGTGCTGATCAGCTCGCTTGCTTTGCCGTTATCGGAAAGCTCCGGATAGCGGAAGATGTTGGTCGCTCCTGAGGTATATATCTCTACCTCGTCCTCGGAGTGGATGACTTCTGCCACCGCATCAATGACGCTGCCCACCAGCTCGCTGTGGATACCTGCCTGCTCTTTCAGATTCTGAATCATCGCCAGATTAATTTCCTCAATGGACAGGCCGTTCAGTACACTGTTCAACAGGATATTCAGCTTCAGGACTGTCTCCTGGTCGAGCTCCTCGGTCACGTCGATGACTTTGTTGCGGACAATGTTTCCTTCTATCATAATAACTGTAAGGATCTGCGTCGCGTTGACTTTGGAGAGCTGGATGAACTTCAGCTTGTTCCTGTGATAAGTGGGGGCCGATACCATGGTAGCATAATTGGTATTGGCAGCCAGGACCTTCACAACCTGCTTCAATACCTGCTCCATCTTATCGGTTCGCTCAATCATCAGGTCTTTCAGCTCCTGTACCTCGTGATTCTTCTCTTCCAGAATACGATCCACGTATAAGCGGTATCCTTTATCAGAAGGAATTCGTCCGGCTGAGGTATGGGGCTGCACGATGTAACCCATCTCCTCCAGGTCTGACATTTCATTTCGAATCGTCGCGGAGCTCAGATTCAAATCTGAGTATTTGGAAATGGTTCTGGAACCTACCGGCTCGCCCGTCTCCATATAGTTACGGATGATTGCCTGAAGGATTTTCTGTTTTCTCTCATCCAGTTCCATTTCGTTCACCTCTTCTTTACTGGTTTCTTTTCATTTCTTTGTTGCTTTTATCTATTAGCACTCTGCCCTCTCGAGTGCTAACATTAAGATAGCACTATGATTTTGGTTTGTCAAGCGGGTTTATAGTTTTTTTAGAAATCTTTTTTGCTTTCCTTTATATAAGGTAAGAAAAACGGACGGAGAGAAAAGGAACCGGGGCGGGCTTACCCTCACTCCCCCGTTTTGCACTATATAATTAAGTAGTCTGACACTTTATAGATTTTTTATAAATTATTTTCAAAAAAGTACTTGATCTTTTCTTTCAGCAGTGTTATAAATGGGTACAGAAAAAGAAAAAGGCCCTGTATCAGATATGGAAATGTATTTGATGCCGGGACTTTCTTTTTTATATTTTATTATTTTAACAACATATTTTACCAATATAACTTAGAAGAAGAAAGGAGTCAGATTTATGAACATCAGCAAATTTACACAGAAATCCATTCAAGCTGTAAACGAACTGGAAAAGCTGGCCTATGAGTATGGCAATCAGGAGATTGAACAGGAACATCTTCTGATGAGTCTGCTCCGTCAGGAGGACAGTCTGATCTTGAAGCTTGTCGCGAAGATGGGCATCGACCAGAATCTGTTTCTGAATGGCGTGGAACAGGCATTAAATAAGAGAGTAAAGGTTTCCGGCGGACAGCCCTATATCGGTCAGTATTTAAATAAGGTACTGATCAGCGCTGAGGATGTGGCAAAGCAGATGGGCGATGAGTACGTCTCTGTAGAGCATCTGTTTCTGGCCATGTTAAATGACCCCAGTCCTTCTGTAAAGGAGCTGTTCCGGGAATACGGCATTACCAGGGATCGTTTTCTGCAGGCGCTGTCCTCTGTGAGAGGCAACCAGCGTGTAACCAGTGACAATCCGGAGGCTACCTATGATACTTTAAGTAAATATGGTTCTGACCTGGTGGAAAAGGCACGGGAGCAGAAGCTTGACCCGGTCATCGGTCGTGACGCGGAGATCCGGAATGTGATTCGGATTCTGTCCCGTAAGACCAAGAATAACCCGGTTTTAATCGGTGAACCCGGCGTCGGCAAGACCGCCGTTGTGGAGGGTTTGGCACAGCGTATCGTGCGGGGCGATGTACCGGAGGGTCTAAAGGACAAGAAGGTATTTTCCCTGGATATGGGCGCGCTGGTGGCCGGCGCCAAGTACCGCGGCGAATTTGAGGAGCGTCTGAAAGCCGTTCTGGAGGAGGTCCGGAAGAGCGAGGGCAAGATCATCCTCTTCATCGATGAGCTGCACCTGATTGTGGGCGCAGGCAAGACCGACGGAGCTATGGACGCCGGCAATATGCTGAAGCCTATGCTGGCCCGTGGCGAGCTGCACTGTATCGGCGCCACCACTCTGGATGAGTACCGTCAGTACATTGAAAAGGATCCTGCGCTGGAGCGTCGTTTCCAACCGGTTATGGTTGACGAGCCGACGGTGGAGGATACCATTTCCATTCTGCGTGGTCTGAAGGATCGGTATGAAGTGTTCCATGGGGTGAAGATTACGGACGCCGCCCTCGTAGCTGCCGCTACCCTCTCCAACCGTTATATCTCCGACCGTTTTCTGCCGGATAAGGCCATCGACCTGGTTGACGAGGCCTGTGCGCTGATTAAGACGGAGCTGGATTCCATGCCGACAGAGCTTGACGAGCTGCGGCGTAAGATTATGCAGCTGGAGATCGAAGAGGCAGCCCTGAAGAAGGAGACCGACCGCTTAAGTCAGGAGCGTCTGGAGCATCTGCAGAAGGAGCTTGCGGAGCTGCGTGATCAGTTCAATACCCAGAAAGCACAGTGGGATAATGAAAAAACTTCCGTGGAGCGACTGCAGAAGCTCCGTGAGGAGATTGAGGATATCAATAAGCAGATTCAGACTGCCCAGCAGAATTACGACCTGAATAAGGCCGCTGAGCTGCAGTATGGCAAGCTGCCTGCTCTGCAGAAGGAACTTTCTGAGGAAGAGGAGAAAATCAGCAAAAAGGATTTGTCGCTGGTTCACGAAGCTGTCACTGAGGATGAAATTTCCCGTATCGTGTCCCGTTGGACCGGTATTCCGGTGGCAAAGCTGACTGAGAGTGAACGGAACAAGACCCTGCATCTGGACGATGAGCTGCATAAGCGTGTCGTAGGTCAGGATGAGGCAGTCACTCTGGTATCCGAAGCCATCATCCGTTCCAAGGCCGGTATTAAGGATCCCACGAAGCCCATCGGTTCGTTCCTGTTCCTTGGCCCCACCGGCGTCGGCAAGACCGAGCTTGCGAAGGCTCTGGCTGCCAGTCTCTTTGACGACGAGTCCAATATGGTGCGTATCGATATGAGTGAGTACATGGAGAAGTATTCTGTGTCCCGTCTTATCGGAGCTCCTCCCGGATATGTAGGCTACGAGGAAGGCGGTCAGCTGACGGAGGCTGTTCGTAGGAAGCCCTATTCCGTTGTCCTGTTTGATGAAATTGAAAAGGCCCATCCGGACGTATTCAATGTACTCTTACAGGTACTGGACGACGGACGTATCACCGATTCGCAGGGACGGACCGTGGACTTTAAGAACACAATTCTGATTATGACCTCGAATATCGGTTCCTCCTATCTGCTGGACGGCATCGACGAGAACGGCAGCATCAAGCCGGAGGCTCAGACTCTGGTTATGAATGACCTGCGCGCTCATTTCCGTCCGGAATTTCTGAACCGACTGGATGAGACCATTCTCTTCAAGCCGCTGACCAAGAGCAACATCACGCGGATCATTGATTTGTTACTGAAGGAACTGAATGAGCGTCTGGCTGACCGGGAGCTTTCCCTGGAGCTGACCGACGCTGCCAGGACCTTCATCGCAGACCACGGCTTCAATCCGGTCTATGGCGCCCGTCCGCTGAAACGGTACATGCAGAAGCATGTGGAGACACTGGCTGCCAAGTTAATCCTGGGCGGTGAGATTTCCACCGGAGCAACCATTGTGATCGATGTGGAGGGCGACGGCCTGACTGCAAGAGTCAAATAATTTCTGAATGAAAGAACTCGCGGATGACCTTTTGGTCTTCCGCGAGTTCTTTTGTAAAAATAAGAATCTTCTATTTTTTCTTCACATATCCATGAATCATCCGCGCCAGCTTCCCGTAATCCAGCGGCTTACTTAAGTGTTCGTTGACGCCCGCTTCCCGGCTTTTCTCAATGTCTTCCGTGAAGGCATTGGCGGTCATGGCAAAAATGGGAATGGACGCTGCGTCCGGCCGCTCCATGGCACGTATCTGCTTCGTAGCCATAAGGCCGTTCATCACAGGCATCATCACATCCATCAGAATGATATCGTAAGTCCCCGCCGGGTTTTCCCGGAACCGGTCGACCGCCTGCTGTCCGTCGCCGGCCCAGGTCACGGACGCGCCCTTTTCCTTCAGCATGGCTGCAGCGATTTCCATATTCAGCTCATTGTCCTCTACCAGAAGTACATGCAGGCCGGACAAATCATCCTCTGTATTCTCTGCTTCTCTTTTCTTCTGTATCTCCTCTTTCCCTGTCTGCCGGAAATGAAACCGCAGCTGCACCGCCGTTCCCTCTCCGGGCTCACTTTCGATGGTCACAGTTCCGTCCAGCAAATCCGTCAGCTTCTTCACAATCGCCAGGCCAAGTCCTGCGCCCGCAGCGCCGCCGACTGACGAGCTGCGTTCCTGTTCAAAGGCTTCAAAGATATGCTCCTGAAATTCTTTGCTGATACCGATCCCCGTATCCTGAATCCGGAACCCATATTCCGAAGTTCCATCGTTTTCCGGAACCTCCGTTACAAAAAATATAATTTTTCCGCCGGCCGGTGTAAACTTTACCGCATTATTGATGATATTAACCAGAATCCGCTGCAGCTTTCCTTCGTCACAGTGTACATACGGATCCGCCACTTCCTGCCAGATCGTAAGGGCAATTCCTTTCTGTTCGACAGACGGGAGAAATAGCGTTTCCATATCTTTCACCAGCGCCGTCAAATCAATATCACTTTCTTCCAGCTCCAGCTTGCCATTTTCAATCCGGGTCAGATCCAGTACGTCGTTAATCAGATTCAGAAGCACCTGACCGGAATTCTTGATTTTTCCCACCGCATTGACTACCTGCGCCTCATCCCCGGGATTCCGGTCAATCATATCCGTGAATCCCAAAATGGCATTGATGGGAGTACGGATATCATGGGACATATTTGCCAGAAAGATCGTTTTTACTCTTCCGGCCTCAACCGCCTGCCGGGACGCTTTCTTTTCCAGCTCCAACGCTTCCTTCAGACTTTCGTTATAGCGCTCTTCCTTCATGCTTTTCTGTCGATCCGCCATGAAAAGATACGCAAACAGCGTTCCCAGCACCAGACAGAAGGGCTGAAACGGATAAGTCATCCGCAGGGGAATCAGGTATGTATTAGCCAGAACCGCCGCGAACGGAATCGTAGACAGCAGCAGGGACTGCAAAAGATACGGCTCCTTTTCGTACATTTTGTGATAGAGAATATAAATGCCATTTATAAAAGCTTCCAGATAATAGAACAGATTGATGACCGTAAAAAGTTCAAATCCACTGCCCCGGACATAGTCTCCCGTGTCTGTGATATACCAGACATAGCCATTATCAGGGGACATTACAACCATGACAAGCAGAATGATAAGCGGAAGCTTCTCCACTATCTGAAACCACCGTCCATGAGGCACATTGGTATAACTGCGGACAAACAGCTGCCATATGAACGGCGTGATCACATAGACCAGGAAAAACAGGAAGATAACAATCTGAAACCCCGGCTCCTGATTTCTTCCCTCCAGAAAGTCGACCGCAAAGCCCGCGTCCAGCAACACATAGAGCACTACTGTGATATCCAGCACCTGATACATGCGCTTCATTTTCTCCTGCTTCATATCGTTGCAGATCTTCACGAATAAAATCAGCAGTATAATGATCATAAATACGGTACTGGTCAGATAATTGGCAACCATTTTTCACGCTCCAAAGACATTAATAGAATTATTGTACCACATTTCGGGTATGAGAAAAAGACTTTTTTCGCCGCCCGTCTGATGGGGAACAGCTTTTCAGCCATCCATAGGCAATGGTACAGATCATCACGGACAACATCGAACCCGCCGCCGTGGCAAGTCCCATGGGCAGGAGGCTCATGGGGAACAGCTTTGACATCAAATACGCGCCCGGAATACGCACCAGCACAATGGCCGCAATATTGTGCAGGAAAGACAGCTCTGAACGTCCACAGGCACAGAAATAACCACTGAAGCTGAAATGAATTCCCGCGAACATACAGTCAAAAATATAACCACGGAAGTACCAGCCGCCCTGCATCACCACGGCTGCGTCCTTCGAGAACAGGCCGACCACCGGATTTGCGATAAACTGAACCAGAACCGCCATAAAAAGGCCAAACCCTGTAGCTATGAAGATGGCGTAACGCAGTGTCTTCCTTGCCCGCTCTTCCTCTCCGGCGCCGATATTCTGGGCGCAGAGAGCCGATACTGTAGACAGCATCGAAGAGGGCACCAGGAACACAAAGCTGATGATTTTCTCCACGATTCCCACCGCTGCCGCATCCGTGAGTCCGCGGCGGTTCGCGATAACGGTAATCAGGATAAAGGACACCTGAATCAGACCGTCCTGCATTGCCACCGGAAGACCAATGCGAAGAAGCTGTCCCATGGCTGTGCCCCTGGGCTTCAGATCTGATTTTTTCATGGTAAGCCCGGTATCCCGCCGCCTAATGGCCCAGAAGGCAATCAAAACACTGACTGTCTGAGACAGGGTCGTACCAAGGGCTGCGCCCGCAGGTCCCATATGGAAGGCTCCCATGAACAGATAATCTAATACGATATTGACGCCACAGGCGATGGCGATAAAGTACATAGGACTTTTCGAGTCACCCAGGCCCCGGAAAATGGAACTGATCACATTGTAGGCAGTGATAAAGGGAATACCGATAAAACAAATCGTCAGATACTGAATCGTACCTGCCACAGCCTCCTCCGGCGTGGAAATCAGCGCCACAATGGGCCGCACCAGCACTGTCAGCAGCACCATCAGCGCCACCGATACGCCCAGGAACAGTACGACGGTATTGCCAATGGCCTCGCCGGCCCGCTTTTTATCCCGGGCTCCTACGGCCTGTCCGATACTGACCGTGGTTCCCATGGCCAGACCTACCAGAATCACAGTCAGCATATGCATCACCTGGCTTCCCAGAGACACCGCCGTGGTGGCTGCCGTTCCGTCAAACTGACCGATGATAAAAAGATCCGCCATGCCATACAGGGTCTGCAGAAAATAGGACAGCAGATAGGGCAGGGAAAAGTATAAAATATTGCTCAGCACGCTGCCGGAATTAAAATCTCGCGCTTTCTCACATTTTCTCATCGGAGCTTCCCTCCCGTCAGCTTCCAGGCCACAAATCCGGCCGCGCATCCGATCACCACTCCGCCCAGTACATCTGTGGGGAAATGTACCCCCAGATAAATCCGGGAAAATCCAATCAGCGACGCCACGATGAGCGCCGGTACTCCGATGCTGTGAGGCATGCCAAGAAACATGACCGACGCCACCGCAAAGGCCGCGCCCGTGTGTCCCGACGGGAAGGAATAGTCTGCCGGTTCCTGCACCAGAAGAATCAGATCCTCCAGAAGATGATAAGGCCGCACTCTGGCTACCCAGTTTTTCAAAAGCAGATTGACCACCAGAAATTCCAGAATCATGGACACGGTGGCCGCCTCGCCCACCCTGCGCCATTTTGGCTGCAGAAGCAGTGCCAGGCAGGCCGCGATGGAGAGAAACCCTGCGTTTTCCAGTGAGGTGATGCACCACATCACCTTATTTTGCAACGGCCCCCGGATGCTATTCTGCAAAAACATCATGAAACGGTATTCCCATTCAAAAAATTTTTCCATCTCAGATCTCCGTAAAGGTGTATCGCTGCAAAAGCCCGGAGGTATTTACATGATAGACGACAGTTCCATCGGCCAGATCTTCCCGTTCAAAGGTGAAGTCCCGCTCTTTTTCGTGGTGTTTCCTTACATATTCTTCCAAATCATCAATAGGAACCTCCTCGATAAAGACGTCCCGCATCTGATTGTTGGCACACTCGTTGAAAATCTCATGAACAACTTCATATTCTTTCATTTGCAAATCCCCTTTCCCGGGCATAGCCCTCTCTCTTTTTCGCTGCCCGTCCTGTTCCCGTATAAGACCTCTGCTTAGTACGGCGGCCTGATATTCGGAATACAGTAGACCGCAAAGGAATACAGCGACAATACCGCCGAGGTTCCCAGCACAAGCTGAAACCACTTCGTCCTCGAAGTCTCCGGCTTTAATGCCGCCGCGTTGGCCGCGAAAATCAGCACCGGAACCATGTAACGCCCCTGGGCCTGGAAATCAATGAACCAGGCATTGTAGAGCAATAGCGCGTAAGACACCAGCGCGCAGAAAAACAGAAGTCCCAGCTTCACCTTCCGCTCCCCGTGTCCCTTTTCCCGAAGCACAGAACCGCAGCAGCCGATGAGATACACCAGATACAGCGCCCCCATCAGCAGACAGTACCAGTCCGGACTGGGGAACTGGAGACTTCCGTAGGTTCCCACAAAGGAACGGAACGTAGTCTTGTGAAGTCCCATTTTAAATAGCAGCTCCGAAAGCCCCACGCCCTTGCCGTAGAGATTGAAGGCCGAGCTCTGCTCCGCAGGCGGTGAAGCCGGATTCAGCTTCGGAATCGCGATCTGCTCCTGAAGCGTAAGGAGCACCCGGTGCCGGTGAACGCCATAATGCAGAAATTCCGGAATATAACGGATTCCCAGGAACCCAAACGCGAAGCCCGCTACCCAGAGATAGCTGATCAACCGGTTCTTTTTCTCCTCCGCAGGCGCTGTGAAGAGATCCACCAGCAACATACAGAAGGCATAAATGGCGAACACATAGAAGTTCTGTTTGGACATGAAAATATTGGAAAACAAAAATCCCAGAAGCAATACCCGCCACCAGTCTGCTTTCTTCACGCCCCGTCTGCAAAGCTTCTGCAGCATACTGTCCGGTCTCGCCACCTGATAGAGCACCAGCACGCCCACCGCGTAGTCCATGGCATCCGAGGTACAATAGGTATAGAGATACCAGATCTGGGGCGTCAGGAACATGACGGCCAGAAGCCAGCGGTTCTTTTTCAGGCTGCAGAAAATCAGATAAAAAAGCCCCGCCGCCATCAGCACACTGAACAGCCGCACCGCATGCTCAAAGGTAAAAAGCCTCGCGATCTGAGCCGCAAAAATATAGAACAGGTCAAGCTCCGTAAGGCGCGCCGTTCCGAACACGGAATAGGCCGCCATCTCCAGATCTCTTGCGTCCGGAATCTTCCAGTGGGTAATGTAATACTGCACCGAATAGACCGCCTCAGACTCATCGGGGTTCACCAAATCAGAGCCTGTGAAAGCTCCGGTTACTATCAGAACCAGCGCCAGCAGCCCCGCTATATAAAATAACGTATCAACTGCCAGGAAAAACCGTCCCTCCCGCTGCCGCCAGATTTTCCGCACATAGAATTCAGCCGCGGCCCAGACGAGTAAAAGCAGAGGCAGCAGATAAAAGACGCCGGTCCGCGCATAGCGCCCCGCCATTTCCTTATAAAACTCCCGGAACACATCCGTAGTCAGAAGCTGAGAATCATCGCCTGTGATATAAAGCCCCAAAGAGCCGCTGTCCGTCTCATACATCTGAACCTGATCGTTGGGCGAAAATGAAGCCAGAAGTTCTTCTCCGGAAAGCTCTCCTGCGTAAAAGCCATTAATAAAAAACGCAATGTCCCTGATTTGAATCTCGTCATCCAAATTGTAATCAATTGGGTCCAGGCGTTTGAAGGTCTGTCCGTCGCGCCAGCGGATATCCCAGAAGAAAAAGCGGGCTTCGCCGGGCTTTTTATCAGCATTCTTTACGCTGTCCAGTCCCAGATTTTCCGTCGGGGAAGCAAAGACCTTGCAGTGATTGCCCGCCGTATAATCTTCTTTTTCAAAATCCACACGCATTTCTGTAAGTATGACCGACGGATAAAGCAGAAATCCGGCCAGCACCAGAACCAGTACCAGGGGCTTCCACCATTTTTTCAGCCACGTTTTCATATACTAAAACTCCTCGTATATAAGTTTATAGTCCTTTTACTGTGCCGTATCGTCCAACTGACGCTTCAGATAGAGTCCTACCACACCGGAAAAATTCATAATATTGCGGATGTAAGCGAAATCCCTGCCGAATATCCGCCGCTCCGCCTGCAGATCCTGCTCCTCCCCGGCGAAAACGCCCAGCACGGAGATGCCCTCCGCACGAACCTTTCGCACCTCGGAAGCCGTATCCCGCACCGCATAGTCACCTGCGTAGGGCGCAGGGTTCTTGCTGTTGGGCCGGTTCACGATGATGTCGTTGGGACGCCCGTCGCTTAAGACGATGAGAACCTTATTTTCCTCGGGGCGTTCCCGAAGACTGGCCGCAGCCGCCCGGATGGCCAGGCCGTCCCGGTTATTGGACGAGGCGTGAAACTCAAAGATCCTCTTATTGGCCTCCTTCGGGTCGTCATAGTCCCGGTAGCGCTGCATGACCGTGTAGTCCCAGAAGGTACAAAAGCCCATGACCCGATGAGGAATCTGTACGTTGCTTAAGGCCTCGCTGATGATATAACCCTGCAGGGCCACCAGGCTCTGACGGCTTCTTTGAGAACCGCTGGCATCAATGAGCACGTGAACCACAAATTCTGAGCTGTCCTTTTTCAGCACCCGCTCAAAAAGCTTCTTATCATGGCTGCGGCCCAGCTTCCAGAGTCTCGCGGGCACAATATTCCCGTACTCGCTCCGCACGCTCTCCCGCTCGCTGCGGGCCACCAGCGCCCGCCTTAAGGTATCCGTCAGCTGCTCGATATTTCTCCGGGCCACCCGGGTGTGATGGCCGAAGACCCGCAGGTTCTCGCTCTTCGCCCGTCTCGCGTACTCCGACTGGTAATTTCTCCGGACCATATTCGAGAGGATACCGTCGGTGAAATAAAGGCTGCAGTCCGCGTGGGCTCCCCGACAGAGGCTCCGGTTCAGGCGCGCCTGCTCCCCGGCGCTTAAATATGATCGGCCGTAATTCAGCTCGATATAGGAATACATCTTCGCCGCGGCCTCCGCGTCCACCAGAACCCGTTTCATGCGGGTCTCCCGCTTTTCTTCCTCATTCGGGACCTCGCTGGTCTGGGTTACGGCCTGGCTGACCTGATTCAGCACCTGGGTCAGCTCTTCCTCCCTGGCCTCTTCCTCCAGATAATCCTTCCAGCTGAACTCCTTCAGTTCCTCCATGGTCACGGCCAGCACCTTGTCCAGATTGCCGTGGTTGCGCTCAAAATAAGGATCGACTAACCAGTTGTAAAGCCGGTCCGTTACCCGAACAATCTCCATGGTGTCATAGGTATCCGTTAAAGTCGCCAGCAGATCCAGCGCCTGCTGCATCCGGGCCTGCTCCACGCTTACCTGTCCCCGAACCGCCTGCTGCATCATGCAGATCTTGATCTGTCCCAGATAATAGGAGGCCAGACGGGTAAAATCATAGTCCAGCAGATCGGAAAACGCTTTTTTCCGGATTTCCATGACGCCTTTGCGCTCCGCGCTGATTTTCTGATAAACCGCGCTGTCCACGCAAAGCTGCGCCACATTGGTCAGCGCCTGCTCGTCCGCCCCGTAATAGAGCTTCTTCACCAGATAAAGCCCGAAGGCGTTCCGGTCAAAATACCGGGAAAAGGCCCCCTGCTTCACCGCGTCGTACAGGGACACCCAGGGCGATTTGGCGAAGGACACCGTATCCAGCTTGATGTTGTCGCCATAATTGCCGCTGACTGTCCAGTACAGGTTCCGGATTCGATTTTCTATCTCATACTGATTTTCGTCAAAATACTCTTCCTGATCGAGATGTTCCTGTTCTCTCATACTGCCTCGCTGAAAAGAAGTTTAAAATAATTCGCTGCCGGTCCACTCCTCCGGGATCCGGGTCATCACGATATCGCCGATGATCTCTTTTTCAAAGATATCAAAGCTCTTATTGGTAATTCCCATGGTAATCGCCTTCCGGGGCGTGAGGCCGCAGCGCACGGTCTTCAGGGCTCCAATCATGCCTCGGAGATCCAGCGGCTTCGTGGAAATCTCGCTGTTCTGAGCCTTGGTCTGCAGATCCAGAAACAGACCCGCAAAGGCCCGAAGCCCCTCTTCCTTCGCGTCCGGGAAATTTGCCCGGAGAATCAGCATCAGGGTCTCCTCGGTCAGCGGCGGCATATCAATCACCAGGAACCGGGACACCAGCGCCTCATTCAGCTCTCTGGTTCCCGCATAGCCGTAATTCATGGTTCCGATAAAGCGGGTAGCCGAATGGAGCTCAATCTTATCATAGCCCGGCACATCAATGAGACGGCGGTAGTCCAAGGTGGCGTGAAGCACGGAAACCGCGTCGTTTTTCGCCATGTTGATCTCATCAAAGACGCCAAAGCCGCCGTTTTCAGCGCACTGATAGACCGGTCCCTTCCGAAGCCGTACCTCGTTGTCCACAAAGGTGTCAGTTCCGATAAGAGAACTGCTGTCCGTATTCACATTAAAGGAAATATTGTAGGAGGGACGCCCGAAAATCCAGGCCAGATTCTCCGCCAGAATGTTCTTTCCCGTGGCCTTGGAGCCGGAAAGCAGGACATTTTCTCCCTGTAAGAGGGCCGCGATGGCCATCTCCAGAATCTCTTTCCCATAAAAGGGGATCGGGGGCTTCGCTACGCGGTTCTTCACGGCCTCCGCCACCGGATATTGCTCCCGGAATTTCTCTACCTCCTGAATCAGCAGCGGATTCACCTGCTGCTCCTCTAAAAAATGCAATTCGTTCATATTCGTTTTATTCCTTCTCTATGGTCTTAAGCCAGTGATTTTACATAGGGAACCAGCTCGTCAAAATGGCGGATAATCTTATAATCCTCCGGTTTCAGATCGGTCTGCTCCGGCAGAACCTTCTCCTTGGCCCGGTACCAGACCGGATGCATGCCCGCTTTTGCGGAACCTGCCACATCCTTTTTGAAGGTATCTCCCACAAACACCATTTCCTCGGGCTTACAGCCTGCCTTTTTCACACACAGGGCCATAAATTCCGGATGGGGCTTCTCATGGCCCGCCTCCTGGCTGGTCACCATATGGGTGATATAGGGTGCAAATCCAAATCGCTCCAGCTTCTGATACTGCATCCAGAAGGTCATATCCGTGCCGATTCCCACGCCGATGCCCATTTTCCGAAGCGCCCGTATGGCCTCGATACTTCCCGGCTCCGCCTTGCTCTCTGCAAGCAGAGCGTCCCAGTACAGATGATACAGCTTCTCCACATGGGGAAACAGGGGCTTGCCCCACTGCTCCAGCAGGTTCTGCAGGCGGATGCTGCGGCTGTGGGTGGCTGCGTCGTCCTTTCCCAGACGGACCTTCAGCTCTTCGTTCATCCGCTTGTATTCGCTCCGAAAATACGCTTTGGCAATTCCAAGCTCTTTTTCGGCATATTCCGCCATACGCTCCACGCCCAGCGCGTGGCCTTTTTCATAGTCATACAGGGTATCGTCAATATCGAACACTACTTCTTTTATCATACGCCGTCTCCTTCTCTTCTCCCGTTCTTACTATATACTATTTTTCCCTTTGAATCCAGTCTAATCTAGCAGAAATTCCGCCAGTACCATGTTGCTCACATCGATGCCCCGATCCGTCAGACGAACCCGTCCGTCAGCCCGTTCCAGCAGCCCTTCCTGCACCAAACGTTCCAGTACCGGACCGTATGTTTTCCGAATCTGTTCCGTCACGGCCACACCCCGCATTTCCCGAAGCCCCAGGAACATGGTTTCCTCCAGGGCGTCCCCGGCGCTTAAGGGCTCCACGCTTTCATAAGTGAAATGGCCTTTCAGATATTCCTGTAAATCGGTGCTGTTTTTGTAGCGCACTTCGTTCAAAAGCGACGCTGCGCCAATGCCGAAGCCCCTGTAATCGGTTCGTTCCCAGTAAGACAGATTATGACGGCATTCACAGCCCGGTTTCGCATAGTTGGAGATCTCGTAGCGCTCATAGCCCTTTTCATGGAGAAATGCTTTCGTGTCCTCATACATGATCCGATCCAGATCCTCGCCCGGAAGCTCCGACTCCCGGGGCCCGTTCTCCCTGTATTTTTCGTAAAAGGGCGTACCCTCCTCGATAATCAGGCTGTAAGCGGAAATATGCTCCGGATCGAGCGCCGTGACCTTCTGAAGCGTGGACAGCCAGTCCTCCCTGGTCTGTCCGGGCAAGGCGGACATCAGGTCGATATTTACATTGGAAAAACCAAGCTCCCGCACCAGCGCGTAATTCTCCCGGAACTGCTCCCAGGTGTGAATACGCCCCAGGATCTTCAGTTCCCGGTTGTCCGCCGACTGTAAACCGATACTCAGGCGGTTGACGCCTGCCGCTTTATAATTTTCCAGTTTTTTCCTGTTCAGTGTGCCCGGATTACACTCCACCGTAATCTCCGCATCGGGACGCAAAAGAAGCCGCCGGGAAACCTCGTCGAGGATTCCTGCCAGCTCTTCTCCTGCCAGAAGAGAGGGCGTGCCGCCTCCAAAAAAGACGGTCGCTCCCTCATATGTTTCATTCAAGTCTCCGGCTGACCGGATTTCTTCCTTCAACGCACGTACATACGCGGCCCGGGTCGTCTCGTCCGCCGGGGCAGAGAGGAAATCGCAGTAGGCGCATTTGCGCACGCAGAAGGGAATGTGAATATAGATACCAAGCTTTTTTTTCATGTCAGCCAATCCTATTTGTCATCCAGCTTCAGTACGCTCATGAAGGCCTTCTGTGGAATCTCCACATTGCCCACCTGGCGCATCCGCTTCTTTCCTTCCTTCTGCTTCTCCAGAAGCTTCTTCTTACGGCTGATATCACCGCCGTAACACTTGGCCAGCACGTCTTTCCGCATGGCCCGGACGGTCTCACGGGCGATGACCTTGCCGCCCACAGCTGCCTGAATCGGGATCTCAAAGAGATGACGCGGAATCTCATCCTTCAGCTTCTCACACATTTTGCGGCCACGCTCGTAGGCAGTACTGCTGTGGACAATGAAGGACAGGGCGTCCACCTCTTCCTTATTGATCAGGATATCCAACTTCACCAGATCGGCCTGCACATAGCCCTTCATCTCATAGTCGAAGGACGCGTAGCCTCTGGAACGAGATTTCAGGGCGTCGAAGAAGTCATAGATGATCTCATTCAGCGGAAGCTCATATTTTAACAGGGCACGGGTCTCCTCCATATATTCCATGCCAAGGTAGATGCCCCTTCGCTCCTGGCAGAGCTCCATGATGGAACCGATGAACTCGGTGGTCACCATGATCTCAGCGCTGACGAAGGGCTCCTCCATATGCTCGATCTCCGACGGGTCGGGCAGATTGGACGGGTTCGTCAGATCGATGACCTCGCCGTTGGTCTTATAAACCTTGTAGATAACGCCCGGAGCCGTGGTTACCAGGTCCAGGTTGTATTCCCTCTCCAGACGCTCCTGGATGATTTCCAGATGGAGTAGTCCCAGGAATCCGCAGCGGAAACCAAATCCCAATGCAATAGATGTCTCCGGCTCAAACTGGAGGGACGCATCGTTTAACTGCAGCTTCTCCAGGGCGTCACGGAGATCCGGATACTTGGCTCCATCCGCCGGATAGAGACCGCAGTACACCATGGGCAGAACCTTCTTGTAGCCCGGCAGCGGCGCGGCGCAGGGATTATCCCGGTCGGTAATCGTATCACCTACACGGGTGTCCCGGACATTTTTGATGCTGGCTGTCACGTAGCCTACCATACCAGCAGACAGCTCGTCGCAGGGAATGAACTGGCCTGCGCCGAAGTAGCCTACCTCCACGACCTCTTCCTCGGCTCCGGTGGCCATCATGCGGATGGTGGTTCCCTTCTTCACCGTACCCTCTTTAATTCGACAGAAAATAATAACGCCCTTATAGGAATCGTATACGGAATCGAAAATCAGGGCCTTCAGGGGCGCGTTCGGGTCGCCCGTGGGAGCCGGTATTTTATGCACGATGGCTTCCAGCACCTGATCCACATTCAGACCGGTTTTCGCGGAAATCTGGGGCGCGTCCTGGGCCTCCAGGCCGATGACGTCCTCAATCTCGTCGATGACCCGCTGGGGCTCGGCGCTGGGCAGGTCGATCTTGTTGATAACCGGGATCACGTCCAGATCGTGGTCGAGCGCCAGATACACATTTGCCAGTGTCTGGGCTTCGATACCCTGGGCCGCGTCCACCACCAGGATGGCGCCGTCGCAGGCCGCCAGGCTTCGGGATACCTCGTAGTTAAAGTCCACATGGCCCGGTGTATCGATGAGGTTGAAGATATACTCCTCGCCGTCCTTGGCCTTGTATACAGTGCGGACGGTCTGGGCCTTGATGGTGATTCCGCGCTCCCGCTCCAGATCCATATTGTCCAGCACCTGGGCCTGCATCTCCCGGCTGGTCAGAAGACCGGTCTGCTCGATGATGCGGTCCGCCAGGGTGGATTTTCCGTGGTCGATGTGAGCAATGATACAGAAATTGCGGATTTTACTCTGGTCAAATGTTGTCATTCAAAAATTCCTCCGTTATCTGGGTTAGTTTTATCTAATTCATAAAACGCCAAAAAGCGGGTGCGTAAAAACGCCCGCTTTCCGGTCTATTATCAGCATACCCTATTTACGTAAGGGCTTCATGCTGTTTAAGCTTATCACAAGTGTGGATGTATTGTGAAGCAATGCGGAGGTGGTCGGCTGCAGGATTCCGGCTACACCCAGAACGATGAGGCCGGTATTGAAGCCCACGATGGTCCGGTAATTCTTATGAATCCGCTTCATCAGGCCGTTGCCGATGTGTTTTAAGGCTACCAGCTGCCACAGATCCTCTGCGCCCACGGTCACGTCCGCAATTTCCCGGGCGATCTCCGCACCGTCGCTGATAGCGATGCCCACGTCTGCCGCAGACAGTGCCGGGGAATCGTTGATGCCGTCGCCAATCATCATGACCCTGCGGCCCTTTGCCTTCTCTTCCTCTACGAAGCGCGCCTTGTCCTCCGGCAGAACCTCTGCGAAGAACTCGTCTACGCCCACCTTGGCCGCTACGGCTCTGGCTGTCCGCTCGCTGTCTCCGGTCATCATGACTACCTTGGAGATGCCTGCGTCCTTCAGAGCCTGAATCACAGCCGGCGCCTCGGGACGAATGGGGTCCTCGACGCAGATGACGGCTGCCAGCTCGCCCTCTACCGCCAGATAGAGATGGGAATACTCAGCCGGGAGCGCGTTAAACTTCTCCTCGGTTCCGGCCGGAAGGACACATTTCTCATCGTCGAATACGAAATGATAGCTTCCGATAATCGCTTTCTTCCCTTCTACTGTCGTAGAAATGCCGTGTGCCACAATATATTCTACTTTCGAATGCTTTTCTTCATGGTTCAGGTTGCGCGCCCTGGCGGCGTCCACAACTGCTTTCGCCATGGAATGGGGGAAGTGCTCCTCCAGGCAGGCAGCCAGGCGAAGAAGCTCGTCCGGACTCTCGTCGTTAAAGGGAACCACCTCTGCCACGGTGGGGCAGGCCTTTGTCAGGGTACCGGTCTTGTCAAAGACGATGGTGTCCGCCTCTGCCACAGCCTCCAGGTACTTGCCGCCCTTGACGGTCACATGCTCCGCGCCCGCCTCGCGAATGGCGGACAGCACAGAGATGGGAATCGCCAGCTTCAGCGCGCAGGAGAAATCCACCATGAGTACGGCCAGGGTCTTCGTCATATTCCGGGTGAAGACCCAGGTAGCCGCCGCGCCCGCCAGGGTGTAGGGAACCAGCTTATCAGCCAGATGCTCCGCCTTGCCCTCCACGGATGATTTCAGCTTTTCAGACTCCTCGATCATGGCCGCGATACGATCATACTTGCTTGCGCCGCTTCCCACTTTGACACGGATGGTCAGCTCGCCTTCCTCCAGAACGGTTCCGGCGTAGACCGACGCTCCCGGAGCCTTGGCCACAGGAACAGATTCACCGGTCAGGGAGGACTGGTTCACCATACCCTCGCCTGCTTCTACCGTTCCATCAAATGGTACCACATTTCCCATATGGATGACAACCAGATCTTTTTCCTGAATGGAAGAAGAATCCACCAGAACCTCCTGGCCATCGCTTAAGAGCCACACCTTTTCAATGTTCAGGGACATGCTGCGGGCCAGATCGCCCACGGACTTCTTGTGGGTCCACTCCTCCAGGATCTCACCGATGCCAAGCAGGAACATGACGGAGCCTGCGGTATCAAAATCGCCCCGGAATACGGACACGCCGATGGCGGTGGCATCCAGCACCGGAACCTCCATCTTACCCTGGGCCAGGGTCTTCGCGCCCTCCCACAGATATTTCCATGATTTTACAAATGCAATGCCGGCGCGGATCGGATAGGGCAGAAACAGCTTGCTTCCCGCGCGCATGATGACGCTGTTCACCAGCTTCTCCCAGTACTCCTCGTTCAATGCTCTGCCGGAGCTTTGGAATACCGCCTGGGGAACGTTCACATTTTCATAACGGAAGTTCCGAAGAGCCGTCAGCACCTGCTGCCGATCCCCCGTATAATAAATCACGATGCTCAGAGTATTGCGCTGTATTTTTGCCGAAGTTACAAAATCCCGTGTGTCCAGATAATACTGAAGAGTATCCGCCTCTTCGATGCTCATACGGCGCACGCAGGCCTGAACACGGATTCTGCCTCTGATTTCATGCCTGATGATGAACTTCATGGATTTACGCCTCTGTCTCCTCAGTTGTCTCTGCAGCTTCCTCTGCCTCAGCGTCTGCCACAACTGCTGCCTCTGCGGCTGCCTCGCGCTCCTCATTGATCTGCTTTGCGCCGGCGTAGATGTCCTCTGCGTTCTCCTGGATCACAGCCGCAGTCTTCATGACGCAGCTCTTCGCGCGAAGTACGGCTGCGGTGCAGTTCGTATACACATTCTTAGCGTCATCGCTTGACAGTGCCTTGATACCTGCGGTGCCAAACAGCACACCTGCAGCGAAAATTCCAGTTTTCTTCCAGTCAACATTCTTTAATTTCAGCATCTTAATTTCCTCCTCTTATCCGTATGCTTATTGTTTATGAACCGTATTGGTTTTACAACGTCCGCAATGATGTCTTCATCTTTTATCTTTTGGACAGGCTTATTATAGCATGCTCTTTTTCAAAGGCAAGACTAACCGTTCTTATTGATAATTATTGTCTATTTAGCCGCGAAAAAATCATTGACATTCCGGTTAGTTTATGCTATTTAGGATTACCTAACACCTGGTAAAGCATCTCTGCCAGGGGATCCATAGCGTTCATCATTTCCTCCAGGGTGTTGGTCTGAGCTCCTGCTTCCACAAGCAGGGACTTGGGCCGCAGGTGCAGATTGTAACGCAGACTCTTCAGATAGATTTTGCGGCTGACGCCCGGATAATACTTTTCACAGGCAAGCTTTAGCTGCAGAGACAGCGCCAGATTTTCCCCGATATAAGGATTATACAGATAAGATATGGGGCCGTTCCGCCTGCTGTAGCTTAAGCCGTTGAAAAACATGAACTGGGCCGTGGGTTTTCCGTCCACCTCTGTCACCAGATGGGTGTCTTCATTTACACCATCCCGGTGCAGATCTATCAGCACTTCGATGGACGGATTTTCCGCCAGAATCCGCTTCACATCCTCCGCTGCCAGTGTATAGGCACGATTCCGATCCAGTTCGCCGTCCATATAATCATAGACATTCGTATTATGTATCACGTTATACCCAAAGCGTTCCTGCAGGATTTCCGTCAGGCGGTCGCCCACGCCTACGATGGTGGTGCGTACGTCACCCTCCACGGAATCTGCAAAGCCCTCCTGGGAATGTGTATGATAAATCAGAATCTGGGGGGCGCTGCTGTCCTGCTGCAGGGTCATGTCCATGGAAAGCAGGGCGCCGGCATTCAGAAGATCACTGCTGATATCCGTGTTACTTTCTATTATATAGAAATTGTTTTTCAGAAAATCAAAATCGGAGAGCTCTGCGGCACTGTATTCCCGTCCCTGCACGGAGGGTTCTGACGGCACTTCCCCCAGATCTGCTTTAGATTCCCCGTCCGGTTCCGGTTCTGTTGCCTGCTGATTTTCTTCTTCCACCTGCTCCGCCAGGTCGAAGGCCTCTCCGGTCTCCTGGTTGATCTCGTTTTCATCATGGACGCCGCCCTGAATCAGAATTTCATATGCTGCGGTGCTCTCGATGGCAGGGGTGTAATCCTGCTGTCCGGTCAGAAAACCGTAGAGGGGAATGATGCTCACCGCGCGCTCCAACACCCATTCCTCCAGACTGTCCGCTTTGGCCCCGCCACCGGACGCCGTGTAAACCAGGGCCGGATACAGGGTTTTCGTGGCCGCCCGCTGCAGATCTCCCTCCATTTCCAGAAGACCTGCTTTCCAGATATAAGAAAGCTTTCGAAGGGGCCTGACTCTGACGCTGCTGCACAGGATGTAAAGTCCCATGCCGACGATCAGGAGCCAGACCAGGCCGTTTATGGCTTTTCCGATTTTCCTGCTGCTTTGTTTTCTCACGCGTTCATTCCCCCATACTGTTTTCAGTATATGAGCCACCGGACACGCTTATGTCAGGACAGAGCCAGATTCAGGGCCTCGGAAATGGTAAAGCTTAAGCGGCGGATCATCTCGTCCACGTTCTTCGGAGTTACGAACATGCCGTTCAATCCCGGCGGCACGCTCCTTCGATCGCCCGTGGCATCGTAGACAATAGTTGCCGCGTCCACCACGGTTGGCACACCGATGGCCAGCACCGGGACACCAATCGTCTCCTTTGACAGACTGTTCCTGTGATTGCCCACTCCGGAACCGGGCTGAATGCCTGCGTCGGACAGCTGGATGGTCCGATTCAGGCGCTTGCTGCTGCGGGCCGCCAGGGCATCAATGACTACCACATAATCCGGCTTTGTCTCGGCCACGATGCCCTGCACCACCTCCAGTGTCTCCATACCGGTCTGTGCCATCACGCCGGGAACAATGGCGCTGACCAGATGCACCTTTTCCTTCGCAAACGCAGTCTTGCCATATTCCCGCACCACATGACGGGTAACGCGCAGATGACCGGCCACCTCCGGTCCCAGGGCGTCCGGCGTCACTTCCCGGTTGCCCAGACCCACCACCAGCACAGATTTCTCATTTTTCACATCCAGAAGCTTTTTCAGATATTCTGCCAGCTTCTCCGACACCTCCCGGTGATAATCCTCGTCCGGCTCCGACATCCGGGGCGCTTCCAGTGTAATGTAGGTACCAATGGGCTTTCCCATGGCCTTCGCCCCATTTTCTGTCTGAATCCGGACTACCGTTACCCGGATGTCCCGCCGCTCGTCGTAGGACTCTTCCACGGCTACGCCACGGATTTCCACATCCTCCTCAAACCGCTCTCTGGCCTCCAGCGCCAGATCCGTCCGCACCTGAAATTCACTCATCCCGTTTCCTCCTGTTTTCACGTCTTACGCTATTTTTTTCTATTTTTTGCGTTTTTTTCAGAAATATGTATTGACATAACGTTATTCCTGTCCTAAAATATATGAGTATGTTTTGTAAAGACGTCCGTGTCCGGCTTTTACGGAACATGTAAAAATAAGCTTATTTTAAAACATGGTTTGGAGGTGTACGGATTGGCTAACATTAAATCTGCAAAGAAGAGAATTCAGGTTGCCGAGACTAGAACAGCCAGAAATAAGGCTATCAAGTCTGAGGTTAAGACCGCAATCAAGAAAGTAGACGCTGCAGTTGCCGCAAAGGATGTTGAGACTGCAAAGGCTTGCTTAAAGGCTGCTATCGCTACCATGAGCAAGGCTACTTCCAAGGGAGTTTACCACAAGAACACAACTTCCCGCAAGATTTCCCGTCTGACCAAGGCTGTAAACAGCATCGCTTAATTGAGATAGACGAATCTTAAAAAGAGACCCATTCCGTCATTTGGGTCTCTTTTTTTTGGAAATGAGGTGTCTCCTATGAAAATGCTGGCGGAGGATATCAAGAACGGCAATTTCAAAACCGCCTACCTGTTCTGCGGGGAAGAGGCTTATTTACGCAACCAGTATAAGAACCGGCTGGCGCAGGCTCTCTGCGACCCTTCCGACACTATGAATTTCTCCCGCTTTGAGGGTAAGAATATCATCCCGGCGGAGGTTATCAGTCTGGCAGACACCCTGCCTTTTTTTGCCGAACGGCGTCTGATTCTCATTGAGGACAGCGGCTTTTTCAAGAATAAATGCGACGAGCTGGCCGACTACCTTCCGAAGATGCCCGACACCACCTGCATCATCTTCGTGGAAACGGAAGCAGACAAGCGGAACCGGCTCTACAAGGCCGTTCAGAAGCAGGGCCGCGTCATTGAATTCCAGACCCAGGACGAGCGTACCCTGATGAAATGGATCCTGGGCACCCTGAAAAAGGAAAATAAAAAAATCACCGAGTCCACTCTGCAGCTCTTTCTGGAGCGCACCGGCATCGATATGGAAAACATTTCCACAGAGCTGGAAAAGCTGCTCTCTTACACAGAAGGCCGGGACGTGATTACCTCCCAGGATGTGAATGACATCTGTACCGTACAGACCACCGGACAGATTTTTGAGATGATCCGCGCCCTGGCTGAAAAGAATCAGAAAAAGGCGCTGGATCTCTACTACGATCTGCTTTCCTTAAAAGAGCCGCCCATGCGCATCCTGTTTCTCATTGCCCGCCAGTTCAATCAGCTTTTACTGGTCAAGAGCCTGGCTGCTAAGGGTTATGATAAAGCAGCGATTGCTTCCCGGGCAAAAATCGCGCCCTTTGTGGCCGGAAGATGCATGGCCCAAGCCAGAAGCTTTACCACAGATCAGCTGAAGACCGCCGTGCAGGACTGCGTGCAGGCGGAAGAGGATGTGAAGACCGGTAAGATTACGGATACGCTCAGTGTGGAATTGCTGATTATGAAATACAGTAAATAAATTTTTATTGTAAATAAGCATGTACCCGAAAGTCTTTCCCATCACTTTCCACCGTAATGGCTCCACACTCTGTCGTCTGCAAAATTTTGCTGCCCGCCGCATCCAGCCGTTCCAGCGCCTCCCTGTGCGGATGCCCGTAGGAGTTATCCCTTCCGCAGGAAATCAGGGTCAGGCGCGGCTTCACTGCCTCTAACCACGCTTCGCTGCCGGAGGTTCTGGATCCGTGATGCCCGGCTTTCAGAACCGCAAAGCCGTATGGCGGCCATTCCTTGCCGCCATGCTTCTGCTCCCGCTCCAGAATCTCCCGCTCTCCCGTCTCTTCCAGATCCCCGGTCAGCATCACCGAAAACTCCTGATACCGAAGCGCCAGCACCACAGAGGCTTCGTTCACATCCGCGTAGGCTTTCGTCCCATCCGGATGCAGGCAGGTTAGTTCTGTCAAACCATCCCGCAGCACCGCCCCTTTCTCAATTTTCTGCACTGTCACGCCGCTTTCCCGGGCATTTTCCATCAGCCGCTGCCCCTTTTCCTCTTCCATGGAGCGCCCGGATAAAAGCAGCGTACCAATCCGCAGACCGCCGGGCTCCGACGCAGTCTCCAATAGCTCCTTTATGCCGGAAATATGGTCTTCATCCGTATGGGTTACCACAATATAGTCCAATCTTCCGACTCCTTCCGATTTCAAAAAGGGCAGAATCCGGTAGGTTCCCACCTTCGTCACACTGGTACTGCCGCCGTCAATCAGAATCGTCGTTCCGGCTGCGGTCCGCAGGTAGATGCCGTCGCCCTGCCCCACATCCAGCATCACCAGCTGAAAACCGGAATGCAGCCGCAGTGTCAGGAAAAGCAATAAAATCCCAAGCACTGCCGCGCTGCCTGCCTGCAGGATCCGCCGGTGCGGCTCCGCCCGCTCCGCTTCTTCCAGCCGGATATCCGGATCGTTTATCTGCCCCATTCTTCGTTTTTTCCGCTCTTTCAGTTGATAACGCCAGAACAGAAAAACAACCAGTCCTGTGTAATATCCCGCCATCTGCCAGATCTTTGGCTGTCCACAGGTAAACACCGCTCCGGGAAGCCGAAGCGATGCCGTTCCCAGCCGCTCATAGAATTCCAGAATTGCCCCACATAGAAAAGCCGGAGCACGCGCCACGCCCGGCAGCACAAAGCTTATCCCCACAGCCAGAATTCCTGTGAACATCACCACGGTCATCAAAGGAATCACCACCAGATTTAACAGCGTCCCATACAGCGGAATTTCACTGTAAAAATATTCCAATACAGGCAGGGTCATCATCTGAATGGAAAGGCTCAAAAGCAGCGGTTCCACCCGTTTCGCCCATCTGCGGTTCTTTGGCAGAAACAATGCTTTCAGGGCCGGGAAAATCAGGCCGATGCCTGCCACGGCCCCGAAGGACAACAAAAATGAGGCGCTGCGCACATACAGTGGCTGCCGCAAAAGCAGCAGAATTGCCCCAAAGGCCAGGGCCGTCAGCATATCATAGCTTTTCCCCAGCATTTCCCCGATTATCAGAAGCGCGAACATCACCACAGCCCGGCAGGCAGAGGTTCCCATACCGGTCAGAAAGCCGTAAAACAGTACGACAAAAAGAGATAACGCTCCCGAGCTTCGCAGTGAACCGCCCATTTTCCTTAAAAAACGGTAAAGCGTCATGCCGAATACGGATACATGCAGGCCGGAGATAGCCAGCAGATGGGAAATGCCGCTTTTCTGGTACAGGCTTTTGGTCTCCGCCTCCAGATCTGTCTTATTTCCCAGCAGCATGGCCTCCAGGACGCCGCTTTTCTCCACAGGAAATAAGCCTCGGACACGGGCGCTTAAGCTCTCCTGCAATTCATACAGTAATTGCGCCATCCACCACACATCGTCCCGGATGACCGTCGCATCCTTCGCATAGCATAATAGCCCGATTCCCTTTGTCTGATAATAGAGTTTTGCGTCAAACTGCCCCGGATTGGTGGGAGCTTCCGGCTTTCGTATTTTAAAATAATTCTCAATTCGTATGGTATTGCCGATAGAAACTGAAGGTTCGGCTTCGAAGGACACTAGGATGATCCCGGCGTCCGGATAATTGGTTTTGGTAAGCCAGACAGTCATGCCGCCCGGTTCCATCCGGCAGATGGTGCCGGTGAGAATCTCCGGATGAGCTGTGACATCCGGTGAAGCTTTTCTAAAAAGCTCCGCCGGAAGACACAGCAGCACCACTGCAAGGGCAAGCGCCGTCAGACATAAAGGCCGCTTTCTTATTTTCATTCACTCCAAATCATATTCGCAGAACCGCTAAAATGACCGATTCATGCAGAGGCTATTCCCTCTGTTCGATAATATCCAGATTCCGTTCATAGATGGTATCCAGCCGCATACTTTCCTTGTAGACCAGATCCGTCTCTCCATTGACCAGAATCTGTACCTTGATGATTCCCGACAGCTCCGTCAGGGAATCCACAATGGAGTAGATGGTAACTGCCTCTGTTACATTGTATCCCTGCTCCAGGAATCCATCGTTCAGGTTTACATAACAGATTCCATCCTTCGTAGAAATGCTTAAGATCTTTGTACCGGGCGGCAGAGTCGGATAATCCGTATCCCCAGATACCGGACCTCGAATCAGACTCTCCACCACCAGCTTCTCCACAGAAATATTACTGCTGCCGGTCACATTGACCTTTTCCTTCACCAGCTTGTCCCCGCTCTTATTGGCAAAATACAGGGTCAGTGTAGTGACGGTCTCCTCATTGATGGCGTCGCCGGTGTTTTCCACAAAGCTGTCCGCGTTCATCTGTCCCACCGGATTTTTGTCCAAATCCATCAGAGGATTATCCCCAATCAGAAATGACACATACTCCACATCCGGAATCTGGCAGAGCGTCCGCACCACTGCGGAGCGGCAGAGAATCTCCCGAATCCAATCCATATCCTGATAAGCCGGATCGAAATGCAGGGTCAGCTGCCCATTGTCCAGCGTATAATCTGTCACAAAAACGCTGTCTGTCAGCGCAGCTTCCAGGGAACCGCCCTCCGGCGTCGTGGCAAGCTTCTTGAGCAGCTCCTGAATCAATCCGTCTGTATCCTTTGCCTCCGGCTGATAATTCACTGTCGCCGTAGCTGTTTCATCTTTATTCAGATAATAGATCTGATATCCTTCTTCGTCTGTTTTTGCCTCTGTATTTTCCTTTTTCTTACAGCCACCCAGCAGTGCCAGAAGCAGTAAAAGGCTCAGAAGCCCACACAGACGGATACTCTGTTTTCTCTTTTCTTTCATTCCATGCTCCTGTCTCAGGCAATATAATTCAGCGGAATTCGTACCGAGAAGGTAGTTCCCACACCCACCTCACTGGATACCTTGATAGCCCCTTTGTGAACCAGCACCGCGCTTTTCGCGATGGCCAGTCCCAGTCCTGTTCCGTCTATCTCGCTGGAATGGGACTTATCCACCCGGTAAAACCGCTCAAAGATATAGTCCAGGGACTCCTCCGGGATGCCCTGGCCGGAATCCATAATCTTCACATAGAAGAACTTGTGATCTGCGTCCAGAGACACGTGTACCCAGCCATTTTCCTTATTATACTTAATGGCATTCTCCACCAGATTCGTAAAGGCCAGAGACAGGCGGCTCTCATCCACTTCCGCCGTCACAGGACGGAAGCTCTCCAGTACCACCTCGATATTCTTTCTGGCCGCGATGGGGCGAAGTCTTTTTAAAATCAGTTCCAGCAGATCGTTGATATCCACTTTCTCGATGTTCAGACTGGCTGCCTTCTTATCCATCTTCACCAGGGCCAGCAGATCGGTAATGATCTTATTTTCCCGCTCAATCTCCTCAGCGATATCGCCCATAAACTCCTTGTAAAGCTCGTTTGGTACCTCGTCCTGGGTAAGCAGGGAATCCGCCAGCACCTTCATGGACGTCAGCGGCGTCTTCAGTTCATGGGACACATTGGACACGAACTCCTGCCGTGATTCATCCAGGGTCCGCATCTGCGTCACGATTTTATTGAACTCCTCGGAAATCTCTTCAGTCTCCGCATAGGTCTTTACCATCAAATCCTCGTTGGAATGACCGCTGGAAATCTCATGGAGTTCCAGAATAATCCGTTGAATGGGCCGCACCAGCAAAATGGACAGCAAAATAGCCGCCATGGTCACCAGGATGCCATACACCAGGGTAAATACCCAGGTATTGCTGGTCAGGGCTTCCAGATTATCCCAGATGTTGTCCGTGGATACACTGACCAGCAGTACGCCCTGCACCTTGTTGGAATCTCCGGCGCGCACCGGCACGGTCATTTCAATAAACCGTTTTTCCGACAGCTGGTTCGTGGTTTCCCCCTTAAAGCAGCGGATAACCTCCTCAGATACCACATACTTATTTTCAATCAGACCGTAAGTATCCTTAATAACGCGGAAATCCTGATCAATGATAATGATCCGTCCGTCGTAAAGACTGGCCAGCTGAGCCAGCTCGCCGTCGATCAGCTCCGTGGACGGATCCTCCATATAATTATAGCTTAATAACTGATTGGATAAAATTTTACACTGATTCTGCACCTCCGTGCTGCGCACGGAGATGGCCCGATCCCGATAACTCCTTAAGATACTGGCCGACATCAGAATCATGGGAAGCCAGCCCACTGCCAGCAGCACCAGCAGGATCCGAAATTTCAGACTCTTAAAATATGTAAATACGACTTTATGCCTGGAAATAATAACCCACACCCCACTTCGTATGCACGTATTTCGGCTCGCTCGGATTGGACTCAATTTTCTCGCGGAGTCTCCGGATATGGACATCCACAGTCCGCACGTCGCCCGGGTATTCATAGCCCCAGACCGTATTCAGAAGATTCTCCCGGCTGTAGACCTTGCCCGGATTCAGCACCATCAGCTCCAGCAGGTCGAATTCTTTGGCCGTCAGATTAATTTCCCGACCGCCGATAAAAAGGCGGCGGCTGTCCAGATCGAGCTTCAGATCCGCAGCCTCGACCACCTTGCCCTTTTTCTCCTTTTCCGTACCGCCGGTACGCCGCATAATGGCCTTCATACGGGCCTTAATCTCCAGAATGTTAAAGGGCTTCGTGATGTAATCGTCCGCTCCATACTCCAGCCCCAGAATCTTATCCATATCATCGCCCTTGGCTGTCAGCATGATAATCGGCATATTGGAGAACTCCCGGATCTGCTGGCAGACCTGAAAGCCGTCCAGCTTCGGCAGCATCACATCCAGGAGTACAATATCATACTCCTTCGCTCTGGCATATTCCAGCGCTTCCTCGCCGTCGTAGGCACAGTCAACTTCCATATCATCCTGTTCCAGACTAAACCGCAGTCCCTTCACAATTAATTTTTCATCGTCGACAACTAATACTTTCTTTCCCATGCTTCCCGCCTCGTTATCTTTTTTTATTCAGTCTCAAACCGTTATCTGGTCTCTGATTTTGTTAAAAACGCCCTCTTTAATACCCGGAATATTCATCAAATCCTCCGGCTTCTGAAATCCGCCCTTTGATTCCCGATAACGGATAATCTCCTTTGCCTTGGATTCGCCAATCCCGGAAAGTGTCATAAGTTCGGCCTCGGTGGCCCGGTTCAGGTTCACTAACCCGGATGTGCCCTCTGCCGCGGCTTCCTCAAGCGTCTGTGCCATTTCCACCGAGGGTACCTCGATCTTCTGCCCGTCAGATACCGTCTCCGCCAGATTCAGATACGTCCCGGCCGCGCCTTCCGTCATACCGCCGGCTGCCTCCACCGCGTCGGTAATCCGGCTGCCCTCCGGCAGTTCGTAAACTCCGGGAGTTCTCACCTCTCCGCAGACGTAAACCCAGACGGACGCTGCCTCTTCCTCTTCCGAATCCGCCGCCTCCGCTGTCGTCCCTTCCGTCACAGTCTCCTCCGCCGCACTGTCATAGACCGCCGCCTTTTTCCCGCAGCCGGTCAGGCACAACGCAAGCAGAGCCATCATCCAAAGAAGCTTTTTTCTTTCCTGTCGATATCTCATTTTTCCGCCTTTCTGAAAATAGGCGGGTCCCCTCCGATACAGACTATCTTCATTTTAGCGGAGATTGGGCAAGAATACAAGTTCTTTTTTAAGTCATAACTGTTCAGTTCCTTCACAGTTATAACTGCAAAATCCATGAAAATCGGCTTCGCCGATGGGATTTTGCATTCCTACTCCCACTGAAACACTGCGACGCCCACGATAGCTGCCGCCATGCCAATGACCTTCCGCCAGGAAAAATCAGCCTTTTCCACGCCAAAGATCCCTGCCAGCTCAATCAGATAGGCCGCCAGCAGCTGAGCAATGACAATCAGCATCACCGCCTTCGCAGGTCCCAGGGCGTCCATGCTTTTAATGACTGTAAATGTGATAAAGGCTCCGATGACGCCGCCCAGCAGCATGTACTTCGGCGTCACCTGAAGGATGGTCAGCGGGTTTTTCCGATCCGACAGCCCCCAGGCAATGAGGCAGGTAATAAGGGCTGACAGCTGCACCCAAGCCGCAGAGGTCCATATGCTGCTCACCTTTGTGACCTCCGTATTGAAGACGCCCTGAACGCTCATCAGCGCCCCGGATAAAAGGGCAATAAAAAATCCAATCATGGCAAAGACTTCCTTTCCTGTTCTGTAAGTAAGGTTTAGTCTTTCCATGACTGGATGTTCTTATTCCTGTATTATTCCGTCGCCTGAAGCTGGGACATGATTTTCCGGGTTACGGAATCCACTTCTGTATTGACGTCATTGCCCTTCCAGATATTCGCAAAGGCAATCTCCATCTCGATCCAGTAGTTGCTTAAATCGGTCAGCTTCGGAACCTCCACGGAATTCTCGTACTGGTCAAGCAATACCGACATCTCCGGATTTTCATAGCTGACACCCAGGCGCACCGGCATTTTATTGGACATGACATAAAGCTCATCTGCCTTGTCATAGGTCAGAAAACGCGCAAATTCTTTCGCGGTATCACGCTCCTTGGAATAAGCGTTGACTACTACAGAGTTGGTGACAGACAGACCCTTGGTGGACAACTCGTCCGTCAGGTTCGGCACCTCCGCGATGCCATAGAAATAGCTGTCTGCCGCAGCGTCAATCTGGGCAATGGCGTCGGTCTTCGCGATGGTATACACGGTCTTGCCGTCGATGAACTCCTGCAGCACATTGTCCGTAGTAATCTCATCCGCATCAATGGCGAAGAAAGCGTTCAGGCTCTGGTAGTAGGCCAGGCAGTCTTTGACCTCCTGGGCATCCAGAGAAACCTGCGTGGGATCATCCCCGGTTTCGCCGCCAAGGTTTACATAATTCGATATAAAGAAAAAGTTCGAGAAAATATCCGCCACATTCCATTTGAAGATATTTTCCACCTTCTCCGTGGCATCCGTCGCCTCGTAATTGTCCGCGTAATCCAGAATCTCGTCGATGGTGGACGGGGCGCTGTCTGCGTAGTTCTTATTGTACAGCAGGAAACAGGTCTCAAAATAGAAAGGATACGCCATCAGCTTTCCGCCGCAGGTGGCCGCGTCAATGGCCTTCTCCGGGAAATCCTTCGAAAGCTCCTGCTCCGTAAAGCTGTCATTTTCCACCGTCAGTCCTGCCAGACGGGCTTTCTCCAGAAGCTCGCTGGACACCACAAAAAGATCCGGGCCGCCCAGATCGGAGATACTGGCCGTGTTGATATGCTCGATATAGTCCACCGCCGTGACAAGCTGCAATGTGACATCCACGCCGGTCTGTTTTTTATAATCAGCCGCTGTCTGCACCAGATAGCTGTTCAGCTTCTCGTCAGTATACCACAGAGTCAGCGCTTTTTGCTCCATGTCCTGCCCGGCCTCCGCCGCCTCCTTCTGCTTCTGATGATAAGAAAAAGCCACCTGGCCCATCTGCGCAAATACAAGCAGAACCACCAGGATGGCGATGGCTCTGCGATAAATCGTATGTCTCATGTGTGTAAAATCCTAACCTTTCACCAAAGCCCTTTCAAGCTTCGTAACCATTTCATCTACATGGTCCTTTGTGATGACAAGGGGCGGAACCAGACGCAGCACGTCGCTTCCGGCTGTGATCACAATCAGACCCTCATCCATAGATTTTAACACAACTTCTCCTACAGGTCTACCCTGGATTACAAGTCCCTGGATCAGGCCCTTTCCTCTGCGGGCCGCGATGCAGTCGTATTTATCCACCAGAGCATCCAGTTTTCCTTCAAGATATGCACCCACTTCTTTTACATGATCCACGATTGCGTCCTGCTCAAAGATATCCAGCACCTTGGAAACCGCCGCGCAAACAAAGGGATTGCCGCCGTAGGTGGTGCCGTGATCGCCCGGTACCAGAGAGCCCAAAGCCGTCTTCTCATCCAGCACAAAGGCGCCCACCGGAACGCCGCAGCCCAGGGCCTTGGCACAGGTCATGATGTTGGGCTTCACGCCGTACTCCTGCCATGCGAACAGGTGGCCGCTCCGGCCCATACCGCACTGGATCTCATCCAAAATCAGAAGCGCGTCGTGCTCCTCGCAGAGTGCCTTCACGCCCTTTAAGAACTCCTCCGTAGCTGGGTAAATGCCGCCCTCGCCCTGAATGGTCTCCAGAATCACCGCACAGGTGTGCTCATTGAACTGAGCCTTTACACTCTCCTGATCGTTGTAATCAGCGAAACGGATGCCGCCGATGAGCGGACGGAAGGGCGCCTGGTATTTCTCATTGCCGGTGACGGAGAGGGCTCCCATGCTCCGTCCGTGGAAGGAATGATTCATGGCAATGATCTCGTGATCCTGTTTGCCATCCTTCAGCCACGCGTATTTGCGGGCCGCCTTAATTGCGCCCTCGATAGCCTCGGTGCCACTGTTGGTGAAGAATACCCGGCTCATGCCGCTCATGCGCACCAGCTTGTCGGCTGCCTCTGCGGCCGGCTCATTGTAATACAGGTTGGAGGTATGCATCAGCTTGTCGATCTGGGCCTTCAGCGCCTCGTCGTAGCCCGGGTAATGATAACCCAAGGCCTGCACCGCGATGCCTGCCGCGAAATCCAGATATTTTTTGCCGTCGGTGTCGTAAAGATAGACGCCATCGCCGTGATCCAGTACCACCTGATAACGGTTGTAGGTGTGAAGCACGCTCTCTTCCGCCTCTTTGATAATCGCCTCTTTATTTTCCATCATAATAATCTTCCTCTCCTTCGCCCAGGATGGCAGTACCGATTCCCTTGTTGGTAAAGATCTCCAGAAGCAGGCAATGGGCAATACGTCCGTCCAGGATATGCACTCTGGATACGCCGTTTTCGATGGCGTCGATGCAGTTGTTGAGCTTCGGAAGCATACCGCCGCCGATGTTGCCATTTTCGATAAGCTCTCTTGCCTCTTTTACATGAAGCTCGGAAATCAGGGTCGCCGGATCCTCCGGATCTCTGCGGACGCCCTCGATATCAGTCAGGAATGCCAGCTTCTCCGCATGGACGGCCCGGGCAATGGCGCAGGCCGCGTCATCGGCGTTAATATTGTAGGTGTTGAAGTCCTTGTCCATTCCCACCGGGCATACGATAGGCAGGAAATCCTTCTCCAGCAGGTCGTAGAGAATCTGGGGATCCACATCCGTCACCTCGCCCACGAAACCGATGTCCTCGCCCTTGGAATACTTCTTCTCCACCTTCAGGAGACCGCCGTCCTTGCCGCTTAGGCTAACTGCTTTCACACCCAGCTCTTCCACTAGCTGAACCAGGCTTTTTCCAACTTTTCCCAGTACCATTTCCGCGATTTCCATGGTCTCTTTGTCAGTCACACGCAGGCCGTTGATGAATTTGGGCTCCATGCCGACCTTTCCTACCCAGCGGCTGATCTCCTTGCCGCCGCCGTGTACGATGATGGGTTTGAAGCCGACCAGCTTCAGAAGGGTCACGTCCTGGATGACGCTCCGCTTCAAGTTCTCGTCCACCATGGCGCTTCCGCCGTATTTCACTACGATAATCTTCCGGTTAAACCGCTGGATATAGGGAAGGGCCTCAATGAGGACCTTGGCTTTCTCCAGGTAGGTGTTCATTTCTTCTCTGCTCATAATATTTTCTCCTCTGTATCTTATGAACGATAATCCGCGTTGATTTTCACATAATCATAGGTCAGGTCACAACCCCATGCGGTGGCGGTGGCGTCGCCCATCTTCACGTCCGCAATGGCCGTTACCTCCGGCTCGGAAAGGATCCTGGTAGCTTCTTCCTCGCTGTAATTCACTGCCACGCCATTTTCAATGATCTGGATCTTACCGGCTGCGCTCTCGAAGAACAGATCCACCTTCTCCGGGTCGAACTGGGCTCCTGAATAGCCCATGGCGCACAGGATACGGCCCCAGTTGGCGTCGTGACCGTAAATGGCTGCCTTCACCAGACTGGATGTAACCACGGATTTGCTCAAAATCACAGCCTGCTCCTTGCTCTCGGCTCCCACGATTTTCACCTCGAAGAGTGCTGTCGCACCCTCGCCGTCGCCTGCCATTTTCTTTGCAAGCCAGGTGTTGACTGTATTCAGCGCCTTGGCAAATGCTTTGTAATCTTCATTTTCTTCTGTGATCTCCGGGTTCTCCGCCATGCCGTTGGCCAGCACCAGCAGGGTGTCGTTGGTGGAAGTATCGCCGTCCACGGAAATCATATTGAAGGTGTCTTTTACATCATTGCTTACGCATTTCTGCAGCATCTCTTTGGAAATATTCGCGTCGGTGGTCACGAAGGCCAGCATGGTACACATATTCGGATGAATCATGCCGGAGCCCTTGCACATACCGCCCACGGTGACAGTTTTTCCGCCCAGCTCCACCTGGACGGCGATTTCCTTATTGACCGTATCGGTGGTCATAATCGCCTTGGAGGCTGCGGTTCCGTGCTCCGGGGTGCTGCCCTGGGCTTCCTTTAAAAGGCTGATGCCCTTTTTCAGGCGATCCATAGGAAGCTGCATGCCAATGACGCCGGTGGACGCCACCAGAACGGCATTTTCCGGAACGCCGAGAACTTTGGCTGCCTCCTCTGCGGTCTCTTTACAGTAGCCCATGCCCTCCTCGCCGGTGCAGGCGTTGGCGATGCCTGAGTTTACGATGACTGCCTGGGCGTAGGGGGATTCCTTTACGATTTTCTGATCCCATTTCACCGGGGCTGCCTTTACGATGTTGGTGGTGAAGGTGCCCGCCGCATGGCAGGGCTTTTCGCTGTATACCAGGGCCATGTCAGTCCGTCCCTGGTACTTGATAGCTGCCGCCGCTGCCGCTGCCTCAAAGCCCTTTGCCGCAGTGACGCCGCCCTTGATTTCTGTGATATTCATAATGCCGTCCTCCTCTTTATTCGTTAAACGCTTCGATATTTTCTTTATTTAAGACAAAATCATAGTAGTTCAGATCGAGCCTTTGTGTCCAGCCGATGCGGTTCCAGAAAGCGTTGCCGATGTCGTTCTGAGTAAAAGCGATCAGGGATACCTTGCTGATCTGCTCCTCTTTCAGGGCGTTCATGGCAAATACTACCATGGCCTTGCCGATGCCCCGCATCCGGTAATCCCGGTGGACACACACATGATAGAGACAGCCCCGGCGTCCGTCATGGCCGCAGAGAATGCTGCCTACCACCTTGCCGTCTTCGATGGCCACCACGCTGGTGGTGGGGTTCCGTTTTAAAAACCGCTCCACGCCCACCCGGGAGTCGTCAATACTCCGGATGGCGAAGCCCTTGATGGTCATCCAGAGGGCGTAGACGCCGTCGTAATCGTCGATGGTCATTGTTCGGATAGTCATTTTTTTACCTCACCAAGTATTAAGGAAACACCATGGACGTTCGCACTAGGCTCGAAAATACCTCACCAAGTGCTCACAGTCACGGGAACATGGGAACGAGCTCTAATCCTTCGCTCTCCTTCAGTCCGAACATCAGGTTCATATTCTGGACGGCCTGGCCGGCTGCGCCCTTCACCAGGTTGTCCATGGCTCCCATCATAATCACACGCTTCGTTCTCGGGTCGATCTTAAAGTTCACATCCACGTAGTTACTGCCCTCCACCCATTTGGTCTGGGGGCAAACGTCCTTTTCCAGAACGCGGACAAATTTCTCATTCGCGTAATACTTATCGTAAGCGGCCTTCACTTCCTCATAGGAAACCTCTTTCTTCAGGGAAGCGTAGGCGGTGATCAGGATTCCCCGGTTCATGGGTACCAGATGGGGCGTGAAATTAATCAGCACCGGCTGGCCTGCCGCGTAGGAAAGCTGCTCCTCGATCTCCGGCGTATGACGGTGATTCGCCACGCCGTAGGCCTTGATATTTTCATTAACCTCGCAGTACAGATTGTCCACCTTCGCGCCGCGGCCTGCACCGGAGGTGCCGGACTTGGCGTCAATGATAATCGTGCCCGGGTCAACCAGCCCTTCCTTTAATAAGGGATAAATAGAAAGAGTGCTGCAGGTGGGATAGCAGCCCGGGTTGGCTACCAGTCTCGCCTTCTTCACCGCTTCCCGGTTGATCTCACAGAGTCCGTAGACCGCCTCCGAGATAAACTGGGGCGTCGGATGCTGGATCTTATACCACTCCTCGTAGGTGGCCACGTCCTTAATACGGAAATCGGCGCTTAAGTCCACGATTTTTACCTTGGACAGAATCTCCTCATTTACCAGAGACGCGCAGAGGCCCTGGGGCGTCGCTGTGAAAATCACGTCCACCTCATCTGCCAGTGCTTCCATATTATCATCCATGCATTTGTCGTCTACGATCTGAAACATGTTCTGGTAGACTTCCGCGTATTTCTTATCTATGTAGCTTCGGGAACCGTACCATTTAATCTCCACATCCTTATGTCCTGTAAGAATGCGGACCAGCTCGCCGCCCGCATATCCGGTTGCTCCGATAATTCCTGCCTTTATCATTTCTATTTTCCTCTCTTTTTGTGGATATTTGTTCCTATTTTAGATCTGTTTGGCCAGTATTTCAAGCACCTTTCCGCTTGTATGCATTTTTATACACTCGCTTTGCATATATTATCACTTTTATGCATATTATTCAAGTACTATTTTATTTTTATTCATATTTCTGTGGAACTTTTTCTGAACTTCCGCTTGCATATTATATGGAAATGATGTATATTAGTTTTCAGTGAACAGAAACGGTATGCATAATCATTCATACCGTATAGAAATCATAAAACACTCAGGAGGATATTTGAATATGAAAGACAAAGTAGTACTTGCCTATTCCGGCGGACTGGACACCACAGCCATTATTCCGTGGCTGAAGGAGCATTTTGATTACGACGTAGTTTGCTGCTGTATCGACTGCGGCCAGGGAAATGAGCTGGACGGACTGGACGAGCGCGCGAAGCTGTCCGGCGCTTCCAAGCTGTACATCGAGGATCTGGTAGACGATTTCGCTGAAAATTATATCATGCCCTGCGTAAAGGCAGACGCTGTATACGAGAACAAGTATCTGCTGGGTACTTCCATGGCGCGTCCGGCCATCGCAAAGAAGCTGGTAGAGATCGCCCGGAAGGAGAACGCTGTCGCTATCTGCCACGGCGCTACCGGTAAGGGCAATGACCAGATTCGTTTCGAGCTGGGCATCAAGGCTCTGGCTCCGGATCTGAAGATCATCGCTCCCTGGAGAATGACCGATATCTGGACCATGCAGTCCCGTGAGGATGAGATCGCGTACTGCGAGAAGCACGGCATCCATCTTCCCTTCTCTACCGATTCCAGCTACAGCCGTGACCGGAACCTGTGGCACATCAGCCATGAGGGACTGGAGCTCGAGGATCCGGCCAACGAGCCGAACTACGAACACCTGCTGGTTCTGGGCACCACCCCGGAGAAGGCTCCGGACGAACCGGAATATGTAACCATGACCTTTGAAAAGGGCGTTCCTACTTCCGTAAACGGCAAGCAGATGAAGGTGGCTGACGTCATCCGTACTCTGAACGCTCTGGGCGGAAAGCACGGCATCGGTATCGTGGATATCGTAGAAAACCGTGTGGTAGGTATGAAGTCCCGTGGCGTATATGAGACCCCGGGCGGAACCATCCTGATGGAGGCTCACCGTCAGCTTGAGGAGCTGGTTCTGGACCGCGCTACCATGGAGACCAAGAAGGATATGGCCAACAAGTTCTCCCAGATTGTATATGAAGGAAAATGGTTTACCCCGCTGCGTGAAGCTATCCAGGCTTTCATGGAGGTAACCCAGGAGTATGTAACCGGCGAAGTGAAGTTCAAGCTCTACAAGGGCAACATCATCAAGGCCGGCACCACTTCTCCCTACTCTCTGTACAATGAGTCCCTGGCGTCCTTCACCACCGGCGACATGTACGACCACCACGACGCAGACGGATTCATCACCCTGTTTGGCCTTCCGCTGAAGGTTCGGGCTATGAAGCTGGCTGAGGTGGAGAAGAACAAGAACAATAACTAATACTTCATAACGATAAACGGAAAGGGGCCCGCGGCGATGACGCGGGGC